>NZ_JBHTGY010000060.1:0-374658 GCF_042676305.1 Paenibacillus sp. GCM10027630 | reverse complement strand
ACCATAAACTTCGAGATTGTGGGGAGGTACTCCTTTTTTGTGTGCGAAAAAAACCAGTCGTAGCAAGGGGTTCGAATTATGAAATTGACTTCATTTGCATGAATTTCAGAACACTACGATAAAACGGCCAAAAAGATGTATGAATGCAGGTTTTTGTGGTAGACAATGGCTTCGAATCGAGTGATATCTTATGCTCTGCCATTGCCGTTCTAAGGTCTTGTCTAGAGCTGGCTGGGTACGGAACTATATCTAATAATATCTTGGCTTTGCCGCTGCCGTTCTTAACCGAAATCCATTATCTCCGTCTGCCCCTGATTTGGGTTTGGAGCCCAATAAAAATGAGCCTCAAGAATCGCTTATCCTCTTGGTTCTCTTGGTTCTTTTGGTTCTCCTGCTACTCTTGCTCCTCTTACTCCTCTTACGCGCCTCTTGCTCCCCTTGCTCCTCTTGTTCCTCTTCCTCCTCTTGCTCCTCCTGCTACTCTTGCTCCTCTTACTCCTCCTGATCCTCTTGCTCCTCTTACTCCTCTTACTCCTCTTGCTTCTCTTGCTTCTCTTGCTTCTCTTGCTTCTCTTGCTTCTCTTGCTTCTCCTGCTCCTCTTGCTCCTCCTGCTTCTCTTGCTCCTCTTGCTCCTCCTGCTTCTCTTGCTCCTCTTGCTCCTCTTGCTCCTCTTGCTCCTCTTACTCCTCTTGCTCCTCTCGATCCTCTAGATCCTTTCGATCCTCTAGATCCTTTCGATCCTCTAGATCCTCTAGATCCTCTAGATCCTCTAGATCCTCTAGATCCTCTAGATCCTCTAGATCCTCTAGATCCTTTCGATCCTCTAGATCCTCTCGTTTCCCTTGACCCTCTCAGTTCCCTCGATTCAAATCAAGCTCAAAGGACTGATTACGATCACACCGCAATACCCCATCCTTCACTTCCAGTCGAGCAACCAGGATAGAGGAACGGCGAGCCGCATAGGTGCGGGACTGATCATTATGATGTGCCCGGTCAGGGTGGGTGAAGTAGAATATGTAGGCATTTTCTCCCTGAACGACTACATCCGCATGCAAACCGATCGTTCGGTCATCTTCACGAGTTCCGGCTTCGCTTAGGATTAATCCGTTGCGCTCCCATTTCTCTCCATCTTGGGAACGGTATACTCCCTGCCCTCTCCACTCGTCGATGATCATCCAGTAGCTTCCCTTATATTCAAACACATTCGGTCCCTCATGGGGATGACTCGTTATGACTGGCCCCACAACACTCCATTCGTACAAATCATGGCTATCCGCCGCATAGGTATGCGACTCATTATCTTCATCCTTGTACCACATCCGAAAGCGTCCATCAGGTAGCTTGTGGATACAAGCATCGATAACCCGCTCTGAGCTTAGCTTGATCTCAGATTGGAACATCCACTGCAACAAATCAGGGCTTGTATAATGAAGCATTCGACGCTTATGTCCAGCCCAATCGTAAGGGACCCCTTGTATATAGCTGACATACATGTGATAAGTACCGGCCTCGAATATAATTTCCGGAGCCCAGAATGTATTGCGTCCCCATTCAATGTCCAGCCCGGGCAGAATCCCCCTGTAAACCCAATTGCGGCCTCCGTCCGACGAAGAAGCGATACCCAGATCAGTTCCGTGTACCCACGCGAACTTGAGGCCCTCCGCTGTCGCCCTGCGATTCGTATAAATCATCCACCATTCTTGGGCTTGATGGTTCCATATAACAACCGGATCGGCCGCCCCATCGTATACAGGATCTCTAAATAATGGTGCATTCATTGGCTACACTCTCCTTGTCGATTCCATAGCCTTCCGTATAATGCCTTGCCATCAGAGTATGTAAGGCTTGATTTGTCCTCATTGTACATTTATCGCCCAAATGTCGGCAAGTATCTAATTCTTCAGCGCTGAAGAAATGATTCTTTGCAGTACTTCCAAATCCATTTACCAACAAAAAATCCCCCACCCAGGAATCTCCCGGGTGAAGGACTTTACCGAATCAACTCATAGCTTCCTTCGTTGATACTTTCCGTTGTCCCCCCGGACGGGAGGGCGCAAGTTCAATAACCGGGGTATTCTCCCCCGTCTCCTGCATGCGCCGGATGAGACGCTGCTTCATCCTGTCAGCAGCCTCGCGGTGGGAATCGAGTCCTATGAGATTCGTCAGCTCATAGGGATCGGATTTCAGATCGTACAGGTAAGCCTCCTGATAACGATCTGATCCGGCATCGGTGAAACTATTTTTCTCCGGCGCTGTTACGCCATACTTCCACCGCTTCGTCCTGACCGCACGGCCTACCTGCGATTCGCTGATCTGCACGATCACCTCTTCCGGCCAAGGCGACTTGTCCATGGTTAGCAGTGATCGTCCCTGCATATCCGCAGGCACTGGAATTCCCGCCGCATCTAGCAAAGTCGGCGGCAAATCAATCAAGCTCACGAGCTCCTGCAGCTGGCGGCCTCCCCAAAAACCGGGACCTGTTATCGCGCTCGGTACACGAATGGAAGCATCATGGCCTGAACGTTTGTATTCTTCGTTCCTCGTCTTGAAGTGGCAGCCATGGTCGGAGGTGAACAAAATGATTGTGTTCTCATCCAATTCGAGTGACTTCAACGCATCCATCAATCTTCCCAATGCTTCATCCAGTCTCTTCACCATACCGTAATAGCCGGCTATATGCTGATGAACGGTTCCTCCAAGCGCAGCTAGATCAGGGGGAAGCCAAGCACCGGTATATCTTTCCCTGTAGCCGTCAGGCGCAGGGTAATCGTCCAGATGATTCTGATGATGCGGCTCCAAATAAGAAAGGAACAAATAAAAAGGATTTTCCTTTTGTCCATCAATATACCGGATCGCAGCATCTGTAATTGCATCCACACGGTATCCCGGGAGCTTAACAGGCTCATTATCATTGTTATACATGACTGTACGATACGAGTCAGAAGTAAATTCCAATACATCGGATGCCAGCCAATACTGATACCCCCCGCGTTTTCCCTCCGGTACTGGCTCTACTCCAGCCAAATGCCATTTGCCTATATATCCGGTGCGGTAGCCCGCCTCGTTGAAATAATGCGCTAACGTCTTCGACTCTTCCGGAAGCGGTATCCCATTGACAAAGCAGCCCGTCGTCGTTGCATACTTCCCTGTTTGCAAGCAGGATCTTGCGGGTCCACATACCGGCTGACATGTAAAAGAGTGAGAGATATGTGTTCCGCTAAGCGCCATCCTCTCAAAGTTAGGCATTAATTGCATCGGATTGCCATGCAGGCTGGAGGTGTCCCAGCGCTGTTGATCCGTAAAAAATATAATCACATTAGGGCGTTTCTGCTGTTGATTTTCCATGATCTGATGTTGCTCCTCTCATAAACATTTTTCAATAATCGTTTTTCTATAGCCACTCAATCGTTCTTTTACAACAGCTCTTTTATTCCTTAACTCCTCCGGCCGTCAGCCCCTCCACCATGTACCGCTGCAAAAACATAAAAGCAATTAATAAAGGAAGAGTTGCCGTAACCGCAGCAGCAGTAGCACCGGACCAATTGTACGAATATTCGCCTAAGAAGGTAAGCGATAATCCCGGGCTTAACGTCCTTTTATCAATGTCGCTAACTAAAGTCAGGCCGAATAAAAAGTCATCCCATGCGATAAGAAACGTATAGATAGCAACCGCCATAATACCCGGCTTCGCCAAAGGGACAATGATCATAAAGAGCGTCTTGAAGCGCGAGGCTCCGTCAATTTCCGCTGCCTCCTCAAGCTCCTTGGAGATGCCATTGAAAAACGTTCTCATCAGCATGATGCAGAAGGGAAGCGCCGTCATGGTCGAAGCCAATACAAGTACGAATAAGGTGTTCAACAAGTGCAGCGCTTGATATTGGGAATACAAGCCGATCACAAGGGTGACTGTCGGAAACATCTGGGCGGATAAAAAGATCAGAGTGATCAAATTGCTTCCCCGAAACCGAAACCTCGATAAAGCATAACCTGCGAAAATCGCAACAAAGATGCATAATATTGTCGCTCCCAATGCAACAATGAACGTATTTTTGTAAAACGTCAGAAATACCGAAGAGCGAAGAATTTCCATATAACTGGTTAATTGAATTTGCACCGGTATCCATTTGGGCGGAAGCTGCATCAAATCACTATTATTTTGTACAGAAGTCACAACAACCCAATAGATAGGGAATAAGAAGAAGAACAGCAGGAAGAGAAGCAAAACGTAGGTTAATCCTTCTCTTTTGAACAATAGATGTTTAACCGGATTCATTGTGCAGCTCCCCCTAGTGGTCCGTGTTTCTATTCATGAAACGGGTATAAATAATCGAAAAGGTGAACAGCAGGACAAGCCATATTACACCGATGGCCGAACCTTTTCCCAGCTCATACCTGGAAAATGCTGTCTCATAAGTGAGGATAGCTAATGAAGAAGTGGCTCCCGCAGGCCCTCCTCCTGTCAAAGTAAAGAATAAAGTAAACATTTGGAAATTATTAACAATCATAATTAATGAAACACTAGTAATAACCGGCTTCAGTAGCGGAAGCGTCACATGAAGAAACAGCTTCCAGCCCCCTGCTCCATCAATTCTCGCCGCTTCATATAAGCTTGCGGAAATACTCTGTAAGCCAGCCAGCAGCATAACAGCAACCAACGGCATTTGCCGGAATACAGCCACTATTGTGATGGAGGTCAGTGCCCAATCCATGCTCCTCAGCCAGTTTATATTTTCATGAATAATTCCGAGCTTCATAAGGCTATAATTCAAAACCCCATAATCGGACTGATAAATCCACATGAATATTAAAGCGGTTACGATTGTAGGTATAGCCCACGGAATCATAACGATACTGCGGAAAAAAGCTCGCATGCGAATGTTTCTATTCAACAGCAGTGCCATAACAAGACCTAGCAGCAAATCAGAAGTAACGGCACTAACAACATAAGTCAATGTAATCTTAAGTGAATGATAAAATTCAGGGGATTTTAGAATCGTCAAATAATTCGCGAAATCATTCCATTTAGGATCACTGTTAAGTAAGGAATAGTCCGTAAAGCTCATATAAATGGATTTAACTAGGGGACTAATAATCGTCAAGCCCAAAAGAAGAATTGCAGGTAATAGCAATAAAAAAGCAAAGAAAAGGTTGCGCTGTTCACGAGTCAGCCTAGCGTTCAAGTTCCTCACCCCGTCTGTCGGATAGTGTAATGTCTCGGTATGAATAATGAAAGGGACAGCAGACTGTCACTGTCCCTTCGATTACAATGTTCACTTGTTGTCTCGAAAGACAGTTACTTGTAAAGATCTTTGATTTTAGACATAACTGTAGTAATGGCTTCCTCCGGGCTCTTATTTCCTTCAGTTACAAGAACAATCATATCGGATGATTCCTTCATGGCGTTATCGAATTTAGGATTTGCAGCTGGAAGCGGCGAAGCTGTTTTCATCTGTTCGTTAAATACTTTGGCATAATCATCCTCGTTCATTTCAGGCAATGCGGCTATCGATTTACGCGAAGACATGATGCCATTCGTTTTATGATAGATCAGCATAGCGTCCTTCGAAACGAGATACTTAACAAATTCAGCCGCGGCTGCTTTCTGCTTACCGGTTTTTGTAATAATCAATTGATGCTCGGTGAATACCGTTTCACTGCGCCCTGTCTTGCCGACTGGCACAATGGATACTCCCCATTCTTTATCAAAAGCTTCACCTTTACCGCTCATCGTGCGGAAGCTGCTGCGGCCGAAGTCGCCGTCAATTAGAATTCCGAGCGTACCGTTGGCGAACATACCGCGAAGATCCTTCATAGCCGCACCTTTGGGAGATACCTTGTTATTGATCATGTCTTTGTAATAAGCCAGCGTATCCTTCAATGCCGATCCTTGGTCATACACGACGGCCCCTTTATCATCAACAAACTTGCCGCCGTAGGAAAGCGCCGTTCTTAGCAGCATGTTGCCTGTATAAGATTCTGTCGAGGAGTTCTCACCAATTCCATAAATCGGATTGCCCTTCTCATCCTTGCCCAGAGCTGCGATTTTCTTCGCGTAGCTGATCAACTCATCATAGGTTTTAGGCGGTTTCTCAGGGTCTAAGCCGGCTTTCTTAAATAATGTTTTATTCCAAAACAACGCATTCGGATGGGGTGCCCAAGGCATCGCCATCACTTTACCACTGTATGTAACACCTGCCTTGCTTCCCGCTACAATGTCATCAACAAACTCTTTGCCGAGTGCTTCTTCAAGCGGCTCTGTAATATTCGCTCCAGCGAAGGCAGCCGTAAAATTCTGATTCGCCATTGTCACATCCGGTGGTGTACCTCCTGCCGAATTTACAAGGACCTGATCCTTAAATTGTGCAAAAGGAATCCCAAGCGACTTGACCTTAATCGTAGGATGCTTCTGCTCGAAATCGGCAATCAGCTTCGCGTACGCATCCTTGGTTGCATCCTCAACGGAAATCCAGTTTGCGAAGGTAATCTCAACCGGCTTACCGTCTTTATTGCCCCCGGCATCTTTAGCCGGTGCCGTAGTATTCCCGCCTGTGCTGCAAGCTGTCATCGTTGCCATCAAACTAACGGCTGCCGCCCCGATAATAATCTTGTTCTTTCTTTTCATATAACAACCCGCCTTTTCTTATCGTATTATCGACAATTAGGTTTGCCCTTGCTTTTATTATAAGATCAATGAAAAACTATTTTTGGTCATTTGTTCAGATATTTTGGTCATTTATTCGTAAGTGTACGCTTTGGACGGATGGATATGGGATTACGGCCGCTGTTGAAGTCGTGTTCCTTTGAATGGAATGCTTGCAGCGGGAGGAACACGAGCTTCAAAGGCGGACTATACTTTTAGCGCAAAGATCACCTGCACATACATAACCCTAGACAACATGCCGGTTACTTCCTCCACAGAAGAGAAGGGTATTGCGGAAGTGATTGTTCCGTTATCACCTGAAAAGTCCAAAAATCAGGGTGATAAGGGAACAGCTAGTTCCGTTAGTGCCCTGTTTTTGTGCATAAAAGTTCCAATTCGGCCAACATAACGGAATTCTCAATTCCGCTATCGCCCCTGATTGGCGGCGGCAGATGGAATAGCGGAACTCTCAATTCCGCACAAAATCCTCCAGGGCTCATCATCGCCGCTATCCCAATAAAAATCCCCCTTGATCATAGGGTGCATTTATAACAAAACAACGGGGTCCATCACGGCCCCCGCTGCAGCTTGAATCGACGCTTTATCCTTTTAACCGTCCCCCGGATTGCTTGAATTCCATCGGTGTCATTCCGGTCACCTTCTTGAACACCTTGGTGAAATAGCTTCCGTCCGGATAACCTACCTGCTCAGCCATAGCCCCCATCTTGACTTCCCCTGCCAAAATAAGCTCCTTCGCCTTTTCAATGCGGACCTGAGTCAGAAAGTCATTAAAGCTGGTGCCGGTTTCCTTCTTAAATAACTCGCTTAAATACGTCTTATTCAGATGGACCAGCTCGGCCACATGCTGGAGGGAGAGCTCCTCAGCAAATGAAGCATAAATATAATCGCAGGTTTTACGAATCGCTTCACTATATCCTTGGCGAGATGTACCTGCTTCTTCCAATAGCTTCCCAATCCGCAGCAGTATCCATTCCTTAACTTCATGGAAGGAAGACAGCTGGCTAATTTCCTGATGAGGCAAGCCGGTATCGAATGCCGCCTGTGCTTCGTTCATACCTTGACTAAGCTTGCGTCTCAAGTTTTGCAGCAGCAGAAACACCGCTTCCAGACAAAACATTTTCAACTCTTGCTCAGGAGTATGCTTTTGACGTCCCATGTCCTCCATAAAAGCTTGTATGTACCGCCTTGCCAGCTCATAATCGCCTCTATCCAAATAATGCGACCATTCCGAGAGTGCAGCGTTCAATTCCTTGTTATCCTTCTTGGTCGGCCTCTCTTCCACATCTTCATACCAAACAACACTTCTTCGTCCATAAAACTGCTTCTTACTCAGCGCTTCATAGGCTTCCGAGTATTGTCTGCCCAGTAGTGAAAGATCATTATAGGTAAGGCTGATGCCAATAGAGACCGGCACTCCTATAAAATCATACAAATGATTGGATATCCGGTGAGCATATCGAAGCGTAGCTTCCCGTGCTGATTTCCCGCCATGCCCCGGCGTATTCACGAGCACCACATATACTCCTTGCTCGAACAACAAGCTGCAGCCGCCATTAGCTTCATTGTGCAAGGTTTCATCCATAATGTTGACCATCGCCATATCTAGAAGCTCTTTGGTTTTAATTCTGGCAGTCTTGAGCGTGTTCCGGTAATCGTCAATACAGACGGCCATTAGTGTAATATGCCTTTTGTCCAATGCAATTTTGAAGACGCCCATCTTATTATCAAATTCTTGAATAGCTGTCGGCACACCTCTTAGCAGCTCGGTGAAATATAAAGCACGCAGAGCATTTTGATTTTCATTCAACGTGCTTTTTAAAGTGTCGACCTCCTGAACTCGCTTTTTTTCGGTATCGATATCACCCATTACTTTTAGAACGGCTTCCTTCAAGCTATCCACAGTGACCTCGGCTTTCAAAATATACTCACTCGCACCAGCCTTCAAGGCTTCCGATGCATAGTGAAATTCTCCATAAGCGCTCAGAATCAATACTCGTATAGCAGGAAACTCGGATTTTAGATGCTGAATCAATTCTATTCCATCCATAACCGGCATTTTTATGTCCGTTATGATAAGATCTATCCGCGAAGCCCGGCACAGCTCCAAAGCTTCTTTGCCATTTCCACAAGAGCCTGCAATTTGCAGCGGCAATCCGGTTTTGAGCAGCAGAATATGAAACCATTTCCGAATTTGCACCTCATCATCTACTACAACAACATTCATAAGGATGTCAGCTCCTCAGCCTTTACAAATTTGGGAAGCTTAAGGGTAACCTTCGTGCCCTCCCCTTCCTGCGAAAATACCTTCAATCCATATTCCTCGCCAAAATGAAGCACTATCCGATGGTTTACGTTACGCAGCCCCATCCCGCTCCCCATAGAGAGTATGGCTTCTGTAAGATCCGCTGCTCCTTCGGTTTTCAGCTTCGTAATGCCAACCCCATTGTCTATGATTTCAAACATCAAGTTCTCCTGCTCCTCCCAGCCCTTCACACTTATACAGCCGTTCCCTTCTTTGGGCTCAATTCCATGAAAAATAGCATTTTCCACAATAGGCTGCAGAAGAAGCTTCAAGGTTTGAGCATGGGTAATCCCCTCATCGATTTGGAATTCGACTTCCAGCTTTCCATCCTGCCTTGCTTTTTGAATGTAGACATAGTTTTTGAGGTTTTCGATTTCCTCGCCCACAGAGATATATTCATTCTCATCCGTTAGCGTTCTCTTGAGCAGCTTTACAAGCGCTACAATAACCGAATCTACCTTTTCGGCCGTTTGTGTCAACAGCATGTAACGGATGGAAGCTAATGTATTATATAAAAAATGAGTATTAATTTGTGATTGAAGAGCCTGCAGCTCGCTTCTGCGCTTCATTTCCTGCTCCACTACAACCCTGTCACGCAGCTGCTCGATTCTCGATACCATTCGATTGAACTTGCGCCCCAGCTCCCCTATCTCATCGCTTCCGAGCACATCTGTCCGTTCCGTCAAGTCTCCCATTTCTACCTTTTGCATGCTTCTATATAAGCGTTTTATCGGAACCGAAAGCCGGTTTGCAATGAAATAAGAGACTAAAATGGAAAGAAACAGAACAATTACAAACACGATGACAATTAACAGCTGCGCTCTATAAATATTCGCAAACAGCTTATCAAAAGGCGTATAGGCAATGATCGACCAGCCTGTGTGTTTAACATTATGATAGGTGACCAGCATTTTTGTGCCATCAATCTCATCCTTAAAGCTTCCGCGCTCTCCATTCGTAGCTTGCTTATAATATTTGGTGTCCTTGATGTTCTGATGCAGCAAAGACTTTTGAGTGGTTGAAATAATCGTTCCTTTCGCATCCACCAGCATAAGCTGGTCGTAATCCTTCATGGCTTCGGCATACTGCTGGAATAAAAAGCTCTCATTAACATTGATCATAAGCAGACCTAGCGGTACACCGCTCTCAAAATCCTTCAGTACCCGGACAGCCGAAACAAAATGCTCTTCATTCACGGTTGGAACTAGCTTAGGAGAAGGGTCTGACACCCAGACGATCCCGCCGTATTGCCGGAATGCCTCCTGATACCAATCCTCCTTCTTCAATTCATCTATCCCGACCCGCCCATCATAGAACGTATGCAGCTCAAAACCGTTTAACCCAAGAATGGAGGTATAGTATTCCAGCCAAGTGTAAGCGTATTTAAAATTGATGATCATTTTGGTCAAAAATTCTTTTTTCGCTCGCTCCTCATAGGTTCTTGTACCTGAAGGCTGCATCAAAATTTTACGTAAATCCTCATTGGAAAAGTAAATATTCGATATAGCCGTAAGGTCGGAGGCCATAATATCCAGTTTCTCAGAGATAAGCCCCAACGTTTTGAGATTGGAGGTAATGGTCTGCTCTTCAATAGTTTGCTTGGAGATAGTTAGGGATACATAGCCAAACACTCCTAGAGGAATGACAATCAAGCACAGAAAAGAGATCAGCATTTTTTGTTGAAGGCTGCTCTTTTTTATAAACATTTCACATTCCATTCCGAAGCCAGCAGCCCCATAAAATAAGTATCATAGTATTGCCCATCGCTGAAAGCATGCTTTCTTAGTTGACCCTCTATTATAAAGCCTATTTTTTTATATAAGCCTACGGCTTGTTCATTAATGGCTCTAGTCGTTAAATAAATTTTATTTAAACGGAGCTGGTTGAATCCGATTTCAACCATTTGCTGCATGGCCGGCAATCCGTAGCCCTGTCCTCGGCCTTCGGGCGACAGTAAAATACCGATACTCGCTCTGCCATGCTCATATTCGATATTTTGCAGAAAGATCCAGCCAATCAGCTTCTGTTCTTCGTTCTCTATTGCAAGCACTAAATCGCCGTTGTTCCGCTTTTTTTCGACATGCTTAACCGTCTGCTCGTAAGTCATCGGCGCTCGGCCAACCATTGCTATGGAAACCGGATCATTTAACCATCGGTGCAGCTCCCTAATATCCTCATTCTCAAACGCTCGAAGAATTACTTGGCTTTGATCCATGTTCAATCCGTCCTTTGCCGTCATTATCAATAACGATACCATTGTAACAAACTTAGTCCGTTCATGGATATATAGGGCGAACGTAAGAGAAACCTGGCCGATGGCCAGGTCCTTGGTGTACAATCTACGGCCCATTACATTTTCTGAATAGGCCTTCTGTAACAGCGGCTATATTTTTTTCTTTTCTTCGGCACTCACATGCTTTCTTATCAGCTTTAATACGAACGTTGGCCACTGCTTTCGCAACATTTCAAATAATGAAGTCATACTTTTTTCACTCCCCGTTATTTTTCATTCTGCCCATAACGGGATGTGGATCTTAATTGAGTACGCGCGAAGGCACTCTTGTTTTTAATAGGTGGTATAGGTTCCCTGCAAGTAATCCTATAAATAAATACATCAGCCCTCCATAGAAACCATAAATGACCACTCCCACTACCGCGCTAAGAATACCAAAAATGACTTGATCCTTATATTTGGCTGGGGAAGTAGGCGGGTCTGTAAGCATAAAAAGTGCAAAGAAAAGAGAGGCATTAATAAAAGGGGGCCGAAGTGCGTCAGTTGCATCCCCGATATTGATCAACCCCATGAACAATAATAAGATGAAATACATTCCAAGAAATGAAAAAACCTGAGGGAATTTGTTCACACGGTTCGTTACCATGTATCCCCCGATTAATAGAAGCACAATGGTCCATACAGGGATATCCCCGAATGCGCCCCACCAGCTTTGTCCCGTTCGAAAAAAAAGAATGGATAGAAGCAGTCCGAAAGCTGCTGGATTGAAGATTGGTTTTTTCTTATAGACAAGTAAATGTTTGGACAAAATAGCCATAATGGAAGCAGCCGCAACCATGTACCATGAGGTCGTTGTGCTTAAGATCAAAGCAATGATTAGACCTGTTATAACCGCACTATCCGGCAAAGCTCGCTTCCTTTTCGCAATGCGGGAACAGAGGTAATCGACCGCTGAAGAAACTCCGACGGCAATGATAGCATTATAAATACCACCGATATCCAGTGACCAGATCGTTGCTATTAGTAGAAAGGCAACCATGGAAATTATGACATATCCCTTTGGTGTATGTTTCCATTGATTAACTCTCAATTTTATATTCCTCCTACTCTATATATTTGCAAATCAGAGGTAATTAGAATACCCTTGAGATCAAGCTGTTCTATTAAAGTTCTCCCGCGATCCAAACCCAGTAGGAAAGAGGCCGTCGAGAAGGCGTCCGCCATCATGGCATAAGGGGCAATGACGCTGCAGCTGATCCAATCGCTAGGCGATTGCTTGCTTCTCGGGTCGATGATATGATGCACACCATTTTTTAATGTGCTCTTGCGCTCATAACTGCCCGAGGTACATACGGCCTCATTCGAAATTTCAACCGTTTGTATCATTTGTTCTTTGTGCTCTGGATGCTGAATACCAATTATCCACTTTCTTCCTTTTTCATCTACACCTCCAGCATAGAGGTCCCCACCGGCATTGACGACAAATCCTTCAAATTGTTTCAGCTCGTGTGCGGCCAAATCGATGGCAAACCCCTTAGCCACACCTCCTAAATCAATCACCAGAGGCTTTTGTAAATACAACGTACGATCCTGTTCATTTAAGACGATATCCCGATAGGTAGCGGAAACAGACGAGGAGCTTTGGATAGTTTCCCCGGTTAAATAATGGTGATTGAATCCGTGATCTTCCATCGTTTTTCCCACGGCAGGATCAAATATGCCCTTCGTCCATTTTGCCACCTCCAAAGCAAACTTCAAAGGCTCAAATAAAAACGGACTAATAGGTACTGGAATCTTTATTTGCCGGCAGGCTTCCATCAGCTCACTGTCCAGACTGAAACGACTGCAGGCATGTTCGACTTTCCTAAATGCCTCAAAAGCACGATCGATAGCCGCTTCTGACTCATTCTTTGATTTCCGAGTGACAATCTGTATAGTTACAACGGTATCCATAAATAATTTCGTTTTTTCCATGATTGCAGCCATTATGTGTTTTGTGCCTGGGATAGCGCATCTTGTATGGCATCTTTAAATGCTTGTGTACTATACGTTGCACCTGATACATTCTGAACTTGCGCACTTTGTTTTTGTATTACTGCTTGCGGCAATCCGACTACATCATTTTTGGAATAGTGCATGGCAAAATTACTAATTTCAACATCCGTTATTTTATCGTTCTTAATGCTAACGGCTACCTGAATGGAGCCGCGCCGATTTTTTCCTGTTCCGTAGAAAGTCCCATTTTTATATTGAGCTTTGGGTTGAATGCTGCCTGTCTGAATATTAGATTGGTTATATTGCTGAGGTTGCTGATAGGATGCCTGGGTTTCAGTTGAGAATAATCCGGCCGCGTATATCGCTCCAATGGCTGTTGAGCAAAGGACGACCCACTTTTTGTTCATCTTTGCCATATACATCCCTCCAATGTGCGATAAATTGGTTCCCTGTAGGACCTATTAGATTGCAATATCTACTTTACAACATGTAAGTGAAAACAAAATGAAATAGGCTATGCTTCAAAAACAATTTCAAATACGCTACCTTTACCTTCTTCACTTGTTACATGAATAAATGCTTGATGACTGCGTAATATGTCTGCCGCGATCGATAGCCCCAACCCAGCTCCGCCAAATTCACGGGACCGCGCTTTATCCACTCTATAAAACCTTTCGAAGATACGCGAAAGCTCCTCCTTAGGTATTCCTATCCCTGTATCGGTAACCTGCAGAATCGTTCTCGAATGGGTATCACGTAGATATTTAATAGTCACTTTCCCCCCTGAAGGCGTGTATTTGATCGCATTATCTAGCAATATATAAATCAATTGCCGTAATTGATCTATATTTCCTTGAATTACTGATGAATGGGCATCGATGGTCGGCGGGTCTATCTGAATATCAACTCCTTTTTTTAGAGCCAGCGGCAGCATGGCCTGATAGGTTTCATGAGAAATTTGACCTAAATCCACAGCTTCCAGCTGGAATGCCCATTGTTTCGAGTCGCTTCGAGCCAAAGTTAATAATGACTCAACAAGACGAATCATACGTTCGACTTCATCCTTTAAACCGTCCAGCACATGCTGTTCAAACTCGGGCAGCGCTTCTTTACAATCCTCCAACAGCTCTACCGATGAATGAATAACACTAAGCGGCGTCCTTAGCTCGTGGGAAGCATTGGTTGTGAACTCCACTTGTCGATGATACGATTTTTTTAGGGGAACCATAACTTTCCCTGCAAATAGATAAGCTAAGCCAATAGCAATAGATAACAATACAAGCGTGTAGAAGAACAGCAGCAGCTTAATACTACGCAACAATTCGATATCCCTTGTGATGTCGATAGCCATCCAATAAGCCCCACCAGAGTTATTTAATTGGCTTGAGCTCACCAGAAATACCTCTGTTTTTACTCCGTCCGTGATTTCGAATCGTTCTCCTTGCTCTCTCTTTACTTCTTTGTTTTGTGCCCATTTCAGAAGTTGATTGGACATTGCTGAATAAGCAGTTGGAGATGTATATGTCTTCCCTTCCGGGTTAACTAATGCAATCAATTCATCCGATAGCAAAAAGACCCATTCCATCGTCTTCATTTCACGATCCGGTGCTCGTCGCTCTCTCTTCATCTCCTCTACCCGATGCTCCCATTGGTGATTCATTTTATCCTTGACATTCACCAATCTCTCGATTTCATTTTTTTGCAACGTTTGCTGAAGAATAAGATAATAAGTTACCGTAATTAGAATTATAATGACAGCAAGGATGCTTCCGAAAAATATCGTCAGCTGTTTTCTTGTTCGCTCGAACATACTTCTCCCCCTTTTACATCCAATCGGTAGCCAAGCCCGCGTACATTTTGAATGATTTTCTCGGGAAAAGGATCGTCCAATTTCTTGCGAAGCAATTTGATCGTGGCATCTACGGCATTTAACGTAATCTCAGCATCCAATCCCCATACCCTATCCATAAGCTGTTCCCTGCTCAATATTTGTCTAGGATGATTCGACATAAATGCCAGTAGTTGAAATTCGCGTCGGGAAAGTACAACAGGAACCCCGTTTCTTATAACCTCGTATGTGCTATGGTCAATGACAAGCGTATCGCCGAATGATTTGGTATCCGCCTCCCAGTTAGTCTCTTTCCTGCGATACAAGGCATTCAGACGCGCGATCAGCTCTTCGAAAGCAAAGGGTTTGACCAGATAATCATCTGCACCTGCATTTAAGCCCTGTACTCTGTCGGTTATTGAATCACGTGCAGTGAGCATTAGAATGGGCGTCCGATTTTTCTTCATTCGGATCTCTTTGCACAGTTCAATTCCCGTTTTTTGAGGAATCATCCAATCCAAAATATAAATGTCAAAGGAAGATCTTTCGATGAAATCCAGCGCAGCCTCCGCCTCTTGTGCCCATTCCACCTGGTACAACTGTTTTTTTAGCTTATATTGGATTAATTCCCCAAGCTTTTTATCATCTTCAACCAGCAAAATATTCATGCTACACCCGCTCTTTTCATATCGACTATGATTTATTAGTTCCGCCTAAAAAAAAGCAAGCTCGCTGGACAAGATCAGCTAGCCTGCACCTATATGATAAGAAAAGCATTATAAAAATGAATGAATCAAAAATAGAACGGCAAATGCCAGTCCTAATCGCAAATGCCACTTTCGGTCCAGCCTCCTATATCTAAGCAAGCCTGAAATCGGTACCGGCAGCAAGACTAAGAGCGCAAGTATCCCGCTTATATTATTGAAATCAAATTTAAAACCATACATAAAAACGGCAACCACATGAAGCAAAATAAACGCAATAGCGAGAATAGCAATTGGCGTATGCCAGCTTCTTGCGAATCGAAGCAAGGTAACCATCCACTTTTTCAGATCATCCAGTCGTTCCCATATACGCTGTTTGATTATGAAGGCAAGCACATAATTAGCTAATACAAAAAACAAGGCTATTCGTGCGTTCGATCCATAATTTTTAAACGTATGCTCGAAACTGCGGCTGTGCAGGGTCGCTGATGGAAGCTGTAACAGGCTCCACAGTTGCCACAACACGATTAATGCGGAAACTGTAATCGCGCCAACCACCCAAATTCGTTCTTTTTGAGGGATCCATGTTTGTTTTGTTAGATTATCTTTCTGAATACGCATGGTTAATCCCCCTTCTTCGTGATAGCTATAATATACTCTATTATTCTGAAAACTAAATGAAAATAAACAGTTTGCAGGAATAGACAAATAACTACCGAAAGTTACATTAAAGTAAACAACCTCTTAAAAGAAATCTAACCCGAGGAAAAAGGATTGTAGGTGACTATGTTTAAAAATCGCTGGTTTAACCGAATGCTGCTCTCTTACCTTCCCGTATTCTTAATTATGACCGTCTTATTAATGACGCTATCCTTCTTATCCTTGAGCATGGTTTCCAAAAGAATGACTTTGACCATCAATGAGGCGTATACCAACTACGCCATGGATGTGGTTGATCAATCACTTCGGTCCATCGACCAGTTGTTGTATAAAGAAATTGAAACCAACTCCAAGCTCAAGCAATTTTTCTTCAATTCATTATGGGATAATACGTATTATACGATTCGCGAGCCGTCGCAAAAAATGGTTGAAATTATTACAACCGTACCTATGATTGACTCGATGTATTTATTTCGCATCCATGACCGTAGAATTTTGAGCCAGAACATGGAATCTCCATTGGAGCAATTCGGGGACAAGGAATTTATTCAAAGCATGATTAGTGAGAACTTCCCTGAGCACTGGACGTCGATAAGAACCTTCCAAGAGTTTGAAGGGGAGCAGAAAAGTAAATCCGTCGTTTCGCTCGTCAAACGGGTTCCGCAAATCTCAGGCGGACAAGGAATGATCGTCGTTAACATAAACACGGATGAGATTGAAAAGCTTATTAGCGGCATATCCAACTCGGAAACGGTCTATTTCCAGTTGTTCGATCAATTAGGGAAACCGCTGACCGGCGGCAGTGCAGATCAAGCGCTTATGACTGAGCTTAGTGAAGGAAAAGAATTAGCAAGAGTAAGATCGGCTTACACGGGCTGGGAAGTTGGCAGCGGTGTGAGGAACAGAGGACAACTCGATTTCGTTAACAGTTTGACTTACGTTGCGATTTTCGCAGGCATTGGCGTGCTTCTTGCAGGAATCGGGTGGATTATTATAGTAACGAGAAGGAACTATAGGCCGATTGAATCTATTATGAGCCGGGTTCAAGTATATTCCAACCAAAAGCAGAACAATGGCGGGACTGTTCAAAAGAAAGCCAATGACGAATTTAAAATGATTGAATCGGCCATGGATCAGATGATTGAGCAGTTTAATGAATATACTCTGCAGCAAGAGAAGTATTTAACGGTCAAACGGCAGGAAGATTTCCGTTATTTACTTGAACAATCACAAGCTTCGGAAGCCAAAGACGGGCGTTTTGCGCTAGCCATCGAGCCCTATAGAGCTTGGAGCGGTGCTGCAGCTGTCATTATTGAGATGGATAAAGAATTCTCCTTTAACCAAGCTTATTCCCATCAAGACAAATCACTCTTAAAGTTTTCTTTATTGAAAGCGACCAAGGAAATCGCTGAAGACCGCTCGTGGACGTTATGGGCGGAGTGGCTGTCTGAAAGCAGACTGGGCTGTATTTATTTCAGTAATGAAGAAGAACAAAAGTTCCTTGATCAATGTGAACAATTGCAGGAGATACTACGATGCTGGGTATCGGAGAACTTGAGCTTTACCGTAACCATAGCCATTGGGCCATACGCCGCGAATATTTCCAACATCCAAGGCTCTTACGCTGCTGCACGAGAAGCACTAAGCTATAAAGCAACGCTTGGCTCTAACCGTTTGATCAGACAAAGTGAGATTAATGAAGGTGAAGGGCATCAAGAAGAAGTTTATGATCATTTGCAGATGATCCGTTCCATCGTTCAGCTATTTCAGGTCGGAGAAGAATGGTCGGAGAGATTTCTAGCCCTGTTCAATAAACTGCGTGCAGGTATGTTCTCAAATGATGAATTTAGAAGCTTGGCCGATTATGTGCACTATCATTTACACAAAGAAATGTTAAAGCTGCCCGACGAATTCCGAGCTGCCTGGGAAACTATTCATTTGCCTGAATTAAAAGATCTGTTAGAACGTTGTGAAACATTCGATGAGCTTCAGACGGAGCTATACCGATTTTTGCAGCAGGTTCAGACGGAGCTCAACAGTTTCCGGGAAAGTGGCAGCAAGTATGCATTAATTCCGAAAATTCGAGCTTATATCGATGAGCATTATGATGATCCGAATTTATCGCTGGAGCAGCTGGGAGGGACGTTCGGGGTAACGGCCAAGTACATAAGTCAAATTTTCAAAGAAGGCTACGGCCAAAAGTTTGTCGATTATTTAGCTAACGTTCGAATAGAAAAGGCCAAACAGCTTTTGGAGCAAACGGATAAGACTTTACAGGAAATCGGAATTGAAGTCAGCTACATCCACTTGTATTCATTCACCCGCGTATTTAAAAAGGTTGTAGGCATGACCCCGGGAGAATACAGGAAAAACGTTAGCAGGAAATAAGTGAGTACGGAAAAAGGTGCGGTTAAGGGGGCTTATGCCTCCTTTTTTGTATTTCATGCTGCATACGGAAAAAGGTGCGGTCAGGAAATCATGTGGATTGACCCTGCAAATCGGACTCGTGTACATTGATTAGCAAGCAGGCGCGATACTATTACAGGATGGGAGGTGACGATTAAACAATGGAAAGAGCCGATCAGCTTCAAACAGCCCCGCCTATAAACAAACCTCTCAGTCCGGAAAAGGCAAGGGGAAGAAGGCTCCGTCAAAACATGCCGCTGCTGTTAATGTTTATACCGGTAGCCGTTTACTTTCTCATCTTTAAGTATTTTCCTATGGCAGGTCTGGTCATCGCTTTTAAAAATTATAATTTTGCCGACGGTATATGGGGAAGCCCTTGGGTAGGGCTGTATCATTTCGACATGATGCTCAGCAGTCCCAAGACAGTGAATGTTATTAAAAATACATTGCTGCTTAGTTTATTAAACATTTTCGTTGGTTTCCCATTCCCGATTATTTTGGCTATTATGCTCAATGAAGTTCGAAAAATGTGGTTTAAAAAAACGGTGCAAACGCTCGTGTACCTTCCCCATTTCTTGTCATGGGTTATTCTTGGAGGAATGGTCGTGACTATCTTTTCCCAACAGTCCGGCTTTTTAAACCATTGGATTGAGCAGTGGACAGGAAGTCCCTATCCTTTCTTGTACAAAGAATTTTCTTGGCTTTCCATTTTCTTGGGATCCGGAGTTTGGAAAGAAGCCGGTTGGAGCGCTATCATTTATTTAGCAGCTTTAACTTCCATCGATCCGGCTCTTTATGAGTCAGCCAGCCTGGACGGTGCCGGTAAGTTTCGTAAAATATGGCATATAACTCTCCCTGGCATTAGTGGCATTATTGTTCTTATGTTCATTCTATCGATAGGCAAGGTTATGGAGGTAGGCTTCGATCATGTTTTTGTACTGCAGAATAAAGGCGTAATGAATATCTCGGATGTAATCAGCACTTATATATACCGCAACGGTTTATTAGGAGCGAAGTTCAGTGAAACGACAGCACTAGGATTGTTTGAATCTGTAGTTGGTCTGATTTTGGTGCTCGCCGCCAATCGAATTGCCAGAATATTCGGCCGTGGACTTTGGTAGCACAGGATGTGGGAGGACAGAAAGATGAAAGCTTCTGCAGGAGAAAAGCTGTTTTACATGTTCAACTACTGCGTATTATTTGTTGTAGGAATAAGCTGTTTAATTCCCATCGTGTATACGTTATCGGTTTCCTTTAGCAACGCTGACGCTATTAGATCCGGCTTGGTTTCACTATGGCCGATAGGATTTTCCTTGGAGTCTTACAAGTCGCTCATCAGCGGGACCCCGGTTATTAGAGCTTTTGGAAACAGTATGATTATAACGGTTGTTGGAGTCATTTTGAGTATGATGTTCACAATTATGGCCGCCTATCCGCTATCCAAAAAATATTTTTACTACACCCGTTTTTTTACGCTTGCAATTGTTTTTACGATGCTTTTTTCAGGAGGCATTATCCCCACCTTTCTTCTGATGAAGGGCTTGGGGCTTGTTAATTCGTACGGGTCCGTCTGGTTGGTCGGTTTAGTAAGTGCTTACAATATGCTAGTGCTGAAAAGCTTTCTGGAGAACATCCCGGCAGAGATTGAAGAAGCGGCCAAAATGGACGGTTGTGGAGAATTTGGGCTGCTGATAAGGATTATTTTACCCCTCTCGCTTCCTGTTATTGCCGCTCTAACGTTGTTTTACGGGGTCCATTACTGGAATCTGTTTATGACGGTATTAATTTATATTCAAAATGTGGAAATGCATAATTTGACCGTTATGGTGCAGCAGATGGTTAACAGCCAGTCGTTATTAATTGAAATGAATAAGCTGGATTCCAACGAAATGACGGATGTAACTCCCGAAGGAATTAAGTCGGCTGGTATTATAGTGATGATTTTACCGATGGTTTTGATTTACCCCCTGCTGCAAAAATATTTTGTTAAAGGGGTTATGATAGGAGCAATAAAAGGCTAGTTCCAACATTGAGGAGGTCGTTTTATGAGTAAACGCACTGTATGTAATTGGCCGGTATTGCTGACCTGTGGGCTTGCTCTCAGCGTCATTGCAGCCGGATGCTCCCAGAGCAGTCCCGGTAATCAGAAGCAAGCTGATGCACCAGGAGCTAAAACAGAGAAGAAACGCGGCAAAATTACAGTATCGATCTACGACCAAGGTCAAATACCGGCTGAAGCAGGAAACTCGCAAAAAAATAGCTGGGCAACGTGGGTGAATGAAAAAGGGCCTGTGGATGTTCAATACGTGCCTATTACACGCCGAGAATCTACCCAAATTTACAATACCTTGTTTGCTTCCGGAGGCGCACCGGACTTAATTACGGAATATGACGATGCCTACCGCAACAGCTTGTATACTCAAAAGCAGCTTATGCCGCTGGATGATATGATTGACAAGTACAGCACGGAATATAAAAAGCTGATGCAGCAGTACCCCATGTTAAAGAAGCTAGGAACGAAGCCGGACGGTAAAATATATGAGATCGGCCGTGTGCAGAAAATGGTCACGAACCATGTTATGTTCATACGTACGGATTGGTTGAAAAAGCTGAATCTTGAAGTGCCTAAGACGACGGAAGATTTGTATAAGGTGGCTAAGGCTTTTGCAGAGCAGGACCCGGATGGTAATGGAAAAAAAGATACTTTCGGAACCAGCCTAAGCTTCATGAGCGGCGATAATATTAGAGAAATGTTTGGCGATGTAGGCTGGGTAGTCAGCAATGACCAAATTGTTCGTGACTGGGATCGTATTAAGGAGCATACCGTATTCCGTAAAAAGTTATATGACGAAGGTATAGTAGATAAAGATTTCTTGGCTGATAAGAACGGGGCTAAGGCGGAAAAAGATTGGGTGAATGGCAAGCTGGGCATTTTCGGTATTCAAAACGGCGTCAAAAGCACAGGATACAAGGTGTTCACTACGTTCAAAAAGAACAACCCGGATGCAACCATTCTGCCGATAGAGCTGCCTAAAAGTTCTTTCGGCCAATTCAGCCCTTATCTCGAGCCTCCTGTCCGCATGGTTTCAGTAGTCAATGCCAAAGCAAAGGACCCTGAAGCTGTAATGAAATACATTGATTTTATGATTACTCCCTCAACGATGAATACGATTAAGTACGGCATAGAGGGCGTTCATTCGAAGAAAGACAGCAGCGGCTGCTATCAGGCTATTGATGAAGAAAAAAGCAAGAAGGAAGTTATGTGGAACCAATATTTCCAAGGGTTCTTTTCTACAATCATGGAAGGCGATTGTGCATCCTTCGAGAAAAGCCTCGACATGAGCAAGCCGGTGAATAAAGAATTTGCGAGTTTTGTTCCTATTGCAGATAAAGCTTATTTATCCAAGGAACGTCCGATTCCCGATGTTACCTCCAAGTTTTATTGGCCATCCCTTCCCCAAGAGGTCAGTTCCGTTGAAACGAATTTAAGCGAAGCCATCAATGAATTGATGATTAAGGCGATTGTAAGCGGCTCCTCCTACACCGTAGATCAAGCTATTCAGGAGGCGAAGTCGACTTGGGATAAAGGCGGCGGCAAGAAGGTCGAGGAATGGTATAAAAAATGGTATGCGGACAATAAAAATTCTTCATTGCTAACCAAGGATCTGTACGAAAATTAAGCGGATTATGGAGAAGGAGACATCAACCGATGTCTCCTTCCTGAACAAGAGGGGATTCTTATATGCGCAAATCATTCACATTTGCTGCGACAGGCCAAGCGCTTATCAAACGCGATTTAAGACCGTATATGCGCAGCGACAGGCTTGCAAAAGTCATTCAAACCATCAAACAGGCAGATTTCTCCTTTACCAATTTTGAAGGAACGATTAAAGGCAGCTATGGAGGCTGGCCGACCAAGAACAAAGCGGTTGCCGCATCCCCGCCCCATGTTCTTGATTCATTGGCGGAAATGGGCTTCAACATGCTGTCTCTGTGTAATAATCATGCCTTTGACTTGGGACCAGGCGGTATATTATCGACATTGGAGCAGTCAACAGGCAAAGCGTTTCTGCATGCTGGTATAGGAACAGACCGCAATGATGCAGCGAAGCCAAGATACAAAGAAACGAGCCTCGGCCGTGTCGCCCTTATTGCCGCTGATTGCGGACCGCAGCCCGAATATGCGTATGCTTTTGATGGAAATGACCTGATTTCTTCACGGCCAGGAAATAATCGGTTGCTGGTGCAGCGTAATGAGGCAGGCCAGCTTGAACCTAATCCGGAAGATGCCACTAGGCATCTCTCTATGATCACCGAAGCCGCAGTCGAAGCAGAATTCGTTGTCGTCTACCTGCATAGCCATCACTGGGAGCCGGTTATGGAGATAACGCCGGACTGGATACAACAATACGCCAAAGCCTGCATCGATGCGGGTGCGAATGCGATCGTTTGTCACGGGACACCGTTGCTGCAAGGGGTGGAGATATACAAGCAGCGCCCGATTTTTTACGGCCTTGGCAATTTTATCTTTCACACATATCAACCCGCCCGTTGGATGGGGCAGATTGGCATGAAAGCTTGGCAAAGCGTTATTGCGATGTGCTGCTTCGATGTCGATGGGAATTTAACCGAATTGCAATTCGAATCGATCCTGGTTGGGGGCAATCCAGAAGAACTGGCGTATGGACGATATACCTGTTTGGACGCACCCAGCCTGGCTGACGCGAAGCAGGGCGAGGAAATCCTTGGTCATTTGGCCCGGCTGTCCCGGCCATTCCAAACATCCATCTATATGGAGCAAGGTGTAGGTAAAGCGATAATTCGTAATGGTTAAATGTATTCAAAAATCCTCCATGCTTTAGCATCGGAGGATTTTTGGCTTGCAATAACTGGCGGTTTTGATAGAATCGAAGAAAACGCATGCACACAATCGGCACTTGCCTATGAAGCAAGTTGTGCTGAAACGCAATTCTGTACTTGCTTACGATGTAAGTTTCGCTAAAGCGAAGCTCTTAGGAGGAAACATATGAAAACATGGATTAAGCTTGTGCTTCAAGTCGCCGTTCCGGTAGTGATCCTTTTTATTTTGTTTAAATTGGGATTATGGTATGGAGTGGCTGGGTTAGCCGTGATCGCAGCTATTCTTATTTATTGGCTGCGAGGCAATTATTTTGTGCTCCAAGCCAATATCCGTTACGGTAAAAAGGATTTAAAGGGAGCTTATGACTATTACGGCCGAGCTTACAAAGCAAATCGCAATTCAAGCTTCTCCATCTCCCAAGCTTTTATTCTGCTGAAGTTAGGAGAGGTCGAGCAAGCAGAGAAGCTTCTATCGCAAGTCATGCAGCGCAAGCTGTCCCGCAATAATGAAATGACTGCCAAAATTAACTATTCGATAGCCTTATGGAGGCTGGGAAAACAGGAAGAAGCCATTGCTATATTGGAAGAAATCTTTCCCTCCTTCAAAAATTCGATTGTATACGGCAACCTGGGACTCTATTATCTTATGATGAACGACTTGGACAAAGCATTGGCATTCAATCTCGAAGCTTATGAATACACCGACTCGGATAAGACCATTCTCGATAATTTGGGCTTCAACTATTATCTACTCGGCCGCTACGATGAAGCGAAGGAAATTTATGAGAAGCTGATGCTGCTGAACCCTACCTTTGCTGAAGCCTATTATTATTATGCTTTGACATTGTCTGAGCTCGGCGACCAAGCTTCTGCCTGGAATAAAATGGAACAAGCACTTTCCTATGAGCCCTCTATGATCACGACCCTTACCCGTGGCATGATTGAGGACAAGCTTGAGGAATGGCGGAAGTTTAATGCTTCATGAAGACAGCCGCCCAAAAGTTAATGATAACTTTTGGGCGGCCTCTTTGTTTCACATATCATATTAATCGAAAGAACACTGCATGTTTCTGGAAATTATGGATCATAATAACCAAAAACATAGGTGGTGGAAGCAATTGTGTAAATCGATAAGTATGCTTGCCGATGTATCGCAAGTAACCGAGCAATTTAAAATTGACAATGTTTTATCGTATTTGTCCAACCGTTATGAAATCAGTCCAACCCAATCTGTCTCTGCGATAGTAGTTCGCGATAACTCTCGTCAGCTGGACGAGTTTCGTTGGGGGCTTATGCCGTTCTGGGGAAAAAATTCGGTATGTATGGACAGCCGTTCGATCACGGATAAGAAGGTTTACAAGCTCATTCTCAAGAAACAGCGGTGTGTCATCCCGTGCAGCGGTTTTTATGTAACGAAAACGGAGAAAAAGAATACCCAGTGGATTAAATTTACTATGAATACAGGTACCTTCGGAATTGCTGGCCTGTATGATGTTTGGCGCTCTTCCTTCGATGGCGAGGAGCTGCGAACTTGTACGATGCTGATGACCGAAGCGAACTCTCTGATCGCTCCATATCAAGAGCAGATGCCCTCAATTCTTGAGCCGGATGACGTAGAGCAGTGGCTGCAGCCTGATTCGAAGAACCCATTCACCCTAATCAGGCTGCTTCGCCCTATGGACAGCTTAAGGATGAGGTCTTATACGCTCGCTTCAGCAGAGGATAAATTCGAAGCGCCAACCGACTTCGATTATCCCCATCCCGAGTTGGTCTGAGCGCTCTGCTCCGCAGCTTCGTAAGCTTTAAACCGCATACAAAAAAATGTGCTCACTTGGCGAACAAGCTGAGCACATTTCGTTTATACAAGCGGAACCGTCCAGCTTGCCTTGTCGATCCAGCTGCGGTCGGAAAATTCGCGGCCGCGCACGACGACTTCCTTACTGTAAACCTGCACGTACATTCCTTGGGCAGAGTTATTATCCTGAGTATTGCGGGTTTTCCCAACCGAGGCATTATTAAACCAGTGGAACGAATTTTGTGTATTGTAGTGATCCTCCCCAACAAAACTGCGGTGCGTGTGGCCGGAGAGGACGAAGACGTTGCGGTATGGCTTGAGAATTGCCCGAAATTCTTTGGCCCTGACGAGTGCGTGAGATCCCCCATCGGTACCCGGGGCGGGCAGCGGCTGATGAATGAATACAAGCGCTGTCTTACCATCCTCGTGCTGCTTCATCGTTTTTTCAAACCAGGCTAGCTGCTCATCCGAATACCAGGCGCCCTCCCCATATTCCGGCTTATCGCCGACATACGCTTCCTGAGAAAGCAGAATTAAATGAACATCGCCCACCCACAAATCCACATACGCCTTTTCCTTGTATCCAAAAAACTTCATAAACCGTTCCCGCGCCATACTATCCGTTTTACCATTCGGCAACGTTTCCTTCGCAAACTCACCTTTCTTGTCTAGCCATATATCATAATAATCATGATTGCCCATGTTTGCGTAGATTGGCGGCAATTTATATTTGTTGAGAATGGAGCGCAGAAGTTTATAGTCGGTATCTCTGCCGATGTCAGTCAAATCCCCGCCCAATACAATCATATCCACAGGAGATTCAAAGTCACTAACATCCTTTAATGCAAAATGCAGCTTATCCGTCATCATGGAAATCCCATCGGAAATATGCAGATCACTTAGCAAAAAAAACGAGAATAACAGCTCATTTGCGTTATCAGCAGCTGGAACAGAGGTCGAAGGCTGCTCGTTCGGCTTTGTTGGCTTCTCCCCCTCCAGCGCACCTACCTCTGTATCGTTTTTTAAGGCATGCGCCAGAAAGGCTCCTCCACCTGAGAGTAGAGCGATAAATGCAACCATCTTTTTAATAAAATGTCTTCTCGATAACATGATACAACCAACCCCCGCCCTGTATAAAACCTGCTTAGCACACCGTTCAATAAACGTATCAGCTACACTACTTCTTACATACTAATGATAAACGAAATAGGTATAAACATGAACTGTTTTTTGAATGGTAAAATCAAGATTGGCTCCTGCCTTCTACAATTTGGCTTTATGGGCGTTAATACATTGACTGCGATTCCGATTCCGTAGACTATTCTCCATTAATCTCCAAAAATAGTGGTTTCATACGCTGGTATTTCGACAGACTTCACATGACACATGAAGTAAGCTATTTGGGTACATACTTCAGGAGGTGCATGGTTTGATTAACAGTGTAATTAAAACTAAAGCAATGGGGTTCATTAACCAGGAGATTGAAAGACTGCTTTCAGAATTAGAGAGGGGACTTATCAGCAAGGATGAAGCGATTGGCGGCTTAAATACGGTGTACAATATTGCCTCTGGCATAGAGGATGTTAAGTATATGCAAACCATTTGCAGAATAATCGCCTATATCAGGTCCAGAAATTATTACTTTAAAATGAAAAGCTTGTACTTGAAAAATTATTTTGATGGAACGCATGAAGCCAGCCTAACTGCCTTAAAAGCTTAAAAAAAGCCGTCAGGGGTGCAAATCACCCTGACGGTTTTTTATGTGCAATTTCATATGTTCGGGTTAACTGATCAATGTGTAATGAACGACTACGGTTCCTGACGGGACACTGCGTGCGGCGGTAACTATTTGACTGCCGATTTTTAAGCTTCTGTTCGCGCCCGTCGCATCCACTTTACTAATTATATCCGTAAACTCTGACTCCGCCATATGAATCCCGATGGATTTGAGCAGAACATAAGCAGAACGGACCACGGCTGGATCGGTGACATCTAAAATTTGCAGATCACCGGCAAACTCATCGTTCTTGGTTAAAATAACGCCGACGCCTGTTCGATTCGGATGTGCTATTTTATAACCTTTGCTTGTGGACTCTAAAGTAATCCCTAGCTGAACCGCATCATTAAGCAGGTTTTGAGCTAAGACGGCCCTCGCTTCCGTACTTGGCACGGTTGAAGGAGAATCCGGTCTTGTGGGATTCTCGTTACCGTTGCCATTACCGTTTCCGTTTCCGTTTCCGTTGCCATTTCCATTACCGTTATCGATGCCATTCCCGTTGTTACTGTTCGGACGGCTGGAGCCGCGGCTTGACGGAGCCCCTGGTTGGACTACCGCCGGTTCAGGAGCAGACGGCTCGGTCGGCTGTATCGCTTCTGATGCAGGCACAGGGATAACAGGCTTTAACGTTTCCGCATAGTTTACAACATTTTGCACAAACATAACAGCCTCGGAACGGGTAAGGAAATCGTCGGACATATAGCCTTCTGCCGTCGGCGCCGCCTTTCCTTGCGAGATGCCGTGCTTGAGCAGGAATAATACCGCTCCGGTTTGATCCAGCCGCTGCCCCAGATAGGCGGCTATGATGTGGGCAACCTGCCCGCGGTGAATTCGTGCATTTCGACCCGTGTCGTTATCCGACAATGGGATTTGGTATCGGCCCGCGATTTCGTAATACGGCCCATACCAGCTTTCACCGGGATTAGAGGGGCGAATCGTTGTTGCCGCTGTTCTTAACAGCATGGCCACAAACTCCGCTTCCGTTACTTCATTGCCCGGTCTGAATGTTTGATCCTCATAGCCGGATACAATCTTATGCTCAATCGCCCAGCCGACGGCCTTCTCATACCATGCGCCCTTTTCCAGATCCGTAAACAGAGCATCCGCAAAGGCAGAACCGCAAGCTGAGGCGAAAACAGCAATAGTTAAAAGCCATTTAACGGCAGTTCCATGCTTCCTTCGGTTTAAACACAATCCCATAGCAATCTCCTTATGAACATGTATTGCCTTCCAAGTTACGGGGTGCACACAATTAATGTGGCCGATCTTTCCGGAACGTCAATGGTGAAGCTGTCTTCCAGCTGTAAAGCGCCAACCCGTCCCAGACGGTGTCCAGCGTCAAACCGGTATACCTCTCCTTGCCGTAATGATGTCCCCGTTATGTTAAGACTGGCCTTCTTAGGAAGAGTATCCTTATTAAATAACAGGATATAAACCTTCCCGTCTGCTCCGTGAATCGAGTACGCACCCAGCATATCCGCATTCGTGCTGACCGTTTTAACGCTGTCCCCGTTGATCCGGCTTCCTTTACCGTCATAGTCGAGGAACAGCTTAAACGCATCCTCCACCGACGTATTTGCCAAAGGCTGCCCCCAACGCGTTGCCAAATCCACACCCTCGCGGCCGAAGATGGCCATTGCTTCCGCCTGTGCCAAGCCGCTGCTGATGCCTTTACTATTGCCGAAGTTGTATTCGGTAATGGCCAGCTTCGTTCCGGGAGCCGTCTTATTGATCATTTCCCTCATCCGGGGAATGAGATTAACCGGCTCGCCGATCCATGAGGAGCTATCTTTGAATTTCGGATCGTACAGAGCCTTCAAAGATTTTAACCTCCGTGCCGCGATCGAATTAGACTCGTCCGTAGATAAAGCTACGCCTGCTTCCGTCGGATAATAATGAATATCCAAATAGTCGAGAAGACGGGTGCCTGTCCGGTCTTCGTACGCTTTTACTTTGGACAAATACCACTCCAGGAACGGCTTACCGTCATGAGCTTGCATATCCGGACCCGGCGAACAGCCGTCTGATGCCGAGTAGAAATAAGCACACCAGCCCCAGACGACCGGACCGAAAATTTTCCCTGCGGGATCCTTTTCTTTAATCGCTTGGCCGTAAGCCTGCGTATAACCCCATACCTCATCGTAAGTGGTCATCTGTGGATGCACATCGCGGTGAGTGTAAGGCCACAGCATCGGTTCATTATCAAGCGCATAATAATTAACTTGATTGCCTACGCGGCTTTGAATATGGCCGATCCAGCGGCTGACAAATTCGGGTCCGATTACTTTGGAGGTGTCCTTCGGATCATTGCCCTTCACATACTGGCCATTGGTCTTCACACCGTTGCCGGCATCAGGGTTGCACCACCACTCTCCCCAAGCGCATTCGGTTTGCTGTTGGGAGCCGTATTTTTTCACCGAAAAGCCGACATCGACCTTTCGCTCTTTAGGTGTCCAACCGATCGTAGGTACGGTTAACAGCACTTTGCCTCCGTTGCTTAACGTTTGATCGATCAGTTGATCCGTCCTCGAGCCGTTAGGAAGCTGAGTGTTCGGGCTGTTCTCCTTCGGCAGGTTCATGAAGAACCAGTCCGATGCGTGATTTTGGACATTTAATTCCCAATTGTAGCGGGTTGTAGAATTTCCGCCCCAACGGACAACCGGATACTTGGAGAAAGGCGACATGTCCTTCGGTTCAATCTCTTCAAAGTTGACGCCATAAATATCCGGATTTACAGGCTTGCGGTTCGCATTCGTATCAATCTGTATACTGACCTCATTAACGGGAGGCTTCGGATTCTGAACTCTGTCTTTATACCGGAGCAGCTTAACATCATCTATATAAACCAGCTCCTGCTCCTTCCAATCCCAAGCCTGGAATACGAGCGAGTCGAAGTAACCTTCGGTAATGCCCAAATCCGCCAAGCGTACCGTAACTTTATTCCATTTTCCCGCTTCAATGCCACGCGGCATAATATCATTCAGTACGACGGATCCCAGTATGCTGTTCATATCCTGTACGACGAAACGAATTTTTTGCCTGCCGTCATCCCCGCCGTGAATATAAAATTCAAACCCGTAATAGTCTTTTACTTCGTAATCCTCGTCATGATCGAGATAGACGCCCTGCCACCATCTTGGTAAAAAGCGGATCGAACGGTTCCCCGAGTGAACCACATCGCGCTCATTGAGGTCTACCGTTCCCCAGCTCCAGTTGGCGTAATTATTTTGCAGCTCATCGTCATATACAGTTTCACTGTCAACTTGAATTACATTTACTTGCAAGGATGCATTCAAGTTTTCATAGGTAGCTGTAAGTACGCTGCTCCCGGATTGCAAAGCTTTTATCGTACCGTCATTGTCAACAACTGCAATATCTGGCCGCGTAGAGGCCCAGTACACATTAGCGGTTACTCTTTCCGTATAGCCGTTGTCATAGTTTGCTGTGAGCAGAGACGGCTCTGAATTGCCCGCATACATCTGAATCGAAGGAACGGGAAATACGATCTCCTTGACCTTAGGCTGCAGGTAGGTTTCCTTGATAAACTTAATATCATCCAAATACAGCTTGCTTTGCTGCCCTGGCAGCCGGCCTTTGAATACGATACCGTCCATAAGTCCGTTAGGCAAATTAAGCTCATTTAGAGGTACTGAAACCTTTTGCCAAACATTCGCTGCAACCAAGCTATCAGGCAAGTAATCATTCACATGCTGCGTACGCATTGGAACACCGCCCGCTTGAATTACCATATCCAGCTGCTGTCCGCCGCTGGTGCCACCATGTATCCAAAACTCTAATGTTGTAAATTCGTTCGTATTAAGCACCCTGTCTTTATACAGATACAAGCCTTCCCATTCATCCGGAATTAACGAGACCGAATAAACTCCGCTGTGAACGGTTGTTGAATCATTCAGCTTACTGATCAGCGGTGAGCCAAAATGAAGAAAGCCTTGGTTCAACGCATCATCGTATACAACCGTTTGTTCCTTTACCGGTACGGGCGGCTTGTTGGACACCGGAATTTTGGAATAAAAGACTCTCACATCATCCAAGTATACATCCCCTTGACGTGTGTGACTTTGATCCATAAGCACAATCCCGTCATAGACGCCGTTAGGAATTTTGAGCTGGGTAAGGTCCAAATGAACCTTTTGCCAAACCCCGGCTGTGACTCGGCCATCCGGTAAATAAGCCGCCAAATCCAGCTTAGCGGACTGCTCCCCACCTGCTTGCACAATAAGGTTCAGCTTTTGCCCTCCTGCTTCGCCTCCATGGATCCAAAATTCGAGCGTGTTATACTCGGAAACAAGAAACGGATTTGCACTGTACAAGTACAGCGCTCCGTCCATGCTTGGATTCAGTCGGATGGAACGGCTTCCGGTATGTACCGTCTTACTTTCATTTAATGCATGATCTGCCCAGCTGTGGTCACTTATGCCCGGGGAGAGAGCGTCCTTATAAATCATTTGTTCGTTAACCGCATCCGCTTTGACGCCTGCTGCTGTAAAGGACGCAAGCAAGCTCATAAATACAAGCAAAGCGACGAAGCATCGGATCTTCTTCGCGTGAATAATTGCCATCACACCTTCCATGATTCGACTTTTTTCTACATCGACATTATATAGGCAACAAGTCTTACAAAGTAGGACCAAATTGACTATGACGCAGTCATAAAAATCATCATAGAAAGCCATGTTACAGCTGCCTGCTTATACTTACTGGCGCACGCACAAAAAAGCTAAGTCAATCCGTTTAGCGGATATCTGACTTAGCTTTTTTGTCGGCTGCTCGGCTGCCTTCGTTGTTAGGCACATTATTCCAAGCCAAAAATATCATTACAACGCTTAAGGACTATACAGTTTCCACGCCCAATCTCCATCAAGCACAAATTTTTTCTTAACCCGCGCCAGCAGCATATCCTGTTTATCAGAAACGGCATCCGCTGTCCTTTCCTGCCAGGTTACTTGCATTTGAAGTTTTTTGCTTCCAATGTTTATGTAATCTATTGATTTTCCCTCATCAACTGATAGCAATACATAAACCCAATCCCCATCTGCCAGAGTGCCATGATAGGATGTGCCCCGATGCTCTTCAATCCACTGGCTGACCGAGGAGGAAAGACGGCTGTCACCACGTTGAAGCCGCTCATAGTAAACTGTGGATATGGGCTCATACGGTCCGTATAAGGATGCAGCCCTCTTGCTTTCCTTGGCTGCCAGCTGTTCCAATAACTCCCTGGCTTTCTTCACCTGATCCCCATCCGGGTAACGCACCTCTACCTGCTCCAGCCATTGCTTATCTTGAGTATGAGCATATAACAGCAGCAACGCGTCGTCCGCAAGCTCGGACTCAGGAAAGCTTTCGACCAGCTGTTTGGCGTAAGCAGCAGCCTTCTCATTCAGTTGGGAGATCGTCAAATAATACGATGCCTCCTCCCCATAATACGTCAGCTTGCTATAGCTAAGCGCCGTTGAATACAACGACTTGGCGGCCGTCTGTTCGCCAGCTTCCTGAATATCGATTGCCTTAAACTGATCGATCGCTTGTATCAGATGATTAAACCTGCCGATGTAACGGTCCAAAGGCTCATAATAGTCCATTTCTTTAATATGGCCGAACCAGAAAAAGCTTTGACGTGTCTCTCGCCATAGGTGGTTATAATACATCAGCGGTTCCCTGTAAATCATCGCCGCCAACGCATACTGCCGGTCTGCTTTCTCCGCCCCTGCCGCCTGCTCTGCCTCTTCCACCAGCTTCGCAGCACGTTCCGTCAATTGAAGCTGAGCGTTAATTCGCTCCCAGAACGGATATCGATCCTCCGGGTAAATGACCTCCGCTTTATCTGCCCGATTAACGGCATAAGCCTCTGCAAAAATATCTTTCCCTCCGTATGTATCAATAAGAGCATGCAGCGCTGACGCTGCTTCCCGATACTTCCTCGCCCGTATGTACTCAACTGCCTGCGAATAGTCAATCCATGGCTTCATCCAAGACGGAAGCCTCTTTGAATCTACGGCAGCTAGAGCATCCGATGTCATTTCAACATCAAGTACAAAGATCAGCATCCCTCTGGCATCGTAAGTAAGATCCCGATCTCCCAAATGAACAGCTTCATTCAGCCAATAGAGCGCATTTTCGCCATCTCCTGCAAGCTGATAGCAGCGTGCCAGACGATATGCGGCATCATCAGCCGCCGGATGCTTGGGATACTGCTGCAGAAAGCCTTGCCACTGAGCTGCAGCTTGAACAGGCTGTGCATAATCATTTCCTTCCGGGCTGTACCACTGATCATCCAGACCGTAGAAATAGGGCTTCCCGCGGATCTTTTCATAGAGACGAATTCCGGCGGCTAGTTCTCCGTCAGGGTATAGATCTGCCAGCACCTTCTCCACTCTTCCATTCAAAGGCAGCATAAACCCGCCGCTAGTCCCGCTTTGATACAATCTTTCCGCTGCTGCGCGGTCTCCTTGATGCAGCACAAGCTCCTGATCAATCATTTGTTCAATCGATACGTTCTTTGTGGCAGCTGCCAACTGCTTCAGCCATTTCGAGGTTTCCTCATCGTAGTTTCGAATACTGACCAGAGCAGATATGACTGATTGCATCTGGGCTGGAGAAAGCTCATTGCGATCATAAATTCGTTTCAAATAGTTCGTGCTGCGGGAATAAATTAAATAATCAATAATGCCGTCATACTGCGGCTTACCTTTATAAGTTGCGAGCCAGCTATCATACTGGCTTTCGTCCAGCCAGCCTTTGTACTGCAGGATACTCAGCAGTACTTGAGTCCCGCGGCGATCAGCCGAATCCAGCTGCTGCAGCAGCCTATCCTTCTGACCATCCTGCAAGGCCTCGGCAACAAAACGGACATACAGCTCACTCTCATACATGTCGACTGGATAGTCCCGGGTCCAGTCCAGAAGTGCATTCAGAAGCCGGGTGTCTTTCCATGGCAGCGAAGCTTCAGCCCAAAACCGCCAATCGGACGATAAATCTGTATGCTCCTTTGATCGGTCAGCCTCCGCTCCCATTGGTTCTAAGGATAGCTGCTTCAGAGCGATGGGGATTAGCTGTTCTTTTCCCTCTGCTAATTGTTCCAAAAGGTCAGGCGGAATCGAATGATTGCTCTCGAATGCCTGCTTAGCCTCATTTACCGATCTAGCCAATTGCTGTGACAGATTGGAAGCCTCGCTATTTTCCATAGCATAAATACTCGCCGCGGGCTGTCCTGCATCAGTTAAGCTAATAACCGAAACCGCCGCTGCTACTGTCCATATGCAGAGGCCGAGAGCTAGCTTCGGTTTTTTCCTATTCTTCTTGTTCGTCATCTTCTACACCTTCTCATCTTCATTCCAATTCCATATAGAATAAGACGATGAGCCGCTGGGAAAAGTTGCTATTCTACAACGTTTGACCGCTGTCTACGGTTATGATTTGGCCTGTCATTGATTCTTGCTCCAAAACCGAGCATATAAGCTTGGCAATATCATCAGGTGCTGCAATTCGCTGAAGCAGCAAATTACGGGTTAGCTTCTCCATTTGTTCTTCCTTCCCCGCCCACCAGCGTGTAGCTACGGCTCCAGGCGCAACGCTGCAAACCCTGATTTCCGGCGCCAACGCACGTGCCAACGATTTGGTAAGACCATGCACAGCCGCTTTGGATACAGCGTATGGAAGTGAGGAGCCTGACCCTGATAATCCAGCAATGCTGCCGACATTGACAATGGCGCCTTGCTTATTCTTCTTCATCCAGGGAGCAACGGCTCGGGCACAGTAGAACATTCCTTTGACATTAACAGCATACAGCTCATCCCATACCTCCTCCGTTGCTGCTTCCAGATCGTCTAGAGGAATATGTCGAGTGATGCTGGCATTATTGACAAGCAGATCGATTGTCCCGAATTGTCGCACTATCGTATGGACCATTTCCCTAACTTCACTATCCTGAGATACATCGGCTCTTATCGCTATTGCACTTCCTCCTTCGTTAATAATCCATTCCACCGTTTCATCGGCATCGGCTTTAGAGCGTGAATAGTTCACCGCAACGGACGCGCCCTGTTCTGCCAGTGCAATACAGGTGGCCCTGCCAATCCCTGTCCCGCCGCCAGTGACGAGAGCCACTTTGTTTTTTAGATCCATGAGAGATCACTCCTCCTTATCGGTTTTAATATTTTTAGTTTATAGGGATATATCCATTTTGTATAATTGAATTAATGAAACCTTATATTCAAAAATATTGAACTAAAGTTCGGAGCTGAGAGGTTAAATGGATCTTAAAACATTAAAAACATTCCAAATGATTGTGACCTACGGAAGCTTTATCCGTGCTGCGGAGGAAATGAACTATGCTCAATCCACTGTCACCATGCAAATCCAAAAACTGGAGTCTGACTTGGGAGTTCAATTGATAGAACGCGGGAAAAAAATTCAGCTGACAGAAGTCGGCAGACTTTTTCATGAAAGAAGCTTGCATATTGTTAAGGATCTGGAGCAATTACAAAACACCATGTCGGATATGCAGCTTGGAGAAGCAGGCAGAAGCCCCTTGGACACTATGGAAATTGGAAGCATGGCCGCATTAAAATATTATGTCCAAAGTGGGCTTGGCATCGCCCTTGTTCCCGAAGTTAGCTTGAATCCAGCGCCTGCCGGCACTCTGATACGGACTTTGAACGGCAATGCCACCGACATGCCTTGCGGTATCCTCTGCAAATCTTCAGAATACCCATTGGGGTTAGCGAGCACAAAGCTCTATCAATTTCTCAAGCAAGAGCTTACTTGGTTAGCGGCCGTATAGTTTACAACTATTTTCACCGACTAAAGAGGAACCTGGATCCTTTATTTTTGAGTGCACACGTTACCATTCAAATTGGGCGGAACTACGGTCACTTATAGGTTCAGAAATCCTTTGAATAGCCTTATTCGTAACAAAATTCCTCTGCAGGTGTTCCAAGTACAGTTAGCATCACTATACTTTTAGTAGCGAAGAGATCCCTACACATAACCTAAACAACACGCCGTTACTGCATCCACGGAAGTGAAGGGTAATGCGGAAGTAATTGTTCCGTTATCACCTGAAAAGTCCAAAAATCACAGCAATAACGGAACAGCCAGTTCCGTTATTGCTCTGTTTTGTGCATAAATGCTCCAATTCGGCCAACATAACGGAATTCCCGCTTCCGCTATTGCCCCAGATTGGAGGCGGCAATTGGAATAGCGGAACTTTCAGTTCCGTACAAAATCCTCTTGGGCTCATCGCCGCTATCCCTATAAAAAATCCCCCTTGATCATGGGGGCATTAATGATCTTATGCTCTACTGTGTAGCTCTAATCTAAGTAAGGTCCTTTGACACATACTATCGGGTTCGCTCACTTGGATTAGGAGGATCAATCGTGCACGCATCAGCTTCCACAGTTTTCAGGAAAGACCGTGATTCTGACTGCCTTTTTCAACTGCTTTTCTAATTGTTTTTTCAATTGCTTTTTCAATTGCTTTTTCAATTGCTTTTCCAATTACTTTTCCCACTGCTTTTCCAATTACTTTATCAATTGCTTTTCCATAATATCAGCATGATTCATCTTCCAAATCCTTAATAATCTCCTTAAGCACATGGATGATTTCTTGCTCGTCGCAGGGCTTTAACAAATAATGCCTTACGCCAAGCTGCATCGCTTGAGCAGCCAACTCCAATTCACCGTAGCCCGATAATACGATAAAATGAATATTTGTAATTCCCTCCTTCACTCGTTGAATAAGCTCCAATCCGTTCATTTTAGGCATTCTAATATCAGTTATAACAATATCCGGACGCAATCGAATAATATCCTCATAAGCAATAAGCCCATCGCGAGCAGAGCCGATAAAATGAAGGTTTTGCTCCTCCCACGGGATCAAACTAGCGATACCTTCTCTAATCATTCTTTCATCATCAGCCAGAAATACTTTAAACCCGCTCACGGAGTCACCTCGCCTGCTTTTAAATTATAGATTGCCTAAACAGAAGAAAGTGCCCTCAGGTCTGAAGGCACTCCTATCTTTTAACTTCTATACAGGCACTTTGGCGGACCTAAATGCCAACCGGCCTTCCCTTACCATTCGAAATGAAGCTGGAGCTGGGGCTATATAAGAATTGGCTATCGAATCCAATGCTGTTATCCCTTCCTTTTTTACTGTCAAGGGTATGTAATCAGCAGCCACCGCGATATAATCTATAATTTGCACGAAGGCCTCACTGGCGTCTTCCCCCTCCACCTTTATATGCAGCGGCTGGTCCTGTTTGGCAATGAGGAAGAAGGAAACAGCCTGCGATACTTCTTTACAATCCACCAACGTACTATTGGAACCAATCAGAATGAGGCTTTTATAACAATTGGATAGTTGTACCAGCCTCAATACAGTTACCAGATCGAAGGGATGGGGCTGATCCCACTGCCATTGAATCGTCATGGGTCATTCCTCGCTTTACTATTTAATGTACAAGCCGTTTCTTGCATTCATTAGTCAAATCCTAGCTCAAAAAAGCCAATCCAATGTATTCAAAACAAAATAAGTATTCAAAACAAAATAAGTATTCAAAACAAAAAGACATAGTCCTTCACGGATACCATGTCTCCAGTTGACCGGAAGATGCTGATGATTATTCATACTTTTCTCATTGGTTTTATGTGTTTATGATAACATTGTTATTTGCCAACGTCAATCATCTGGAAACTAACTATTTGGAAAAAGCTTGACAGACACATACGTTTTTTGTATTATTCCGTTAAATCACATTGAATTACTATGTTTTAAATCAAACTATTTCTAATATGGCGGTGATATCACGATGAAGCCTGTATTATCCAATCTGTTTCCATTCCGGACCAAAGGGATTCCCCCTGAACAGCAGCCAGCATTGAAGGAGGGAGAGTTAAACGGTATTTGGGGCGCCAACCGGGCTCTGAGTGAATCATCTACAGCTCTTGAGCAGTTTGTTAAAGGCAACCTGCTGCACACGGAAGCCGTATCGCAAGCAGTGCAGCATATCGTTCAAGCTACTACTACACAAACACAACGAACGGAAGAAAGTCTCGAGCATACCGAGAAGCTTGGCCTCCTGCTGGATGCCTCCTTGCAGGATGTAGCTGCTGCCAACGAATCCGTCGCAGTAACTACTTCATCCTCGCGGTTAGGAGTCGAATCCATTCAGACCGTGCAGCTAGAAGCTGCCAAAAGCATCGAGATCACCTCCAATTTAATACAGGTGATGGGAGAGCTGCAGACGAAATCGAAGCAAATTTCCGAAGCTATCGATCTAATCTCATCCGTTGCAGCCAACATTCAGCTCCTTGCCTTAAATGCCTCTATTGAAGCTGCACATGCAGGGGACCATGGCAAAGGGTTTGCGGTGGTCGCTCAAGAAATTAGAAATTTAGCCACGGAAAGCAATGCCGGCGGGCAACAGATGAGGAAGGTGCTCGAAGAAATCCGCAAACAGATAGAAGCGTGCTCCTCCATTGTGAAAAAAACAGGGGTTTCTGCGCAAACCGTACATCACTCTGCCGAAACAGCTGCGGAAACATTTAGAGGCATTGATCGCGGACTTCAGGAAGTCAACGGCTATATGGGACAAGTCAATCATTCTCTATCTCAAGCAAACGAAGCGAAGGTCAGTTTATGGAATCAGGTTGTGACGATAACGGCTTTGTCTCAAGAATCGCTTGGCTCCGCGCTTAAGGTTGCAGACTTATCGGAAAGTCAGGCATCCTCGGTATTGTCATTGGCTGGAGCCGCTCAAGATCTTCAATCGGCTTCCAAGGATATCGATACGAGCATATCCTCCATTAGTCAAAGACTCCATCTCCATGTGAATAGTTTGCCAGCCTCTTCATTGCGAATTGGCATCATGCCTAATTTAACGCACGCTCCGGCCCTGTTAAGCAAGCATCTTAACTTTCTGGAGGAAACCTTTCACGAAGCTGTTGATACTCGTATTTTCTCAGCAGGCCCCGCGTTAACGCAAGCTCTTATTTCAGGACAGATCGATATTGGTTATGTCGGTCCCGGTCCGATTCTCAATGCCTTTGTCGAGCAAAAGGGTGTCCGCATCATAGCCGGTGTATGCCAGGGAGGAGCCGCGCTCTTGGTGGGAGAACATACAGACATCCGCACTGCCGGACAGCTCCACGGAAAAACAATTGCCGTCCCCCAATTCGGCAACGGCCAGCATATATTACTGCGCCATCTGTTCCGGGAAAACAGCCTGCGGGATGTATTCCGGGGAGGCAGCGTCCGTGTCATCCAAGCTAAACCGTCGGCTATTCAGGAGCTCCTCCAGAAGCGCGAAATCGATGGGGCTCTACTCCCTGAGCCATGGGTAAGTGTGCTTTTGAACAGCAAGAATGCACGCATATTACTCGATTGGGATCAGCTGTTTGTAAATGGTCGTTATCCTAACACCATCGTCGCCGTTAATGAAACGTTTCTGAAACAGCATCCTGATAAGGTTCAGCAGTTTATTAAGACTCATCGCGAGGCTGTGCAGCAAATCCGTCAAGCCAGTCCGGACAGCTACCGCGCCGTCATAGCCGAGCTTCAGGAGCTAACCGGAGTTTCCATGTCCACAGATCTGTTGGCCTCTGCCTTCAATCGAATTATATGGAATGATAAGATTGACCCCGATTCCCTGAAATCCTTTGCCGAACTGACCGAACGCGAAGGTTTTCTGCAGGATAGTGCGCGCATTCACGGGGTCTTGGTTGTTTAATGTAGCTTTTCTATAGGATAGGATGAAGCCTTCTCAACCACATCAATCTAGTGGGATAGAAGGCTTCTTTTTTATTGCCTCAAACATCGTTACATAAAATAACATAATTTTGTAAATTATATATTATCAGGCATGGACTGGTTTTGTATTTTGCTAATTCGAGGTGACGGTCAATGGGATTTGCGAAATGGTTCGGTAAGCCAAAGTACCAAACAGCTCAGAAACAAGATAATCAGAAGCAGCAGCAAGTATCCTTGAGCGGGAATTTAGCTGAGAATCTGGCCGTTATTCATAGCATCTTTACGAAAACCCCTGATCTTATTGTAAGGCAAATTACAATCAAAGAAACTGGGGACTTAGCTGCACTTGTTTATTTAGACGGTCTTGCAGATAAAAACTCAATCAACAACAACGTCCTTCGGCCGCTTCAATTCGATTCCGGGAGCGGCGATACAAGCGTAGGCTTTACGGTAACGGTCGGCCACTACGACACGCTATACGATTGGACGCAGATTGAAACTGCCATTTTGCACGCAAGCAGCATCCTATTTATTGCCGGCCGAACAGAAGTGTATGCCCTGGATACGGCAGGATGGCCGCAAAGAGCTATTGAAGATCCCCAGATTGAGGCTTCGTTAAGAGGCGCTCATCAGGGTTTTGTTGAAACCGGAAGTCAGAATATAGCTTTAATCCGCCGCTATATCCCGAACCGCGAACTGAAAACCTTGGAGTTAAGGGTTGGACGCAGGGGGCAAACCAAATTATCCATCATGTATTTGGCTGATGTTGCGAAGCAAGAGGTGCTCGAAGAGCTAGCAGACCGCCTCAGCCAGCTGGACATCGATGTCGTTATTAACACAGGCGAATTGGCCGAACTGATCGAGGACAACCCCTACTCCCCTTTCCCGCAATTTATATTGACGGAACGGCCGGATGCCACTGCTTCGCAAATTATGCAGGGCAGATTCGCTGTTGTTGTAGACCGTTCTCCAAGCGTAATGATTGCGCCTGTAACCTTCATCTCTTTTTTTCAAAGTGTAGACGATTACAGCACCCGCTGGTCGATCGCTACATTTATACGCTTACTGCGTTTATTTGCGTTTTTCACAGCTATTTTCTTGCCAGCCTTCTATATTGCTGTCATTTCCTATAATTTCGAGATCATCCCCATCAAGCTGCTGCTCTCGATTGGCGAGTTCAGAGGACGTGTGCCGTTCCCGCCATTCGTTGAGGCGATTATTATGGAGGTCACTCTCGAAATGATGCGGGAGGCAGGGGTTCGACTGCCCGCACCTGTAGGCCAAACTGTTGGCATTGTCGGGGGCATTGTTATCGGACAAGCGATTGTTCAAGCAGGACTTATAAGCAATACGATGGTTATCGTCGTAGCTTTCACTGCCATTTCTTCGTTCATCCTGCCGAATTACGATATGGTAGCCGCCGTCCGTCTATTACGATTTGCCATGATGCTGGCAGCTTCAATGTTTGGCATTGTCGGTATCATAATTGGGTTAATGACACTCATTGCTCATCTCATAGCGCTTGAGTCACTTGGTACGCCGTATGGAAGCCCGTTCGCACCGGTACGATATGCAGACTGGAAAGATACCTTCGTGCGTTTACCTCTATGGTCAATGCTAAAACGTCCTTTAAGCGCAAGGGCAGTTCAATTGAAGAGACAAGGCTCAAACCGTCCAAAGGGTGATGGAAAATGAAAAAATACGCTTTTAATGAGTTAACGCTTATGCAGTATATTTTCCTCAATTCCGGCATTCAAATTAGCGTCACATTCTTGTCGCTACCTAGAAAATTGGCCGAGCAAGCCGGAACTGACGGCTGGATCGCGCTCATATTGGGCTGGATTCTAAGCCTTTCGGCAAGCTTAATCTTAATTCAAGTTATGAAAAGGTATCCTGACGATACTGTGCTTGATTTATTAACATCACTGTCTGGCAAATGGATCGGCAGAATGGCTGCCATTCTGTTTACGCTCTACTTTTTGTTTTTCGGCTACGAGGGGATCGTCAGGGCGATTCTGGTAATAAATATTTGGGTGCTTCCTCAGACTCCGAATTATCTCATAATGATAATACTGCTGATTCCTGCGTACCTGATCGCACGCAATGGATTCACGATATTAGGCAGATATGGAGAGCTTGTTATACTTTTGTCCTTGTGGATTCCATTTATTTATTTGGCGCCAATTAAAGAGGCACATTGGCTTCACCTGCTACCTGTGCTTAAAGAAGGCTGGACGCCCGTACTATCAGCCCTGCCTGCAACCATTTATTCCTTTGTCGGCTTTGCCAGCACGTTTATTTTATATCCGTTTTTACGCAATAAGCGCAGGGCTGCTCTAGGAGTAGTTGTTTTTAACACAATGTCTTTGTTAACCTACTTGTTCATTACTGCAGCCTGCTTCGTTTATTTCAGTCCCGACGAAATAAGCGAATACAACGAGCCGGTCGTTACTTATCTGAAAGCGGTTGAGTTCCGATTCATTGAACGGATCGAAATTTTATTTGTCACCTTCTATTTGTTTATTTTTTCCCTTGCCTGGATCCCTGCCTTCTCCATAAGCGTATTTTGTACAAATTGGCTCGTTGGCAAAAAGGATTCTCGAGGTCCAATGCTATTGTTGTGTGGAATCCTCGTTATTACGACCTATTTCTTTATGCCTTCCTACCATCAGAGCGATTTGATGAGTTCCGTTCTTTCCAAGGCTGGATTGGGTGTCGAATATATTTTACCCGCTTGTTTGCTTGTATACATATGGATCCATGATCGATTTCTAAGGAGAAAGGCTCTATGAGCAAAAGACTGCTTTATGTTGGGTTTATCATCATGGTTATTATCTGTTTGGCTGGTTGCAGTGACCGGTTAGATATGGAAGACGCCACCTTTCCCCTTGCGCTAGGCTTGGACATCGATGACAATGATAAATTTCATATCTACATAACCAATCCTGTATTCAACAAAAACGTCAAAAAGAAAAGCCATGAAATCAGCGAGCCTGCGCATACACTTCGTCAATCGCGAGTCCAGCAGGATGCCCATTCGCCAGGAGTATTCCAGGGCAGGAAGTTTCAGGTCATTCTTGTCGGCAATCGCCTGCTGCAGCATAAAGACTGGTTTCGTATGCTGGATGTTATTTTTCGTGATTCAAGAAATACAGTTACCGACAGAGTCATTGCTATCGATGGACCTGTATCAGAAATTATATACTTAAACCCCGATGATCAGCCGTATTTGCCTTTATTACTGAGAGGTATGGTTGATACGAAAAGCGCCCGCTCGGAAACAGTCAAAACAACCGCACAGGAGCTGCATCGCGAAATTTTCGAAAAAGGGATTACCCCTTCCCTATCAGGGGTCAAATTGGATGAGAACAAAAAAATCCAGCTGACTGGAACGACACTGCTAGATCACTTAGGAAAATATTCCACAGCACTTGAGACTCAAGAAACCGTTCTGCTAAATATATTGCAAAACAAAACTAGTAGATCGGTCAACTTAACCTTACCCATTGCAGGCATTACTAAGAAAGGCCCTTTTGATAGGGATAGGGTCAGTGTTAGCACCGGAAAAATAAAAACGAAAATAAAAACCTCTCACAAGCAGAACAAATTTCTGTTTGATGTACATATTCAAATGGAGGTCGTCTTGAGCGAAGTTTTGTTTCAAGTTAGTGTCCGTAAAGCAGGAGGGGACCTGGAAAAATGGATTAGTGAGCAGATACAAAAAGAAACCGTTGCTCTCATCCGGAAAATACAGAGCCATAAGATTGATCCTGTAGGATTTGGACTGTACGCTCGAGCTTATCAATACAGAAACTATAAGAAAGCAGAAGATCACTGGGGCCAAGAGCTTGCAGACGCTGATATTAAGGTTTCCGTAAAAGTATCCATTCAGGCAATGGGTCCCGTGAAGTAAACTTCCAAAGGGTGATAATAATTGAAGAAATATGCCTTTAACGAGATTACTTTCATGCAGTTTATTATCATCCAATTTGGTATCCAGGTGAGCTTCGGATTGCTGTCACTGCCCAAGGAGCTAGCAGAAAGGGCGGGTACTGACAGTCTGATCACGATCATCATTGCCTGGGCTCTTTCTATAGTGGCCAGTTTAATGGTTATTAAAATCATGAAGAAGCATCCCGATGGTACTTTATTTGATCTGCTATCCACATACATAGGCAAATGGGCGGGTAAAGCAGCAGCTCTAATTTTTGCCGCCTGGTTCCTTGCTTATGGCTATGTAGGCGGTGTAAGGACGATATTGTATATAAAAAGCTGGCTTCTGCCTCAAACTCCCAATTATATGATCATGCTGCTTCTGCTCATCCCCACATATCTCATTGCGCGTAATGGACTTCGTATTTTGGGGAGATACGTCGAGCTTGTTTTTATTATTTCCTTGTGGATTCCCTTTGCCTACTTGCTACCGCTGAAGGATGCACACCTCCTCAATCTGCTTCCCGTAGTCAAGGATGGATGGCTCCCTATCTTTTCAGCTCTGAGAGTCACATTTCTATCTTTTGGAGGTCTGGAATCAGCCTTTATCATGTATCCTTTTTTGAAAAACAAGCAGATGGCCGGCGCTGCTGTAATCATTTCCAATACTATGGCAATGCTTGTGCTGTTATTCATTACGTTTGTCTGTTTTGTCTTTTTCAGTCCAGATGAAATTTTACAGTACAACGAACCGGTGGTTAATGTATTGAAAACGATCGAATTTAAGTTTATAGAAAGGATCGAAATCTTATTTATCGCCTTTTATTTATTTATATTTTCATTATGCTGGATCTCCTCTACGTATATGGCTGTATTTTGCACTAGCTGGATCGTAGGAAAGTCGGACCACCGCGGCCATCTAAGGGTGCTCTGTATCGGTATTGCCATACTGACTTTTTTCTACCTGCCTACCTTTAACCAAAGCGACCAGTTCGAAAAATATTTGGGTCTCAGTGCAATTGTTATCGACTATGTATTCCCAGCTTGTCTATTGCTTTATTTATGGATGCATCATCAATTTCAGTGGAGGAAGCGCTAATGATCAAGCCGCTGCTGTGTGCTTTACTATTCGTCTTCGTTTCCCTAACAACCTCCGGCTGCGAGGACAGGCTGGATATGGAGGATGCCGTCTTCCCTCTTGGGATTGGTATCGATTTGGACAAAGATAACAATCTGTTACTCTATGATATGCACCCTATTTTCAGTAAAAATGTTAAGAAAAAAAGCCAGGAAGTTGAAGTGAAAACATCTACGCTTCGGGAGGCCAGAGCAAAGGTAGATGCCTATGCACCAGGTTCCTTTCAAGCCAGAAAAGTACAGATCCTGCTGATCAGCAAAAAAATATTGCAGCAGGATGGCTGGTTCCCTATGCTGGATGTTTACTTTCGTGATCCGAAAAACCCATTAACTCCACGAATTATTAGCTATAACGGACCTCTCTCCGATCTGGTATTTTTAAAGCTGGAGGACGAGCCCATTCTCCCCCTGCTGCTGCGTGGAATGGTCGATACGAAGAGCGCCCGGTCGGAAACGGTGAGCACTACCGTACAGGAGCTGCATTGGCAAATGTATGAGCGGGGCATTACTCCCTGTATATCTGAGGTCAAAATGGGGAGCAATAAGGAGATCAAGCTGCACGGTACTACCTTACTTAATCATAAGGGTAAATACGCATTTTCTATTAGCTCCGAAGATAGTGTTCTGCTGGCCATCCTGCAAAAAAATTCCAAAACCGTCAGCATGACGCTTGTTATCCCTTCTGAATCCAAACAAGCTCCGTTTGATACGAACAGAGTAAGCTTTAACGCAAGCAAAGTAAAAACTAAAATAAAACCCTCATACCAGCAGGATAAATTTCATTTCGATATTCAAATCGAGATGCCTGTTGTTTTAACCGAGCTCTTATTCCCATTCGATTTGCGAGCGAACGAAACGCAGCTGGAGGAAATGATGGCTAAACAAGCCCAGAAAAGGTTTGAAGCCCTTGTTAAGCAGATTCAAAAGCATAAGATTGACCCATTGGGGCTCGGCCGCTACGCACGGGCTTATCAATACGATCATTTCAAGAAAGTGAAGGATCATTGGGGTGAGGAGCTGGCCAAAGCGGAGATTCATGTATCGGTCAAAGTAAACATTCAAGCTTCAGGACCGGTGAAATGAACAATAGAGCAGCCGGAAGTGATCCACCTCCGCCTGCTCACACCCTGTACCGTTCAGGGGTAGTTCAGTTCATTCATTTAATCCCGCTAATGGATCTTGCCTGTCGCAAGGCTCTCCGCAAGCGTCTGTAAATCCTGTCCCTTAATGGCCTTTTCCACCAGTTCGGGCAGACGGTCGGGTGAGCAGCCAAAGCTCGGGATGCCGAACTGGGATAGCTTCTGAGCGAGCTGGTTATCGTAAGAAGGAACGCCATTATCGGAGAGTGCAAGCAGACACATCACTTTGACCCCGGACTGCTGTAAAGCCTCCATTCTGCGAATGAGTGCTGATTGATTTCCACCTTCATACAGATCGGAAATTAATATGAAAAGCGTTTTTTTCGGCTCTACTATATACTGCTCGCAGTAGGCAACAGACTTATTAATATCCGTACCACCTCCAAGCTGGATCCCGAACAGCATGTCAACCGGGTCATTGGCGCACTGCTCGCTTAAGTCCACTACTTCCGTATCGAAAACGACCACACGGGTATCCAGGGAAGGCAGGCTGGCAAATATAGAGCCGACAACAGAGGCAAAAATGACCGAATCAGCCATTGAGCCGCTCTGATCAATATCAAGAATCACGGTCCATTCCTTACTCCGTCTCGCTCTATCGTAAAAGTATACCCGTTCCGGAATGAGCTTGCCCAACCCTTTATCGTAATGCTTTAGGTTTTTGCGTATCGTAGTTTTCCAATCCATACCGCTGAGTGATGGCAACGGCGAATGCTGCCTCCGATTCAGCGCACCTGTTACCGCGCGGCGAATATCCTGCTCCAGCCGCTTGACGATGTCATCGACAACTGCTTTCACCAGCTGCCGCGCCGTATCCTTGGTCTTCTCGGGGATTCGTCCCCTCAATGCCATGAGCGTAGCGACCATCCGGATATCGGGCTTGATCTGGGCGAGTGTTTCCGGCTCAAACAGCAGCTGCTTCAGCCCTTTTCGTTCGATGGCATCTGACTGAATGACCGAAACTACATCCGGCGGAAAAAAACTGCGTATATCCACAAGCCACTTGGCTAGCTTGGGTGAGGAGCTTCCTAACCCCGCAGAACGGCGGCGGCCTCCGGTCGCCTCTCCCTCGAATGCTGAGCCCCCGGAGGTTCCGTCATATATGGCCGCAAGCGCTTCGTCCATAATCTTATCTTCATCGTTCAACAGCTCTCCGCCTGAAGAATACTCATTAAGGCTCTGCTGAACCTCATGGCCGAGCACAAGACGCCAGCGTTTCATCTGCTCTCTATCACTCATAGTCTACAAGTCTCCAAAGTCAAAATCATTAAGCTCATCCAGCTTCCCTCTTTCCTCTTCGCTCAACGGCTCTTGAAGCAGTACTCCCGCGTCGGGCCCTGACATCCCCCAGAACTCTCCGAGCAATTCCGCAATCGCCGTCTTCTCTCTCGCTTCAAACGAACCGAAGGCTCTGCGCAGAAACACAAGCGACCTCTTGAACTGATCGCCGTCCAAGGATTGTATGTAAGCATCCAGCTGCTGCCATAAATCCGCTCGTGATAGCAGCGCATACCTGTTCCTCATCGACAGCCCCTCGAACCAGCCGGCTCCCAAGTCCGCAGGTATGCCTGGCGAAAGGCGGCGTGACACCTCACCGGCGCACTGCTCCTGTGTGATTTGATTGCGCTCCAGCAGCAGCGCAAAGGCAAATCCGGACAGCTTCGCGTTCCGGTCATCATGTGCGGCCAACAGCGTAAGCTGTTTAACCCATTGCTCGTCATCTACGATCTCGAAATGCTCTTGAGAAACAGCATGCATTTCATTCATGGCGACGACGAGCTCCTGAGCCGCTTCATCGCTGCATATGGCTGCATCCACAAGCAGTAAGCAGCCCCTCAGGAACAGCTGCTGAACGAGTGGAACCAGCGTTCTTGTATCCGCCCTTCGAACATCGCCATAACGGATGATGAGCGAAAGCTCTCTTGCCGCTGCCGCGATGTGGACGAAATTCGCAGCTTCCGTCGTTATTCGCTGCAGCATTTGCCGGGCTTCCTCCAGCATCTCCGGCAGCTCGCATTCGCAAGCCATATGAATGATATGCGAGGCTTGCTTAAGGTCTCTGCACTGCTCCAGCAGTTCCTTCAGCACAAATGCGCTTGCCCATTCGATCGTTTCGCCCTTGAGCGTCGATTCCACCATCTGGATTTCCGCCTCAGGGCTCCACTGAAGCACCCAATGCTCCGCCCAAGTTGCAGCGTCCTGGCTCAGCCGCTTCTTCTGCGCGAATCCGATTTGCAGCAGCTTCAGACGGTGCAGGAAGGTCGAGCGGTGCAAATCCAGGTAAGCAGCCTCCTCCGACTTGACTCGCCGGTTTTCGCGTAAATCAAGCTCGAGATCCTGGCTGACCAAGGACTTATACTTTTCCAGCTTAAGCTTCTTCAAGTGGCGGTTTAAGTCATCTTGAATCGGAGTTTGACTGACTCCCTCCGGAAGCTCTCCAATTGCGGTCCCGATATCGACCTGAGCAAGAGCTTCGGCAATTGGAGAGAGCTCCCCTAAACCTAAAGTGACAACGGCCGCATCCTTCAAATCCTTCCATGTAGGCTGGCTTCCGTCCTTGAGTGAAGCAAGTGCTTCCGCCAAGCGAACCCCTTCGATTACAGAGGCGGTCGAGCGGTATGTGCCCGAACTCCTTAACTTCTTCACTACCCGAGACAAATATAGCGATGGCAGCCGTTCCATATCACCTTTTTGCAAGCATTGCCACAGCAGCTCAAAATAGGCCGGAGCCGGATTCCCTGCTCCATATCCGGAATGCGTTGATAATTTATAATATGAATAAGGCATAAGCGTTAGTTTGGTTGAGGACCTTGGGAGTGCAGCCACCTCCTTATCCGTCAATCCCGGAAGTGCCAGATGCAGCGCTGAAGCATGATGAGCACCGGTTACTACAACAATTCGATCCTGAGCACCACATGTCTGGAGAGCTTGTAATATGCTTCGTCGCATATAAGCCTCACGAATGGAGTTATACGCCGCCTCCAGCGGGTCTGCCGACCATTCATCCTGCTCCTGAAGCTGCCGCATTTGTTTGGAATACTCCCCTATAGCGCTTCGGTAAGCTTCAGGGGTCGTATTATGCTCGAAATTTCGCTCCCAATAGCTTTCATAATCGAGCTCACCCGCTAGCTCGGCAATCCGTTCATATATCCAGTGCTGCTGACGGTAAAATTCATGGCGCCTGCTTTGTCGGTCGCTATGCTCTTCCTGCATCTTGCCTTCTTGAGGATGATCCGGCTCTGCCCGCGCTTTTTCACGTTCCTTATACATCTGAACCGATACATCCGAGGGCAAATCGATAAACTGTGCCTTCGCCCCGTGCTCCGCTGCCCATAGAAAAGCCTGATACTCCGGAGAATAGGCCGCAAAAGGAAACAGGAGCGTCCTGATAGGCAGTGCATCCGTATAAGCCAATAGAGCTATCGGAGGTACGACTCCTTTCCCTGTAACCTGACCAATAAAGGGAGTCGCATCGGAAGGTCCCTCCACTAAGACCATTCTGGGCCGGATTCGATCCAAATAGGCTCTTAATTGATAAGCTCCGGTCGGGGACAAATGGCGAATGCCAAATATGTGGACCCTATCGTCCCCGCTGCTCAATCGTTCATCTCCCGGCATGCATGATATAGGCTTCGCCATTCCGATCCCCGCTTTTTCATCACGTTTTCCAAATATTCCTTCCAAACGATTTGATCCTTCTCATCGTCCTTCACAATGGCTCCCTGCAAGCCGGCAGCAAGATCCTCATCCTGGATTTTGCCGCTTCCAAAGCTGGCCGCCAAAGCCATGCTGTTCGTAAGCAAGGAAATCGCTTCAGCCGTTGAAATCACACTGCTTGGAGGCTTAATCTTCTCCTTACTGTCCAATGTCATACCGCGGCGCAGCTCCCGGAAAATGGTAACAACCTTACGTATAGCTTCCTCTTCTGGCAACGCCGCCTTCAATTCGTAGCTCGCAGCGATTTCCTGCACCCGTTTACGGACGATGCTTACTTCTGTCTCCAGCTCAGAAGGAGCAGGCAGCACGATGATATTAAACCGCCGCTTTAAGGCGGCTGACATGTCATTGACTCCGCGGTCCCTTGTATTGGCAGTGGCAATAATGGAAAAGCCTTTAGCAGCGGCGACCTCTTTGCCAAGCTCCGGAATCGAGATCGTTTTCTCAGACAAGATTGAGATCAACGCATCCTGCACCTCCGAGGCGCAGCGGGATATTTCTTCAAAGCGGGCAATTCCTCCGCCTTCCATAGCCCGGTATATAGGACTTTTCAAAAGCGCTGCATCGGAAGGGCCGTTAGCCAGCAGCATCGCATAGTTCCATGAGTAACGGATCTGCTCCTCACTCGTTCCTGCTGTTCCTTGAATCACCTTGGAGGAGTCTCCATGGATGGCAGCGGTTAAATTCTCGGACAGCCATGATTTAGCCGTTCCCGGCTCCCCTATCAAGAGCAGCGCGCGATCCGTAAGAAGTGTAGCAATCGCAATTTCTACCAAACGGGAGTTCCCGATGTATTTGGGCGAAATGGTCGTACTGCCTGCCATTCCTCCTGTAATGAACGTCAGGACCGCCCGCGGTGACAGCTGCCAACCGGCAGGCTTCGGGCCTGTATCCATTTCTTTTAATGCCTGCAGCTCACGCTCATACAATCGTTCAGCCGGAAGCCTCATAACAGTTTGCTTTTCATCCATTCGATCCATCCCGCTCCTTTGCTCTCATTCGATTCATCCTGCACGTTAGCTTTGACGCTTTCCACAACCTCAAGCATTTGCTGCTTCACACTCTCATAAGTCAGCTTTTCTGCAAACTTCTCAAGCCTTTCCGTATATTTGGCAGGAAGAAGGCGAATAAGCGACAGCCAGTCGCGGTCCAAGTAATAGATTTGTCGAGCAGCTGCCCCCTCCAGAGATTGCAAGAGCAATTCAGGTGTTTCCTTGTACCTTAATTTATACAGCGCAAATAGAATCGAAGCGGTTCGCGGCTTCAGCATCTGGGGCGCAACCTTCCATTTATCTGCTAAATAAGAAATCACCTTACGATCCTGCTCATCGGCAAGCCGGCAAACAAGCTCCTCTTCGTTAATTTCTACGAATACATGCACCCAGCGGGAATCCCATTGTATATCGGCTGTTTCTTTAGGTGCCCTGCCCCACGCGTGCATCAGCGGTTGCGTCCTATTATACATAACTCGCAGCAGCTCTTTGGCTGCGAACTGCTCCTTATTCCGAAACTGCGGCGAATAATCTTCATACACGGTTGCGGGCGGCAAATCCCTTAAAGCCGCTTCAAAGCTGTAAGCAATCAGACGTTGGTCCGGCAGAGTGTGTAAATTACGCAAGAACGCATACGCTTCCTGCCGTTCGCTATGGAGCAGCAGCTTTGCCGCATGTTCCCGAACAGCATCGGTCTCCTTTCGATTAAAGGCGGGGTTGGATACCAAGCTTATTAAATAGTTTTCAACCATCTCTGTCCTTCTCCCCTCCAGGCAATGTACGGTTGTTGCTAACCGCTCCACTGTTTGTTCATCGAGAGTGCCTTCCGTCACCTTATTGAACAACTCATTTGCATGGACCAGCAGCCGTGCCGTAAGGCGATCGTCCAGGCAATCCTGAATGGGCTCCAGAGCAATGCTGTAATCTTTTCCTGCTAATGCATTCATAAGCGCGTCTATCGCTTTGTCCGATGGATGTTTGGCCAATGCGAACAACGCGGCACGCCGCACTTCTTTCTTTTTATCTCGAGAAAGCTCTACCAGTCTGCCTTCAAATTCAGCATAATTACTCCATATATCGATTGCGGCTAACCGCACATCCGTAGAGCCGGCATCTACCGCCTGCTGAAAAAGCTCCCTGTACTCAATACCGCCGATTCGATGAATCAGAAGCAGCTTGCGAGCATCCGCTTTTCCTCCGTTTAATTGGAACTGTTTCATCAAAATAGGCAGCACCGGAGCACCTATAGAAGGTATAACAGCTTCTGCCAAATAATCGGCTATCTCAGCATAAGTATCCTCCAGGCCAACGACTGCCGGGATATGCGTACGCATATCATGGAACAGCCCTTCCTCCTTGGCTTGGCGGACGATCTCAAGTCTCCCGGGTCCCCGTTGTGTCAACGCATCGATTAACGGCCGTAGCTTCCGGTAATGTACATTGGTTATCCCAAGGGACCCGGACGGTTCAAACCGCTTCAGTTCCCCTGATAGCTCAGAACTCCCCTGCGTATACAAAATAGAATGAAGCAATGTTCCCAGCTCAAGCAGCTTGACTGAAGAGCTTTCGGCATTTGCTTCCAATGTTTGCTGAATGACTTCTGCTAAACGCCGGAAGACCGGTGCGCTCTCTCCAAGCTTCTGCAGCTGAGGCAGCAGCTTGCTTAATCGAAAATCACCTGCAGCCACCCCGCTTCCAGCTATAAATAATCGTCGAACCTCCTGATGCACTTCATATAAAACAGCTATGCTCATGACCTGACTCCTCACTTCACCGACTAATAAATAAAACGTAAGATTTTGCGTTTTGTAACCAAGCTGAGCGGCTGCGCAATTAACCGCCCACTGGATAAATCATGCTCGAACAAAACCAGCATCGCCTGGTTCTCGGCCAGCTCCGGAGTTAACAATGACAGCAGATGTGTCGTGGCATGATCCAAGTAAGCTGTATCATGGAGAGCGATCTGTTTACCCTGCTCATCCAGCAGCACATAGCTTTCATCATCCCCCACTACTATTTCGCTATAACGAAGAAGTGCTACGGGATGCTTATCTGACAACGGATTTTTCAATTGATTTTTCACCAGCTTGATTACCTCGGTAAATGAACTCCTGCTATAAGAGTAAATTCTGTCGAAATCCTCTGCTTGCATAGACCGTATCGGCCCATCCTCCCAGCGTATCCGCGGATTCAGCTCTCCCGGATAGGTGAACAGCTCTCTCGCCCTTACAATGTCAAAAACAGAATCCTCTTCCTTCATATGCTTCGCTGCCTTTATCGGCCTGTAATGGCGTGTAGCGTACAGCTTGCCGCTATCCATATCCAGCCAAAAGCCTTCGTCAACATACTCGCTGCGCGCAGCATCCAGCTTGGAGCGAAAAGTAAGCTGGGCCAGCTCTACATCAGTCTGCACGCGACCACAATCACGCAGTTCCGCCAGCTGCCAAGCATGCCCAATGGCTTCCTCCAACCCTGAATCGGTATCCATGGCAAGCTCAGGGTTCTGCTGACGCGAAGTCAAATATACTCCGCTCTTTTTTAGTAAGGCATGCAAATACGTTAGCTGATCCATCGCTTCCGTGTACCAGCTCTCGCGGTCCTTATTTTCCTTAATTAATAAAATCAGCTCCCGCAGTTTATTCTGGATGCCCGGGATATAGAAATTGCCGAGCTGCTTGGCCTGATCGTCCATCATCTTCAACGCTTTACTATCGATCCCGGCAAGTCCGTTCTGAACCAGCTGCCGGATTAATTTGTCACACAGCTCGACCCCTTCCAGCTGGGCATTTATTTTTTTCACCAATGCCGCTTTATTCGTCTTCCGCTTTGGAACCGCAGCATCATCGCTGCCGGCAGCTTCCTTTTTTTTCTCCTCCCGCCTGTCGGCCTTGTCTCTCTTCTCCGCAATCTCTTGCGGTACCGCTTCAATACTGAAGGTTTGGCCTGCGGCAGAAGCATACAGAAGCCCTAAAATATGCTTGCAAGGAAATTGCCTGCTCGGGCAAGTACAGCGAAACACTGGACTTTCAGGTTTCAAATAATCCACTGAGCAGCGATACGGCTCTTTACCGCTCCCTTGGCAATCTCCGAACAGCAGCGTCTTATCCTCTGTGCGGCATCGTTTCGTAATTTTATTTTTCTTAACCAAGTCACGACCGTTCTTCACGGCAGCTGCGTTCAAGGCTAATGAATCTACATAAGCTTCGTTTATCGTTATCATAGGAGACCTCACATTAGGAATGATAATAAACAACTTCAACATTTACATATATTTTCCTTTTATTTGAGCTCAGAGTGTATGAATAAATTTATATGCAAGGCTCTCCTTGTCTATGAAAAAGCAAATTTCATTTGTCGAACAAAGGTAATATGGAAAGTTTAAACAGGAACTGCCGGATGGTATAAATTTGGATCAATTTTATAAAAATATAAAGACACAGATACTTGCCAATACCGATTCAAAAACCTATCTGATAGAAGAAAAGGAAGAAGTTTTCCAAAGCTACCCCGCCAAGCGATTGGTCTACCACAGAACTGAAGAAGGTTGGAAAAACTTCGTGTATACGATTCTCTTCTTTGAAGCAAACGGAAGCTTTTACCGGATCACCACTGGGGCCAATGAAGAAATTTTAAAGGAGGCTCAAGTGGAACTACAAGGAATCGTGGACAGCTTTCAATTTATTAAAAAGTAATGGTTTCATTAAGAGAAAAGGATAGTCCTTCTCTGCGTGACCGCAGTTTGGACTATCCTTTTAACGCACCAGCCTCTCTAGGCCCCCATGCCAAGTGGATGGGACAAAAAGCAAAAAAGTGGATGGTTACTCCGGAGCCACAGCCTGATATATTATGGTTGTGAAAAAAAGAACAGCATGGGGTGAATGATCATGTCCTTACTAATTTATTACATTCTAATTGCAACTATAATGTTTATAGCTTTAGTTTCAACCATACTCGTCGGCATCTCCAAAACAAATAAAGAAGGCAACCCTAATTATGATTCCAAAACAAAAAGCAATTGGTCCAGGCTCTCCTGGATTTATATTATCGTCATCGTGCTAGGTTATGTAGCCTTTATTGTATACATCACAAGGTCCCCTAGTTGAATAAGGCTCCGCCGACTTGCGGTTACAAATTTACAGCTGAGTATTTTGCAAATCTTCGATATAGCGATCTAAATTCACATTTCTACCGGTCAAGCGGGAATGCTCGGCAGCGAAAGCCATAATATGTCCTCTCGCCGATACTGAAGCCGATGTTTTCCCGCTAAGCTCTTTGTTTTGTACCTGTCTGATAAAATCCCTCATAGTCAAATAATCCGCTCCGCCATGACCGCCTTCAAACCGCTGTGGGCGGATAATTTCTTTGCGACCTGAAAAATAGTTGATCTCAATTTCGTTATTTTCATGATGCCCCCTAATTTCGCCCATGGTTCCCATAAATTTAAAAGTACGCGTATTTTCAGAAGTAAACGCTGACATTGTGAAAGATACTGTTACCTCATTATCAAAATACATATTTACTACTTGATGATCGACCACGTTGTTATCGCAGCGGAAGACACATCTTCCGTAGGGTCCCTCTTGTATAGCTTTCATCCGGGCCTCAAGCGTCGGAATAGGCGATGCTACCATTATAAAGCTGTTCTTCTTCTCGTTATGGTAGTGCTTGATCGCAGAGTATGAACATTCATGCTCTACCGCACAGCCGTCTGTACATCGCTCCGTCGAGCCCGGAGGTGCATTCTCCGGACGGAAGTAGCTCAGCTTGCCATAGGACGACACCTCCAAGCACTTTCCTCCTATAAACCATTGCAGCATATCCATATCATGGCAGCTTTTTTGCAGAATCATCGAGCTGGTCTCATCCGAGTTACGCCAATTTCCCCTCACAAAGCTATGCGCCTGATGCCAGAAACCAACGTTTTCCGTCCACTGCACACTCATGACCCTTCCAATGGCCCCTTTGTCCAGCACTTCCTTCAAGGCGCTATAGTAGGTATCGTAACGCGACACGTGACACACGGATAAGATTTGCTGCTTTCTCTCCGCTTCTTCAGCCAATCGTATCGTTTCCAGCGGCTCTGGAGACATCGGTTTTTCAAGCAAAATATGATAGCCTTGCTCCAAAGCCTTCATGGCTGGCTCATAATGCTGTCGGTCCTGTGTACAGATCAACAGTACTTCGCATAGCTGCGGCTGTTGAAGCATTTCCTCCCATGAGGTAAACTGCATTTCCGGCGGTATTCTATGCTGGCTGGCAAACAACGATCTTCGTTGCGCATCAGGCTCGGCAACCGCAATAAATTGAATTTCATCAGGTCTCTTTAATGCATAGGAGGCATACGCATGCATACCTCTCTGTCCTGCTCCAAGCAAAGCCGCTTTAATCAATTAGAACACCTCTTTTTCAAAAATGTTTCATAAAACAAACAGAAAATGATCGTTTTATTTCATTTTGACATCAAAACACCTAACTTCTTTTATTCAATTTCACTTTTTTCACAAAAATTTGATCAATATGTTTCATTTCTATGATTAATTCCAATCATAAATGCTTCAATTCTAACCGTCAACATATTATTTCATCCCTATACAAAAACAGCTGAGATGCTTGACATGGGGCATTATATTCTTTTAAATGTAAAGAGAGCCACTGTGAAAAATTTCGATCAAGGGATTGAACATATGAAAAACAGACATGAACGAATTCTACAGCTACTTAAAACGAATTCCATGATGAAAATAAATGATCTATGCGAGCAGCTTAATGTTTCTCAAGCTACGATTCGCAGAGATTTGACTGAGCTGAGAGAGCAAGGCGTGGAACGTGTAGGGGGTGCTGCTTTTTATAAACAATCGTCCTCTGGCTCCACTGCCAGCAGTACCTTAACCATTGAATCCGGCAATCAAGTCGGTTGTATCATTGCAGTCTCACATAAACATATGCATTCGTATTTTTTATCCATACTGGAAGGAATTGAGCAGGGCCTCGCCAACCTCGGCTACTCGCTTGCTTTTATGCACAACCTGGACGATATTCAAAACGATGCAATCCTTGACAACATACTTAAGGACAACAAAATTAAAGGAATGATCATTGTTGAGGGAATTAAATCTGAAATTTATGCACGAATAAAAAAACAGTTTCCTACTATCGTTGGAATCGATATTTCTGACGGCACAGTACCCGTTATCGCATATGATCGGATTAACGCAGCCAAATCTGCCGTGCAGCATCTTATTGACCAAGGTCATCAAAGCATCGGTTTTATTGGAGGAGCTGGCCTTACAGGAGACATGGAACGGGAAAAGAGATACCGGGGTTATAAATACGCTCTGCAGGAAGCGGGGCTTGAGCTGAACTCGGAGTGGATCATCCATTCAGGCTGGGATGTAAATACGAGCTACAGCCGTATGCTGGAGCTGCTTGACAGCAGCAGCCGTCGGCCCACGGCCATATTCGCAGCCAGCGATTTGCTGGCGATCTCCGCTATGCGTGCGGTGACAGAGAAAGGACTGCGAATCCCGGAGGATATTGCTTTTATCGGCTTGGACAATATTGAAATTTCCCAATATACAACGCCGCCGCTATCCTCCGTTCACATCCCTAAATACGAGATTGGCATGGCCGCCGCCAAAGCATTGGTTGATTATTTACAAGCGGCCTATACGCTGCCCTTTAAGATGCTTATGCCTTATGAGGTTGTAGTACGGGAATCCTCAATTCATACGAAGGGTTAAACTTATTTTTCTCTGAATTGACCAGGAGTCATATTCTCACGTTTCTTGAAAATTCGGTTAAAGTAGGTCGGCTGATAGCCTACCAATTCGGCAATTTCATTGATGCGAAGATTCGTATTTTTAAGCAGCTCTTTGGATTTACGAATACGGAAATCGGTGACATAATCAATAAAATTGATCCCCGTTACCTCTTTAAAAGCTTTGCTCAACCGAAACGGATCGACATGATGAAGATCCGCACACATCTCTAATGACAGATCGGTCATATATTTGCTATGAATCGTTGCTTTTATGTCCTCGGTCAGTTGCACCAGCTTAACATTTTGAGACTCTACAATATGCTCGATAAACGGCTCCATAACGATCTTCACAAAACTATCGCACATTTTCTGTAGATCACTATGCTGCAGTAATTCCTCATACAAGTTACTTAGACCAAACACCTTTTGCGGGCTGTGTCCTGTTTGATACACCACATGAAGCACGCTGCCAAGCAATTGCAGCAATCCTTGATGAAGCACCGTTTCGATATCGGCACTTTCCTTGAAAGTTGAAACAAACCGCTTAAACAATGCAGTCGATTCTTCCGCATTTCCGATACGCAGCGCCTGCAGCAAATCCTTCTCCAGCTCAAACGGATAAAAAACCTCCTCCTCCCCCTGGATGATCAAATCTTCCAGATAAAGGATTTGCGCCGGCTCATGAACACTTCGAAAGCGCAGCGTTTGCTCGGTCTGCTCATAGCATGCATGCATACCACGCAGCTCATCTGTAGGCTGACCGACGACCACCGTCACATCTGTCTTTAACAGGCGCTCCAGTGTTTGGATCATCTCTCCTGCAAGCTTCAAAGCGGTTTGCTTCTCTTCTTCTGCTGACATCCCATCTGGGAGCATGAGAATATAACCCACCGTCATATCTTGAAAATTGAACACAGATACGTTTAAGCCAGATGCCACTATCATCTCTTGAATGATGTTGTATGCAGCGAAAGTAACTAATTGCTCATCATCCTCGTTAAATTTACCCATCAGCTTCGAAATGCCGGAAATTTGGATCAATACAAATTGTACGCGGGCGTTGCCCAGATCCAAATTGTAATTTTTTAGCCTCTTGCGAATTTCCGCCTCGCTCAAATGATAATAGTGACCATAAATAAGCTGATACATGAAACCTTCTCTAAGCGAGGGCAGCTGTGTATCAAGGCGAACCTGCATGATTCGGCTCTCCGTCGTCAACTTCGCCCAGCGAGATTCAATAAATTCGATCTCGTCTTGATGAACCGACGGCTCCGACTCCGATTCCTCCGATACAAATAAAGACATCATCCGCGATATAGGAGAGTATAGCTTCCTTGAAGCGACCCACGCAAGGATGACAAGCATGATGAAAGTAACGGCTGAAATACCAACAATAACTCGGGTAATGACAGCTGCAGGCTCTGTTAATTTGGAAATGGGTGTAGCCAGAAGAAAATTCCACTTCATACGGGGAATGATTCCATCAGAAATGAGATATTGATCCCCATTCCACGAGAAACCATAAGTTCCCGTACCATTGTGTCTCATCAGTTCTGATGCAAGTATCGCTGCATCCTCCCGTTTCTCAAAAGTACCGGCGGATAGAAGCTCATGATTTTCATTAAGCAGCAGAGTATAGCCTTCCCGATATGGATTAATTTGACCGATAAATGATGAGAACTTTACCGGATCCACTTCCACAATTATGGCGCCAAAAGGATGTGAGGATTCAGACGGAATTTTATGAATTAATGCCATGCTTTTATTCAACGTATTGCTTGATACATTCAATCCATAAGCCCAATACATGTCACCTGGTCGTTGAAAAGCTTCCCTGTAACGGTCGCGTTTTTCCATATTGTATATTCGGGAAACACCGTTCACATTCGAAATCAGCAAATCTTGAGTCGAAATGTACACTTCAATGTTCTTAATGAAGGAGATCGAATTCTCCATGGCGCCTAACGCATTCATAATGGAGCGGATCGTTGTTAACTCCTGATAATAATCCACATGCTCCAAATATTCACCGAAAATCTGGTTAATAGCCCAGTTGCGCACTGTAAACTCAAATTGAGTCAGCTGTTGATTAACACGCTGCGTCATTTGTTGAATCAACGTTTGATGCGTCTGATTGATCTGCTCCTTCAGCTCTTTCGTAGCCATTACATGGATACTGACTGAAAGCAGCATGGACGGCAAAATGATTACCGCCAGCATTAGCAGCAGACTCCTCCGGAACCACGCCTTCCTCTTATCCATGATGCCGCTTGTTCTCGCGAATAGTCCCATATAGTTCCTCCGATGATGAAGGTTGAAATCCAATTGATTTGTTGAATGTGTGAAGCCATCTCTATGGAGAGTCATTTCCTCAACTGCTTATTCCCTTCATCCAGCAGCTTCTGAGCCTCTTTCTCGTATCCGGCCAAGGCATCTTTAGCTGTCATTTTCCCATTATTCAACATCGCCTGTTGAAAATAGTTGAACCACACTTTACGGATTTGTTGGTAATTCGGTATAGCAGCAGGATTGTTAATAGCTTGTTCCGGCATTGCCGCCCACTCTTTGCCTTGTGAATCTGTAACAAGAGCTTGCAATGATTTTCTCGATGGGAGCTTGGAATACTTTTGATAAATGAGTTTGTTCACAATCTCAGACTTACCGCTTGAGAACCATAGCGCAAATTTTGCCGCTTCTTTCTCCTTCACTTTATCCTCTTGCTTCTTTACCGCAATCCCTGATCCGTTAACGAACAGCTTGCTTTTTGAACCGTCGTCTGTTGGATAGTAGGCATTCATGAACTCGAATTTCTTAGGAATTATACCGTCGTTAATCTCCCTGCGTAAATCTCCTCTGTCGTTCATCATAATGCCTACTTTTCCTTGCTTGAATAACTCATACAGATTAGGAATTTTATTGCCTGCTGCCCCAGGAACAGCATAGGGTGAGGAGGACAGTTGAATCAACCCTTCCAATTTTTTTACATTACCCGGCGAGTTGTAAGTAATTTTGGTGTAATCCTTATTCGTATATTCATCCCCATCGCTATATATATAACCGTCAACGAACTTGTCATAAGCTACATCACCTGCTACCATTCCCAAACCGTATACCCCGTTTCCAAGCTTACCGACCGCTTCTACAGCTTTGGCAAAAGAGTCTCTTGACCACGTTTTTGTCTTTGAATCAGGAAGCAGATGCTCAGCGCCTGCCTTGATAAACAAATCCTTGTTGATTAGCAGCACTTCACTTCGGATTTCCATCAGTATCATAGCCATCTTTCCGTCAATGGTCATTAAATCCTTGGCACTGTTCATATAGTCCGACAAATTGTAGTCTTCTGTAATATAGGCATCTAATTCGGTGGTAACACCACGGGTGAACAGGGGGACCAAGCGGTTAACAGCGTCAACATACAAGTCAGGGAACGATCCTGAAGCAATAGCAACGTTTAGCTTTTCATCCAATCCTGTAGTTGGTACAGAGCTAAAGTTTATAGTAACGTGAGGGGCAACTTTCTTATACTCCGCTAACACCTGTTGAAATTCCTCTTCCTCCACGAGTCCCAACGAAGCACTGCTCCACCACTCTAGCGTTACAGCAGTTGAGCCCGTACCTTCTTCTTTTCGGGGAACTGTTGTACTGCTATCTGTGGAACAACCGCTGAACATAATACAGAGGATCAAACTGATCATGAGTACGGTTCTTCCTTTCCTCCATGTTGACCCGAGCATGAGTTAACCCTCCTTTGCATCCCCTACATAAGGCGTCTTTAGCGGTCATTTTGAATCCGGGTATTCATTGCATACTCCAAAGCTTCTGACCGTCTCACTCCACTATAAAGAGTAGGACGAATTCCTTCAATAAGATTTTGTTGTTATTCTTATATTGCACACTTGGACTTTTTTGTTTTTCCTTACTGATCGTAGATATACCTGCCTTATTTGATAAACTTCATCTCCGGCGGCTCGGAAACAACCTCAAATAACACAGGCTGCCGCAGCTGCCTGTGTTATTTATTGCCGAACAACTTCTACTGAACACCAATTCCGAAATGATTTATACAATAGGGTTACCCGTCTTCTGCTGAATTCTTAAGACAATTTAATTGTACAACCTCCAACAATTTGTTCCCCCCATAATAGTGATAGGTGATCGCCGTCGGTGACTGGCCCTGCCCCTTCCGGAGCTCCAGTAAATATAATATCACCTTCGCCTAATCCAAAGTGACGCGCTATGAAATCGATAATGATTTGTAAATCAAAAAGCATATGTTGAATGTTACCAAGCTGAACCTGCTCACCGTTTTTTACAAGTGCAAAGTTAACTTTTTTACATGCTTCTACGCCTGGGAATTGCATTAATTCACTCAAGACAGCAGAGTTGGGAAAGCCTTTTGCCATTAGCCACGGGTAGCCTTTTTCCTTCAATTCATTCTGCAGGTCACTCAATGTAAAATCTATCCCTATAGCCAAGCCGTCCACCAGTTCGTCCACCTTAATTCCTGTTTCATATGGCCTACCTATCCGAATGACCAGCTCCGCTTCAAAATAAACGGAACCACATTCCCCGGGAAGGATGATTTCCTGTCCCTTCGCCTCGGTAAGCGCATGAGTAGGCTTAGTGAACACAAGTGGAGATGTAAGAAATTCATTATTTGATTTATTTGCTTGCATGACATAGTTTCTGCCAACACAATAAATGTTTCGAGTGGAGTTCATACTTTAAACCTCATTATTCAATATTCCATTGGCATCCTTTTTGCTTGAGCATCTCGTCCACCCAATCGCGGTTTATAGATCCTCCCGCCTCAAGGGTACTGATAATATCATCTTCTATCTTCTGCGTTTGGCGGACCTTTTCCAATAATGCATCCGCAATTTCCACAGGTACCGCTACTAGACCGTCTTCGTCGCCTATGATGATATCGCCCGGATTGACGGTCATACCACCGATGGAAACCGGCACATTGATTTCACCAGGACCATCCTTATAAGGGCCACGATGCGTAACTCCTCTCGCATAGACCGGAAAGTTCCTTTGGCCAATAGCTCCGGAATCTCTGATAGCCCCATCGATTACAAAGCCTGTAACCCCTTGTTTTTCAGCCAATCGGGTCATAATCTCGCCAATTATGGAATTCGTCAAATCCCCGCCTGCATCTACAACGATCACTTCTCCCGGAAGCGCCATATCAATCGCTTTGTGTGTCAGAAGGTTATCCCCCGGTCTCGTCTTTACAGTCAGTGCCACACCGATCAGCTTTCCTCCGGCGTGATAAGGTCTCAACTGCGAACAGCTGGCAAATAACCGGTTTATATTATCGCTGATATGGGGCGTTACGACATCTTGAAATTGCTCCAGCAGTTGAAGATCGGGAAGCTGACGGCGGGGTTGAATTCTAAATCCGATTTTTTCCATTAAAATGATTTCTCCTTTGAAATACCTGTTATTTTGAATTTCATCTTATAACCTGTTGTTTCTGGTGCCGCTTGTTTGTTTGCTTATTATTGCTGCCTTGTTTTACCCTTTGACAGCTCCCATAGTAATGCCGGAAGTAAAATACTTCTGGAAGAAGAGAAACACAGCCAGTAAAGGAATAGCGCCAAGTGTAGCTCCCGCCATCAAACGCCCGAAATTGGCTGCCGCTTCCTCTTGCAGTCCTGCTACGCCTAGAGGCAAGGTCTTCATTTCCACAGAAGTAATGACAATAAGCTGCCACATATAATCGTTCCAGACATAAACAAAAGCGAAGATTGATAATGCCCCTAGAGCAGGCTTAATGATGGGCAGTAATATGGAATGGAACAGCCTGAGCGGACCGCAGCCGTCTATCTCAGCAGCATCAAACAAGTCCGCCGGGATGGTGCTTATAAATTGCTTCATTAGAAAAACAGCAAACGGCCAAGCCAGCGCGGGCAGGATAATGCCCAAATACGTGTTAAACAAATAATATTCCTTCATCATCATGAACAACGGCAGGAGCAGCGCTTCCTTTGGAATCGTCATGAAGGCAATAACAATCCAAAACAGTATCTTAACTCCCGGAAACTTCTTCTTTGCAAGCGGATATCCGGCCAACGCCGAGAAGTAAACGATGATAGCTGCTGCTATGCTGGAAGTAAACAAACTGTTGAAAAACCAGCGAATGATCTTTGTTTCCTTAAACAAGTGCTCATAATTGCTTAAAGTCAGGTTTTCCGGGATTAAACTGACGGTTATTCCCGTATTGTTAGGTTTAAATGATGTCAACACACCGAAATACAACGGTACCAGACTCAGTATGGCAAGCAATAATACAAGCACAACGAACGACTTTTGAATAATCCCTTGTTGCGACGGTTGAGTTTTATCCATGAGATCTCCCTTAATACTCGATGTCAGTTGACAAAAATTTGTACTGAATGATGGCAATTGCTGTTACCAAAAAGACGAGCACAGCCCCTACTGCTGACGCAATGCCATATTGGCCAAAAACAAATGCCTTTTCATAAAGCAGATAAGCCAACGTTTGGGTTGAGTTTCCGGGTCCTCCGGCCGTCATAATTTTGATTAAGACAAACACATTAAAAACTTGAATCGTCCCGGTTATGACCAGATAGAGTGTCGTCGGTTTCAGCAAGGGAAGGGTTACATTGTAAAATTGCTGCAGGACGTTGGCACCGTCAATTTTGGCCGCTTCATAAAAAGTTTCAGGTATATTGCCAAGTGAAGCCAAATATAAAATGACCGGTTTTCCAAGTACGAACGTAAACAGAACTATAATGATCGCAAGAAACGCATATTGGGGATCTCCCAACCAGGTAACAGGGGATAAACCAACCGTTTTTAATATTTGATTGGCTAGTCCGACCACCGGATTAAAGATGAAGCCCCAGACCAAAGTCAGAGATACGCTTGATACAACCAAAGGTAAATAAAATGATCCTCTGACAAACGTTTTCACCCATTGTGAGCTGCGGTATACAGCAACAGAAATGAATAACGCGGTAAAAATACTTGCAGGCACGATGATCAGAACCAGAACAAACGTATTTTTTAAAGCAATCCAAAATACATCTTCTCCGAATAAATACGCGAAGTTTTTGAAACCGACAAATGTTTTGGGAGAGCCAATATTAAATTCAAATACGGAATAATACAGCCCCTGTAACGCCGGAACGATCAAGAACAGGAACAACAATATATACATCGGAGCCAAAAACAAATAATTAATCCGGTTTTTATATATCTCTCGATAGAGCGGTATCATGATGTGAAAATCTCCTTTCTGAAACAGAGCACAAAATCCAGACTCCAGACAATTACTTTTTCAATTCCTTGTTTCCTTCGTCCAGCAGCTTCTGCACTTCTTTCTCATATCCGGCCAGAGCATCTTTAGCTGTCATTTTGCCATTGTTCAGCATTGCCTGTTGAAAGTAGTTGAACCATGCTTTACGGATCTGCATGTAATTCGGCATGCCTACGGGATTGACGATAGTTTTTACCGGCATATCCAACCACACCTTGCCTTGTTCATCTGCAATAAAACCTTCTAATGATTTTCTTGAAGGAAGCTTCGAATATTTCTGGTAAAGCAGTTTGTTCACAATCTCAGGCTTACCGCTGGAGAACCACATTGCGAATTTGGCAGCTTCCTTTTCTTTCACTTTGTCCGATTGTTTCTTCACCACAATCCCGGACCCTGTAGCAGCCAGCTTGCTTTGGGAGCCGTCATCTGTCGGGAAATGGGCGTTCATGTAATTGATTTTGTTCGTAATTGTACCTTCATTGATCTCTCTGCGGTAATCCCCTCTGTCGTTCATGATTACGGCTACTTTTCCTTTCTTGAATAACTCATACATATCCGTAACCTTAGTGCCGGATGCGCCGGGAACGGCATACGGGGAAGTAGCCAGCTGAACCAACCATTCCAACTTTTTGACATTGCCCGGTGTGTTGTAAGTAACCTTAGTGAAATCCTTATTCGTATATTCATCGCCGTCACTATAAATATAACCGTCCAGAAATTTGTCGTTAGCAAGATCGCTTGCTACCATGCCCATACCGTACACACCGTTTCCAAGCTTACCGATTGCTTCTACAGCCTTGGCGAAATTGTCTCTCGTCCACGTTCTTGTCTTAGGGTCCGGAAGCAAATTCTCAACGCCTGCCTTGACGAACAAATCTTTGTTGACCAGCAGCACTTCACTCCGGACTTCCATCAGGAACATGGCCAGCTTTCCATTGATCACCATGATATCTTTGGCGCTTTTAACATAATCGGATACCTTATAGTCATCTGTAATATACGAATCTAGCTCAGTGGTAACCCCCCTATTGTAAAGAGGTACCAAGCGGTTAACCGCATCAACATACAAGTCAGGAAACGAGCCTGAGGCAATCGCTACGTTCATCTTCTCATCCAGCCCTGTAGTCGGTACTGCGTTATAATTAATGGTTACGTGAGGAGCGACTTTCTTATACTCGGCCAGTATTTGCTTGAACTCATCCTCCTGCGAGAGCCCTAAGGAAGCACTGCTCCACCACTCCAGCGTCACAGGAGTATCCTTCGTGCCTTCTTCTTTTTTCGGTGCTGTTGTGCTGCCTGCGGAGCACCCGCTTAACATGATAATGAATACCATACAAAGTATAAAAATATTTCTTCGCTTATTACGTGTCGAACCGAACATTGGTTGACCTCCTCTTAGTTAAGTAAATCGTTTTGTTTTGGGCTTTTCGAATCGGCTTCGTTATCAATTGTTCCCTCCTTTCCTCACTCACTATAGGGAGCCGGTCAATTTCCGGCAATTAGATTTTGTTGTTTTTTAACCATTGCACACTAGGATTTTCTTGGTTTTCTTGAAAGCTGTAAGTATATATAGAGTTAAATGCGTTTTTTAAAAGCAAAGAGCCGTCCCTTAGTCTTTACAGACTAGTGGGACAGCCCTCTTCACATTCAAGTGACTCTTTATTTCACAGTCACTTTAGCTTCCGCATAAAGAGACGTCAGTGGATTAGTGGCGCGGATCACCGCACTGCCTGCCGCCAAGGCACGAAGATGCCCTTGAGCATCAATGACGGCCACATTGCTATTCGTGCTGCTCCAAACGACCGTTTGATCCGTTGCATCATTCGGAGCAATCCAGACCGAAAACGCGTGTGTACCCCCCACTTGTAATTCAAGCGCTGCGCTGTCCAGACTTATACCTGTGGCAGGAATCAGCTCGAACTTGGCCGCATCCGCCCGAAGCGGTCTGTCATGGGCAGAACTCGCATCCACCACGGTGATGTAGCTGTTCGAACCTTGAGGTAAGTCGTAAAGGCCAAGCACCTGCCATGAGCCCTGTAAAGTAAAGGGGTCCATAAGCTTGGAATCATACTTAGCTCCATCGATGTATACCGAGTATTCGACTGTTTTCGTCGTATACACTGGAGTCGCCGGCGTTCCCGGCAAATAGACTGATACCCTGTAACGACCTGGCTGTGAGACGGTTGGCGTCCAGCTGGCTGACGCTCCCGTCGGATTCGTAATCGCTCTCGAAATGCCTCCGTCGTAACCTTTGAGAACTGTAGAGGTTACCCATTTATTCGTAGCCGTACCCAGAGTGCCGTTAACTTCCGTGTAGCCTCCGTTGGCACCATAGCTGTTATAAATCGTGACCGGTTGAATGACAGGAATCAAACCAACCCGAACTGTCGCTTCCGCATAAAGGGAGGTCAGCGGATTGGTAGCGCGAATGAGGGCTGTCCCCACTCCCGTAGCATTCACTCGCCCCTGATCATCTACCGCCACAATCTGACTGTCCGAGCTGCTCCAGATCAGCCGCCGGTCCGTCGCTTCCACCGGAGCTAACGCAGCCGTGAAGGAATACGATTGCCCGATACCCAGGTCAAGCGTAGCTTTGTTCAAGCTAATTCCCGTGGCCGGAATCAATTCAAACTTGGCCACGTCCGCTCGAAGCGGCCGTTTCGTAGGTTCACTGCTGCTATCCTCGACAACCACGTAATTGTTGATGCCTCTTGGTAAATCATATAGGCCCAACTCTACCCATTTGCCTTGATTATCCGATTGGTTGACTGTCTTCAGATCGGTTTTAATCCCGTTCAAATAAATGGAGTAGGAAGCGCTCCGGGTAGTGTTGGCAGGAGAGCTTGAATTGCCGGGCACATAAACCGTAACGCGGTAGCGGCCTGGAACATTGATAGTCGGCGTCCACTTCGCCGATGCTCCGGTCGGATCTGTAATAGCCCTTGACCCGCCACCATCATACCCTTTGGATACGGATGAAGTCACCCACTTGTTCGTAGCGGTCCCTAGCGTCCCATTCACTTCCGTGTAACCGCCGTTAACCGTATAGCCGTGATATAAAGCAATAGGGCCTGTTGGCTTAGGTATAATATCTTCTATTGCAGATAAGGCGCCTTTGACATATACGGGATCTTTCGTAAGCTGCACTTGTACAGCCCCATTAACCGGCATGAGGATGCGGCTATTTCCCATCATATCCGTCACCTCGATACCACTCGTGGTGTGAAGCTTGAGCTCTGCGCCAACCGGGGAGTACATCACCCTCATATCTTCGTTTCCTTTACTGAATTTATGGACATAAACCAATCCGGGAGAAATCTCCTCGGTTTGCTGGAATTGTGCGCCCGACAATAGACGTGTCATTGCAGCATAAGCAGCAAAGGATGGCTTCGGGACGTAAGCTCCTAATACATCATCCGGATTTCGGATCAATCCAAACGTACCCTCAAATTCATTGGGAACCGTCGTTTTATTTTGCAGATTATATATATTGATCTTCTGGATATCATTGGCCAGCGCCGTGACTATTCTTCTGACTGTGTAATTCGCCTGCACGATTTCATCAAAATTGAAGTTAGTAAACCCCGTTTCGGAGAGATTCATTGGGATCGTTTGGTTGTTGTTATATGCTTTCATTATTCTTTTGTGCCTATTGATATCTTTGACGATCTCTTCGGGGTTCCTCGTATAGGAATGGAACGAATACTCATCCATGTAATTTAACGCACCCTTTTGATAGAGCGCTTCCAAAAAAGAGTCTGAACCCAGCTCACCGAATACGAATCCGGTAATTTTCACATTCGGAAAAGCGGGATGCAGCTGCTCATAGGATGTTTTTAACAAATTAAAGTAAAAATCAGCTTTTTCTGCCTCCGTGGTCAACCCCTTCCCAAATGAAGGAATATCCGGTTCGTTCCAAATTTCCACCTGACCGATCTGGGGATATCTGCCTAACACTTGCTTCCCATATTCAGCAAAAGCCATTCTCGCGTCGGAACTGACAGGAACCAGCCCTCCATCATATAAATTATTGTACAGTGCAAGTGTAAGGTAAGGCTTCAGATTATTAGTAGCCACACGATTCATGAAATTATCGTGAAACGATTTAAAGCTATAAACCCCTTTAGCCGAATCCTCTATATCCTCCCATCTTAAGGAATCCCTTACGTACTTTACCCCCAACTTGGCGGCGATAGGCAAGAGAGCTGCTGAATCTTGAGCAATAATGTCCGTCCGGGCGGCATGCGTCTGAACAGAAAACTTCGAATCTTCAAACTGACTCAGATCAAAATTAGAAACGACCGCAAACGTTGTTTCCCCTTGCTTGCTATAACAACTCCATTTAGTTTGGCTGAGATAACCAGCTTAAACCAGCCGTATCTTTGGGGGCTCACCGTCAAAGTAGTCTCCCCGTTCATCACCGTCTGGCTGCCGCTTGAAACCGCATTTCCCCAATAATCATAATAAATCCAATCGATTTCATCACCATCGGTGGCAATTCCAAAGCTTTTGGCATCTGTTTCATAAAAAATGTTTCCTGTAACCGTTTGCAGGATTTGCAAAGAAGCAGCGTGGGCTTTATTCCCACCTGAAATAAAATCCGCACCTGCAAAAACGATCAGCATGCTTGCTGCCATGAGCATGGTCAGCATTTTTTTCAGCTTGCAATTTGACATGACTCTCTTCCCTTTCCTTATTTGTTATCGATATTGCAGTCTACACCTAAGGTGCAAAAAAGAAATCACCTCCTTTCGTAACCCAATCGCGATATCTGTTTAATGCAAAATAGCACCATGAGCCAGCAGATCATTTTGCAGCGCTGTCACTGAAAGCTCTCCAGGGGCTAATCGAAGCTTCACGGAAAGCGCCGCTGCCGTCCCCGCCGCTTCACCCAATGCAATAGAAATGGACATCACCCGAAGGGAGCTGAACGCCTCGTGGGTCGCGGAGATGCATCTGCCAGCAACAAGCAGGTTCGACACTTTATTCGGCAGCAAGCAGCGATACGGAATATCGTAGGATGTACCCTTGTTCAGATGGACGATATGGGTTCCATTCCCCTGCGGATCATGAATATCGATCATATAATGGGCCTGAGCTACGACATCGTCGAATTGCTTCAAGCCGAGTACATCCTGCTCTGTAAGTGTATAAGCTCCTTTGATCCGGCGGCTTTCCCTAACTCCCGCTTGACAGGCTACACGCTGCAGATAGCTGTCTTTAAAGCCCGGCATACAATCTCTGAAAAACCGCAGCGCCTCTTCGACCTGATACCTTCCTTCGATCTCGGCGCGCGTCAAATCCTCCACATTGGTTCCGTTAACCTGCTGAATACGGGCCATGTTCAAATAAACCACATCCGGCCTGCCCGGGAGCATCCAGCCGATGGCAATATCCTTGCGCGGGACATTGAATAAGTAGCCTTCCGATTTGGCCTTGGTGACCCTCTCCTCCTGACTCTCGAAGATCATATGGTTCATTCCGCTAATATGACGATTGAACGGCGCTCCCTCGATGGGTTCTACCTCTTTAACCAAATGGTCAGCGTCTACACCGCCCAAAGCGAACATTAACGATACCGGCTGCATGAGTCCATCGCGGGGTCTTCCGATTTCATATGAAACGCCCGCACGAGCGCTGACATCCCCATCTCCCGTTGCATCGACGAACGTTTTGGCGCGAATGGCCTGACGGCCGGATTTGCTTTCCACAATGATAGCCTCCAGTCGGTCTCCCTGCATCACTACGTCCGTTACCAGCGTGTGCAGCCGCAGCTCGACACCTGCATCTATCAATGTTTTCATATAATAAAATGCCAAAGCATCAGGGTCGAACGGCTCGTAATTATCCGTCTTCAGCAGCGCTCCCTTAAGGTACAACGCCTCCCTTAACTGCTGATAGATCCCGCCGATGATCAATCTCTCTCCGTCATGGAATCCGCTGGCAAAGCCTGCAACCAGACTATTCGTGCCAACGCCTCCAAGAAATCCGTAACGTTCGATTAATAACGTGGTGGCCCCGCTTCTTGCTGAAGCCAATGCAGCCGCAAAGCCAGAAGGCCCTCCACCTGCTACGACCACATCCACCTCACGGACAACCTCGATTTGATGCTGCGGAAATAAAATATTCATACTGTTCCTCTCCTTCTATTGGAATTGGATATTAAATGCGTTCAACCCTTTAAGCCCGTATTAGCAATCCCCTCAACAAACCATTTTTGAAAAAAAGCGACCACCGCAATTAAAGGGATCAAAGCGGAGACGGAAGCAGCCATCATCAACGTATAATCAGTTCCATTTTCATCAACAAAATTAGTAAGTCCGATAGGCAATGTGTAGAGGTCCTTGTCACGAAGAAATATCAGCGGATTCTCATAATCATTCCAATGCCAAGTGAAGGTTAGGATCAGCAAAGCAACCATCGCCGGTTTAGCCAAAGGCAGGCAGATCTGCCAATACATCCTCCAATATCCTGCACCGTCCACCTTGGCTGCCTCCAGAAGCTCGCTGGGAATCGTAATAAAAAACTGGCGCATCAAAAACGTTCCGAACACCGTAAACATGCCGGGCAAAATAATGGACAGATGCGTATTGACCAAGCCCAGATGATCGAACACAATAAACCGTGGAACCAGCAATACTTGGGAAGGTATGATCATTGTAGCCAGATATAGCAGAAACAACTGCTCTCTGCCTTTAAAATTCAGCTTAGCGAATGCAAAGCCCGCCAAAGAGCTGGTGATCAGCGATCCCGCCACAGTCAGGAGAGTAATCTTCGCCGTATTCCAGTAATACAAAAGAAATTGGTATTTACCGCCCCACACGGTCGTATAGTTATCCATGTTCCAGCTGCGCGGAACCCATTCAATCGGATATTTGAAAATATCCGCCGGAATTTTGAAGGATGCCGATAGCATCCATAGAAAGGGCGAGACAATCCCAACAGCCAGAACCAGCATCCCTATAGTGACACCGAGCTTTGTAATTTTCTGAACAACCGTCTTTTGCTTCCTAAGCACCGTTCTGTCGGGTATCGTTGCTAATTTGCCGCTTATTTCACTCATTATGATGTGTGCTCCTTTATATACAATTTAAAAATGCTGCTGCCATTTTTTCTGGCCTCTCCATTGAATGAGGGTGACAATAAAAATAATGATGAACAAAAGCCAGGAGAGCGCCGCCGCATACCCCATTTTGTAATACTGAAACGCTTGTAGATAAATATGGTACGAAATGACCATCGTAGAATTCAATGGCCCACCGTGGGTCATGACGTTAATAACTGCAAACACCTGAAAAGTAGAAATAATCAGCGTTATGGCAATCAAGAAGCTGGTAGGCTTAAGCATGGGAATGGTGATTTTCCAAAACTGGAGGAGTTTATTGGCACCATCGATTGCAGAAGCTTCGAACAGATCCTTCGATATTCCCTGCAAGCCGGCCATGTAAAGCACCAGTGTATAACCGATATAAGTCCATGCGACCAATATAATGATAGCGGTCAGCGCCCAATCCGGACTCGTCAGCCAACCAGGCGGATATTCAACCCCCAACGTACGAAGGAAGCCGTTAATCGGACCCTTGCTCGGATTATAAAGCACGCTCCAAACAATCGAAATGACAACCAAGCTGCTAACATACGGCAGGAAAAACAAGGTTCTCAGCAGGCTTTTCAAGTAAACGTACTGATTCAGGATGACAGCTATCGTCAAGCCAACGACCATGGAAGCAGGAACGGTGAGCGCTGTAAATAAAAAGTTATTTTTGAGCGCGGCAATAAGGTACTCATCTCCCCACATCTTCACTATGTTACTTGCACCAGCGAAGGATAAGCCCGCCAATCCTTTCAAATAATCCCAATCCGTAAAAATCAAAAAAAAGCTGAATACAAGCGGTAGCACGATAAACACAGTCACTCCCAGCAAATTGGGCAAAATAAACAAATATCCGGCCACATTCTCTCTCAGGAGCTGGTTCCCCATCTTCGATTTCACAATCTGTCACCTCTTCAAAGTGTTGTTTAACCTAGATATTAACGGCTAGGCTGGCAAATAAAAACGGAATATTTATGGCAAAGTCAGGTGTATTTATACACGGGCTTTTTCCCTTAATGCTAGGAAAAATTCCTTAGAGTCCTTGGTTTACAATCTACGTTTGTACGTTTTGGAGGGATGGATGTGGAATTCCGGCCGCTGTTGAAGTCGTGTTCCTTTGAATTTATGGCTTAGCAGCGGTAGGAATACAAGTGTAAAAGAATCGTCAAGCTTAAGGATTCTTTAGCACATTCTATTGGATCATTCACTCACTAGGGTTTACCTTTTTGAGATAGCCCTTCTTGGATATTCTTAGCGAATAGCAGTGATGAGCCCGCTTTCCAATACGTGCTAATCGCGGGGTTCGGGGTTCGTTTGCAGCATGGCATGGCAGCCTAGCGAACCCCACGCAATTATCAGGAAAATGTCACGTTATTTTCTCCCAAAATAGCGTTTCAAGCCCTATAACTGGAATTTCTCATGTTAATTCTAAGGATTTTGGCTGATATCATCCCTATCACCTCTATTAGCAGGAGTTTTTCCAGTTAGCTTGCTTTCAAACGATATCCAGCCTGAATTAACGGGAGGATTTCCATCTATCGTCTTTCTTACGGCAGCCGTAAGAGAATCCTGTGCCTCCTTTAGTGGGAACGTCATTCAGCTATTTGCCCTGCCTCCCATCGAATTCATGATTGCACGGAATTACGATGCGCTATTTCATCTCCAACCTGCCGAATTGCCCACATTTCAAGCAAATAAGTGATCGTACTTCCGTTTCACTTCAATGTTTACGTGTGCACATTAAAATAACACATCCCTGTTCCTCAAACCTTCACCTGGGTGGTGACTACGCTCAGTTGGTCGGAGTTTACCCCTTTTGTCCATCATTCAGTTAACCCAATAAAAAAAACACCTGCTCTCCATTTGGAGTTCAAGTGTTTTTCAGCTTTATTTTTTGGCTGCCTGGATAGCTTGATCAGCCCGTGTTTTGATGGTTTGCATCGTTTTATCGATCGGCTGGACATTCATGAAATATTTTTCCGACTCTTCGGTCAAAATCTTCGTTAATTCTGCGTAAGCCGTAGATTGCACTTGGGCAGGGAATACATATTCCGTCTTCAAAATCTTTTTAAGAGATTCTACATCCATTAACGCGGCGGCATCGCCTACGAACAATTCCACCACTTTATCCATATCAGCCTTCTTGTTAGTCGGGATTCTCCCCCCGGCAATCATGGCTGTATTTCCTTCGCTTAGGTACCACGCAATGAATTTCATCGCTTCTTCCTTATGGGTGCTCTTGCTGTTGATCGACATCAGATCGTTAAATCCGGCTATATTTACTTTCCCTCCCGATTCGAGCTGAGGATTGGAAGCGAAAGCAACTTTAAAATCGCGCGGGAAATTTTTAGTATCCTTCACATATCGAATCAGATGCGTTCCGCCCAGAATCATATTTGCTTTTCCCGTGAACAATTCACTGTGGGTGGCAAGCTTACCCGAAACCGTTTCCGCCCAGCTTACCATATTTCCTTTGTCGTACAGCTGCTTTTGAAGCTCCAATCCCTTTTGCAGCGATGGACTGTCGAAGTTGGATGATCCCTTATCGTTATAATACGAGTCTTTGGGCTTGGCTAAGGTTAACGTAATCTTGGGCAAAATTTCTCCGGGAGCCTGGATAAAGCTGCCCTTGGCTTCCCCTTTGGTCAGCTTGCCTGCCAACTTGACATAATCGTCCCAAGTCCATTGATCAGGCAGCTTTTCGCCTGTGGACGTTAGAGCCGTTTGATTGATCATTACCATAGAGAGCTGTTTCATAGCCGGCAAATAGAAGGTCGTATTGTTCGACTTGATGATATTGCTGCTCCCTATGATTTCATCAACCTTAAACCCATTTTTGGCAATCAGATCATCCAACGGAGCTGCCATTCCGGCATTCATTCTGCGGTTGTAATAGGTTTCTCCGTAGCTGATGAAGATGTCCGGGGCATCGGTCTTACTAATCAAAGCCGTATCCAGCTTCGTATTACCGCTGTCGTCATTCACATAACGAATGTATTCGACTTGAAGCTCCGGATTGGCTTTGTTCCAATTAGCGACTACATCCTTAGGCCCACTCTCTTCAGGCACGCCCCCCCAGATCGTCAGCTTAACCGGTGCCTTCTTAGTTCCCGCTGCATCTGATGAGCTGCTCGCCTTCTCCGAACCGCTGCCGGAGCATCCGCTGAATGCAAGCAATGCGGCTAGCGCTGCGAGCGGTATTCCCTTTCTAATCTTATTCAATTAAACCCCTCCATCTCATTTTTCTGAAACTGTTAACATAATAACAATCGGGGGCTTATATCTAAAGAGCGGATTCCTGCATAAATCCGTCTTATTTTTATTTGTTAAAATACTTCCTTTTGTACTCCTGCGGATATATACCTTCTACCTTTTTAAACAATTTACCGAAATAGTTCGGATCCGTATATCCGATAGCCTCCGAAACCTCATATATTTTCATGGCAGGATCTCTAAGCAGCTCTCTGGCCTTCTTCATTCGATGACGAATAATAAAGTCCATTAACGTCTCTCCTGTTTCTTTTTTAAACAACACACTCAAATAGGCCTCCGTAAATCCGATCACTTTGGCTAAATCGGACAGCTTGATGGTTGACGTATACTGCTCTTGAATGATTTTGACCACGGCCTGTATTTCCGGCCTCCATTGCTGATTCGAGCATTCCTTCATATACTGAACGTACATCGGGACCCAACCTTGAAACCATTGGTACATATCATCCAATGTTTCAACCGCTCTTACTGCATGAAAGGGATACCGTCCTTTGTAGGGCGGCATGGAGTAAATATCTCCGCCAAGCTCGTGCAGAGACTGCGAAAAAAGATGGATCAGCTTGATCCACTGCTCCTTCAGATCATCCGGATGCCATTTTCTCTCCCGATCCATCCGTTCGTACAGCTGCTTCACAGCATCAAGCAATGCCTCTTCATTTCGCTGCTCTATCATCCGCATCCATTCCTCGTTGTGAATGATCGCCGGAATTTCTACGCGCAGCGTATATTGAGCCTGTCGGTAATGAACAATTTGCCCAAGCCCTGTGTAGAAGTAATACTGCAGAGCTTTATCGGCTTCCAAATAAGCCGCATGAATCTGATAAACATCTTCGAACGTATTGGAAACTCCGCAGCAGACCGACAGCTTTAAATATTTGTAAATGCAATGCTTGATTTCATCCAGAATCGACTCGGAGTAACGATGGAGAAACAAGGTGAATTTGCCATTCTCAAGCTCAATGAGCTCGCCTTCAGCCTCATTCTTCAATAATTCCAGCACGATGTTAGCAACTGAATAGCTGAGCAGCTTTTCGCTTTTAAATTTATTTTCGTCCAAAACCTGTTCATATTGATTAATTTGAATATTTACAATGTGAAAACTGCCTTGCACCCTATATCCGAACTCTTGAAAAACCTCATCGATTTCCTTATTGGAGCATTGTTTGGTTATAATCTCTCGGAGTCTTTTTTCCCTCGCTTCTTTCTTAAAGACGTTCAGCTTCGTGCTGATTTGCCGTGCTTGGTCCAAACCCTTTCTTTCCTCCACGATCTGCCGTTTCACGCTCAACAGCTTTTCTATCAACTCCTGCGGCTCCATCGTCAGCTTTAACACATAATCAAGGGCTCCGATTTGAAGCGCCTTCCGCACATATTCGAAATCGTCGTGATTGGATAAAATAAAACTGCGGATATGAGGGTATTTATCCTTCACATGCTGAAGTAAGGTTAAACCATCCATTTCGGGCATACAAATGTCCGTCAATATGATATCGCAGGCGTTATTGTCAAGCAGGTTCATAGCTTCCAATCCGTTACTCGCCTCTCCGATTAATTCAAACCCTTGTTCCTCCCAGGAAACAAACGTCTTCAGCCCGACTCTTACCAAAAACTCGTCATCCACGATCAGTATCCGAATCATGTTGAATATCCCCTTTCAAGAAAGGTATCCGCACCGTTACAACGACACCCTCCGTCTCTCCGCTTTCAAACGTTAAGCCATAGGCTTCGCCAAAATGCATCTTTAAGCGATCGTTGATATTATTCAAGCCAATTCCGCTAAATTTGGAAGAGGTCAGCTGCTTATCCTCAACCGATTCTAACAATGGCCTCTGATTGCCTATCCCATTGTCCTTAACGACAATTAGCAAATCTCCTTGGTCTATATACGCTTCGATCGTAATGCTGAGAGGTGACCGTTTTCCATGGATGATGCTGTTCTCTACAAGCGGCTGTAAAGTAAATTTCAAAAGCTTAGCCTCTAGCAGTACCTCAGGAACGCGGATATCCAAAGAAACTTCATTGTTAAAACGAACGTTTTGTAAATTGACATAGCTCTGCAAAAAATCCAGCTCTTCTTTCAATATCGTAACTTCCCTGTCATTGTTCATGGCGTAGCTCAACAGCTTGCCTAAGGATGTAATCATTTGGCTAACATGCTCCGCACCTGAGAGGCGGGCCGTCCATTTGATCGAATTTAACGTATTGAACAGGAAATGGGGCTTCACCTGGGCTTGAAGTGCCTGAAACCGTGCTTCTTCTTTTCTTTGCTGCTCTTCCGAGAGACGTTCGATCAGCTTGCGCAGATTAAGGACCATCGCATTAAATTTGTGGCTCAGCGTAGCGATCTCATCATTCCCTTGTATATCCGCTATGGAAGCGAAATCTCCGTTGCCCACCTTGACCATGGAGCGGTGAAGAATCTTGATCGGCTTGATCACCTTAAACATAACCAGAATAAACAGGATACAGAAAAATAAAAACAGGAGGGTTAACCATACGATCGATTTATTCCGCAGAGCTTGAAGCTGGCCTGTGAATTGCTTTTGCGGCGTAGCGCTGACCAGCTCCCACCCCAGCTGCTTCACCATACTTTGATTGATGAGATAGCCAGCTCTTGTCGTCGTATCCGGATTCAAAGAGTCCAGGGACAATTGGCTGAACAGTTCCTTGCTGCCCAGCATCAGATTATGGTTTTGCATAAGAAACAGCTGGTTTGGAGTCATTTGGGTTGTTGATTTGTTCACGTCTTCATGCACAACAATCTCAGGCAGTACCGCTTGGATAGGCACGCCGATAAAAACAATGCCATAGCCTTTACCCGTGTCGCTTTTAATCAGTCTGGTCATAATAAACAGCTGTGTATTTTGCGGCACATAATCATTTTCAATATTATTCGTATAGGCGAGCTGCCAAATCGGGGTACCTGTCGCCATCTGAGTCTGCTGAAACCATGGTTCCTTTTGAAACTCCTGGTAGGATTTCGCTGCATTTCTGCTTGTCCAGGTTGAATACATATGGCCTTTGAAGTCGAGTACGGCAACGTAGGCTTCGCTTTCCAGTAGAAAATCCCGGATATTCGTTATTTTCTTGTTAACTCCCAAATATTTCTGAAAGGTTGGATAATCATTAATTTCTATATCATGGTCGTTTCTGATCAAATCCAGAACATCCGGGTCGTTTACGATCAAATGAGAGGCTTTCACGATACGCTCCGCCGTAGTGTTTATCCTCTCCGTTATTTTCCCAAGAACCTCCGCATTCGTCTGATTGATCTCATGGACCAACAGCTGCTTTGAAACTTCATAGTAAACCATAACGGTTATCAAAATCGGCAGCATAATAAAAACAACAAAGGAAAGCAGCAGCTTATAGCGTATACTCGACAGAAGCATAGGGAGCCTCCACTTCACTATGTCACCATCCTTACTATTAAAAATAGCAACTGCGTGACAGCTGCCGTTAAAGAGTCGCAAGCAAACAAAAAATCCTCATCCATTTACCTCTGTAATCTGTATATGATACACCAAAACCCCGCATAAACATACAGGTGAATTTCGTGCTTTTTCTGGACTAATTTGTGAAATGCGAATAACCGCATCGCTTTCGCAATGCGGTCAAGTATAACTACTGTGATGGTTTTATCCGCTGATTACAGCTTTAACGTCCCAGCCATCCTCCATCCACTGCCAGCAGGTGGCCATGAACATAATTGGATGCCTCTGATGCCAGATACACCACCGTTCCTTTAAAATCGTCAGGGTTCCCCCAGCGTTCCGCCGGAATCCGATTCAGTATTTGAGTGCTGCGCACAGGATCATTGATCAGCGCGGTATTCATATCCGTAGCAATGTAGCCGGGAACAATTGCATTTACGTTCACATGATACTTGGCCCATTCATTCGCCAGAGCTTTGGTCAGCTGGGCTACGCCGCCCTTGGCTGCAGCATAGGCTGGAACGGTAATTCCACCTTGGTACGATAGTAAGGATGCTGTATTAATAATTTTCCCTTTGCCTCTTGGAACCATATAACGCCCGGCTTCCTGGCATAATAGCCAAACTACCTTCAGATTAATTTGCAGCACATCATCCCAATCGGATTCCAAAAAATCAACAGACGGTGATCGGCGTTGAATTCCGGCATTATTGACCAATATATCGATGGTTCCAAACTGATCTATCACATTCGGAATCGCAGCCTTCACCTGCGCTGTATTTTCTAAATCACAAGGAATAATCGCGCATTTTCTACCAAGACTTTCGATTTGCTCTTTCAGCTCCATTTGATCCGGTGATCTCTGGAGCAGGGCAATATCCGCACCAGCTTCTGCAAGCGCCATAGCCATAGAACGCCCGATTCCTCTTGTAGCCCCTGATATTGCAGCTACCTTGCCTTCCAGGTCAAATAAATGATGCCCCATATTTATAGTCTCCTTTTTATTATGGATGAAATAACACTTTGAGTGAAACATCTGGGTTAGACATAAATTGAAACCCCTCCTCAATGCGGTCAAGCGGGAGGTCATGAGAAATAAACGATGATACATCAATCGCTCCATTGTGCATTAGCCGGATTGCTTTGGCAAAATCACCCTTGCTGTAGCATCTTGTTGTCGTTAATGAGATCTCTCTAAAATGCATGGCCGCCAGATCAATCATAGGAGGTTGCTTGTATACGCTAACAACGACAACTTGTCCTTGAGTTCTTACCGTTTCAATCATTTGCTTAGCTGTAATTTGGTTACCTGCCACCTCAAAAACAACATCTGCGCCATTCCCAGCCGTTCGTTTCAACACATCCTCGGTAATGTTTACATCCTTGGCATTAAGGGGAGTTAATCCTAGCTGCTTTGCTTTTTCCAAACGATATTCACTGATATCCGAAATTATAACCTCGCTTGCTCCTGCGTGCTTGGCTATGGCCCCAATGAGCAGACCGATCGGACCGGCGCCTAATATTACGACACTGTCCCCTATTTTGAGATTGGAACGACGGACGGTATGAACAGCTACAGCTACAGGTTCAGCAAGGGCCGCATGGGCATCCGATAATCCTTCGGGAATCAGGTGAAGTCCGTCTAAGGGAACCGCTGCATATTCTGCAAAACCGCCATGCTTATCAATGCCAATGAGCTTTAATGTTTTACATACATGATGCTCGCCTGCCATACAAGCGGCACAAGTACCACAGCTAAGTGTAGGTTCAACAACGACACGGTTGCCTATTGCAAAGGATGTTTCACCATTTATTCTCTCAATCACCCCGGAAAATTCATGTCCCATGGCTAGTGGTGCTTGAGCCCTTGGATGCTTGCCGGAATAAATCATCATATCTGTGCCGCAAATACCTGCATAGGCAACCTTGATCAGCGCTTCTCCCGGCTGCAACTCGGGTATTTCGATTTGACCGACCATTACCTGCTTCTCCGAAATATATAATCCTGCTTTCATAACAGCCATTTAGGTATGCTCCCTTGTAATCATATTTATTTGCTATGCAAAATTAACGGATGTATTTACGCAGGCTGGAAGTTTTTTTCTATCAAGCCCTGCCAATAAATTATCTGCTGCTAAATTCGCCATTCGATTTCTTGTCTCGAACGTCGCACTGCCTACATGTGGGGTTATTAATATATTCGAAAGACCGAGCAAAGGATGATCCCCGGAAATGGGTTCCGGATCTGTGACGTCAAGTGCGGCGTAAGCAATTTGTTTATTTCTTAATGCCTCATAAAGCGCATCGGTATTCACTACAGGGCCACGGGAAGCGTTGATAAAATAGGCGGATGATTTCATCTTGGCAAACGCCTCGGTTCCGAACAGCCCCCGGCTTTGATTAGATAACGGAACCAGGACAATAATAAAATCTGCCTCGTGTAGCAAGTCATCGAATCCGACATATCTCGCTTGGAATAACTCATCATCCTTTCGCTGAGAGCGATTATGATAAATAATGTTCAGCCCGCAAGCCTTGGCTCTCCTAGCCACAGCGCAGCCGATGTCCCCCATACCAACGATACCGAGAGTTTTCCCGAACAGGTCAACGCCAAACGGAATTCCACTTCCGCTTTTCCAATTTCCGGATCTTACATGGTCCCATCCTTCATGAATTCGACGAGCTGCTGCCAGTAGCAACGCAAAAGTTAAATCAGCTGTTGCCTCAACAAGCACACCTGGTGTATTGCCAAAGGGTACTCCCCTCTCGGTACAAGCATCGATGTCTATATTGTCATATCCTACTGATGCTTGAGCTACAACTCGTAATTGAGGAGCAGCAGCCAACAATTCCGCGTCTACTTTGACATCACCGGTACTGAACAAGCCTTCCGCTTCCTTTAACCATTCAAGTAATAAAGCCCGGGGGATCGGATTGGCTTCTTTCCAAACTTTTACTTCACATTGTTTTTCAATTTTCTCCAAAGCAGAAGGCCATGTTTGTCCTGTCAAAACCACTTTAAATTTACCCATAACAGCACCACCCTTTCAAAACCAAATTAATAACCAAGCAACCGCAACATTAACTATTCGAACGAGTGGCAGCTGCTGGTGAGGATCCTCGATCAACTTGTATACTTGTCGACAACTTAATTATAAATAAGTTCTTTCTGCTTGTATAGACCCTTTGGTAAAACTTTACTTCAGGGTAATTATTATACGTTCACAGTTATGTGGATACTCTCATAGTTACCTCAAAGAAATAAACTCTCATCTACTGTTTTCTTCGTATCCATAAAATGTTCTTGAACGATCTTTTTAATGTGTGAACTATCACGTGAAACCAATGCATCCACTATCCGCTTATGCCGATTGATAAGGGGTTCTATCTCCTGTTTGTTTTTCGAGAATCTCCGCCCGGTCGCCACTAATAAAACCGTCAGTACGACGTATCGTATACTATTCCACAAATGTAATATCCTCGTGTGCTGGGCCCTTAAAATAATAGTCTCGTGAAACAACAAATCATAATAGGCGAATTGTACAGGATCATCGTGGCTTGCAGCCAATTCCATTTTATCAATAATATGATGCAGTTCTTTGACCTTAAGCTCATCATAAGCATCCGATAAGATCTGTAGAGCAAACCCCTCCAGCAAGAAACGAACATCATTCAGTTCTTCCATATCCTTTGGTTTAAGACCAATTACTATTGCACCCATTCTCTCCATTCGTATTAGACCCTCATTGGAGAGTGCTTTCAGTGCATCTCGAATCGGAGAACGGCTTGTACCAAACTCTTCAGCTAATTGGTTTTCTGTTAATATCGCTCCATGTTCAAGCGTTCCATTAATAATACGTAAGCGTAGTTCACATGAAACTTTCTCACCAAGAGAATCCCCTTGTAACCATATCGCAGGAAATTGCAACCATTTCACCTCATTATGTCTACTTGTCGACAATTAGTAGTTATATAATACAAGAAGTTAATAAACGAATCTACTACTTTCTGTAATTGGCTATTAGAGACTCCACTGGCTCGGTGAACAGCCAAAATATTTTTTGAAGGCACGTGAGAAGGAATACAGATCGGAATAGCCTACTGAAAGCGCAACCTCTGTAATCGATAAGGAGGCTTCGCTTAACATGGCAGCAGCCTTATCCATTCGCATACGGAGTACGTATTGCTGAGGTGAAGCTCCGAGCTCTCTGGAAAATAATGCGGAGAAATGAGAGCGGTGCACCCCGGCTGTCGCGGCCAGCTCCACAATACTTAGGGGTTCGGCGAAATGCAGCTGCAAGTAGGCCTCCGCTGTTTTGACCCAGCTTTTACGCAGCTTTTCTTGGGTATGGAGCGGCTCCTCTGGAGGTTCCATCAAGCTTGCAAAAAGCTGCAGCAGCAAAATTTGCCTTTGAACAGGCTCCGACTGATCCGTTCGCAGCAATTCGATTATAGCTCGCAGCTGATGCGTTGATGAGCGATTCAATCGATTTCTTGTATAGGGTGTATTTCTATTAATGCCTATGCAGGATAACAGTTCAGGAACCTGTCTGCCATCCAGCGTCAGCCAAATCATCTCTAACGCTTCTGAGGCAGGCTGAATCCCATAGACATAAGAAATGCCCGGCAGCAGACAAAATATATCATGTTTGTGCAGCAGCACCTGTCTTCCCTCGTACTCCAATTGGAGCTTGCCTTTGAGAACAAAATGAAAGCCAAAGCAGTCGATCACTTTGGGGCCGACGGCATAGTTAGGTTTCGCTCTATTCCTGCCTGCCCTCACCAACCACAGCTCACCTGCCCGCTCCAGGGCATTCGGCACATTCAGCCAGAGTTCAGCAAACTCATTCGTATATTCCTGCATGCTTTCCTACCCCCGATTAAATAGGACATGATCCAAACACAACATAATGCCAAATACATTCCAACATTCCTGTATCGCATCAGCTCGGATATAATCTGAATATATAAGCATTTTTATTTTATCATGATTATGATTGGAGTAAAACAATATGAGCAAACCCAACATTTTGCTGATAACAAGCGATCAACAGCACTGGAACACAATAGGCGCGTTTCAGTCCGAAGTATCTACGCCTAATCTGGACCGGCTTGTAAGGGAAGGCACTACTTTTACACGAGCCTACTGCCCCAATCCAACCTGCACGCCAACCCGCGCATCCATCATTACAGGGATGTACCCTAGTCAGCATGGCGCATGGACACTCGGGACCAAGCTTCTGGAAGACCGTCACACCATTGGTGATGATTTCAGCAGCGCCGGTTACCGTACTTCGCTTGTCGGCAAAGCGCATTTTCAGCCGCTGAAAAGCACGAAAGCTTATCCTTCGTTGGAATCATATCCTATCCTACAGGATTTAGAGTTTTGGAAAACCCACCATGGCCCGTTCTACGGCTTCGACCATGTTGAGCTGGCGCGCAACCATACTAATGAAGCTCATGTCGGACAGCATTATGCTCTATGGATGGAGGAGAAGGGCTGTACAAATTGGCGTGATTATTATGTAGCCCCCACCGGTACAATGGACCCTTCCCTCCTCCATAAATGGCCTATTCCGGAGGAGTTCCATTACAATACATGGATTGCTGAACGTACGGGGGCACTTTTGGAGCAGTACAAGCAAGAGAATACTCCTTTCTTCCTATGGTCCAGTTTCTTCGATCCGCATCCGGACTATCTGGTACCAGAGCCATGGGATACGATGTATGATCCTGATCAGCTGACGATACCCGTCGTGACCCCTGGCGAGCATGATCAGAATCCCCCGCATTTCGGCATGACGCAGCAGAAAGCACCGGATTTTAGCCATTTGATGGAATCGGGCTTCGGCATCCATGGGTATCATTCTCATACGAAGCTTTCCGAATATGACCGTAAACAGATTGTCGCAACCTATTACGGGATGATCAGTATGATGGACAAATATATCGGGAACATTCTCGATAAGCTGGAGGAGCTCGGATTAGCAGACAATACTATCATTGTCTTTACGACCGACCATGGTCATTTCTTTGGCCAACATGGCCTTCAGCATAAAGGCGGGTTCCACTATGAGGACCTGATTAAAATTCCATTTATCGTCCGCTATCCGGGACAAGTTCCGGCGGGTCAACAGTCTGACGCCATTCAGTCGCTCGTCGATCTGGCTCCTACCTTCCTGAGCTTTGCCGGACTGGATATTCCTTGTTCCATGAGTGGGGTAGATCAGAGTAAGGTGTGGCGTGGGCTTGAATCGCAGGCCAGAGATCATGCCATATGTGAATTCCGGCATGAGAAGACGACCATTCACCAAAAAACCTATGTTGATAAGCGTTATAAAATAACCGTGTACTATAATCAAACCTATGGTGAGATTTTTGATCTACAGGAAGATCCCGGAGAAATTAATAACCTGTGGGACTCACCTGCCTCAGCCGGTTTAAAAACGGAGCTGCTGCTGAAGTATGTATGGGCGGAGCTCGGGAAAGAGCCTCTCGCTATGCCGAGAATATGGCATGCTTGAGTATTCTGCTTGTTTGGACCGCACAAAGAACCCCAGAGTCGTTCCCGGGGTTCTTCGTGCTGTCATTAGCATTAGACACCTATGGCAGAGGATAAAGCTCCGGTATGAACAGGCTCGGTGCTCAATATAAAATCAAAGGATTTGTCCAGGTAGTGAACCTTTACCAATACAGCGGATGGAGACTGCTCAACGGAAACGGAGGATTGAGCGATCTGCGGAGTCAAGCTCAATTCGGTTCCACGATCAGACATGTTGACAAGAAATATACCGTTATGCAAATTGAGGAATTCGCCTACCGATGCTTCAGCCATTTCATCCGCTTCCGTGATAGGCTCCTGAGCATACCTGGCAGCTAAGTCTATCCAATTCGCTTGGTTAGACAGAATATAAGCGTACATATTAATTTCACCTTGGATATGCTGAAATGTCGACCAATCATAGCTGCTTACAGGAACAAGCCAATCCTTGATTTCCAATCGTACGTGCGGATCTATAAAGCGGATGACATTTTTGGCAAGAAGCGTCAAATAATCAACAACTATGGACCTATGGACGCCTTCATTTTTATGCAGCAGTGAATCGACTAGCGCGCGGATATCACCGTTTTTAATAGTGGAAAACTGCTCATCTGACAACCCATGGTCTTTCTTGTATTGGAACAACGTTGTGGAAATTTGATATAAGCTCATGTAGTTTCTTTCCACAAGAGCTTGTCCGAGCAGCAGATGGTTGCTTTTTTGGGAAGAGAGCAATTTATTCAATTGCAGCTCCGTCAACAAGCCTTGCTCAACCGCAATTTCCCCAAATTTCATATCCCTCTGTGTCTGCTGAAGATGTACCCGCTCCACCTGCTCCGCACTCATGAAGCCTTCGTTGATCGCAAGAAGTCCTAGCTTGACATGTGTCTTTTTTTGATATTCCCATACATCTTCCAGCTCAGCGAAATTAATATAGCCCTTTTCCAGCAAATAATGCCCGAAATATTGACTAAACATTTTGCTCCTCCTTCCCATAAATGTATTTGGCCAATAACAGCTCCACATTTTCAGGAAGAATGGGCTTTTGAATGAAATCGTCAGCCCCCGCTTTAATCGCTTTTCTTAAATTGCCTTCCGTACCAACCGAAGAAGCCATAATAACAATGATGGACGGATTCATTTGTTTGATCTCGATGAGCGCTTCAATTCCATCTTGCTCAGGCATGACTATGTCCAGAAACACAACGGACGGGCCCTTGTCTCTGCAAACTAGGACAGCCTCTCTACCGTTAACAGCTTCCAGAACCTCAATCCCGTCCATCCCCTCCAAAAGCTGTCTTAGCTTTTTACGAATCAGCATGGAATCATCACATACAAGTACTTGATAGCTTGTTTTATTCATGCGCGTCTCACCCCTGTTCGAATTATTCGTTGCATCTTCATTATACTTATTGAAATAATTACCTTTTTTAAGGGGATGATAAGATTTCATGAAAATTTTGTCGAATATTGTAAATTGATTTTGAAAAAGCTAAATCCGAGAGGATATAAGGTGGATTCATCGTCAATAGCTAGGGCGCATCCATAAAAGCGGTTGAGACTACTAGTGAAATTATTTGTTGATAACCGCAGCTCTCCGCAATCAAACGCTCGCGATTCCCAGGTGCGCGTTGCGGCATTGCATGGCGGTCGGTCGAATCCCGCACGATTCCTGCCTCCCGTCAACTTTTGCTACTCCGCCGACCACCACAAAGGGCTGTAACGTTCTCTCGGTCCCGCAAGCTGTAGAAGTAACTGGAAAAACTCCCTCTAATTTAATCGTTTTTTTCCGTTGGTCGCATATAACTGGAATTTCTGGAGCTAAATCAGAACATTTCTCTAAATATAGGATATTTCAGGGATATTAGAGGTATAATTTCCAGCTAAATGCTCTATTTCAGTACTGAAGGCAAAATTAGCGGGATTTTTTCCAGTTAGTGCTCGGCCATGCCGTAGAGGACAGGCGATCAGGTGACCTCGTAAATAGCAGGGCGGCATTCAAGAAACCGAAGCGGAGACCAAAAGAGGAAGTGTTTGTTACTCTATTTACTCGGAAAGCATAATAAACAGAGAGTTAAAGGAACAGCTTACTTGTTCCTTTAACTCTCTGTTTATGTGCTTCGTTTTCATATTCGCCCAACATAACGGCATTTCAAATTCCGATATCATTTTAAATTGTAGGCTGCAGATGGGGAATAGAGAAGCCTTCCTTCCCTCCAACTCTTTCAATTCAACGTGCGCGAATCCCGAGCGGCGTTGCGACATGCATGGCGATCGGTCGAACCCCACTTGGCCGGAAATCCCCCTCCAGCTAACCGTGATGAATGCTCCCGACTTCACCTTGTTTCCAACGGGAATTATCGGACACAGGAGCCTGACCGGGTCTTGGCTGCAGGGTGCTCCATTGCGATTCGGATCTTATCATCTCCTGCCAAATTCCCTCCGTTTGCTCAAAAGAGAGCATCTGGTTTTCATTGACTGAAGGCAAATGCTCTGTAAGTCCAGTAATAATTGGGCCCAATTTATGCAAACATACCTCAATAATTCGCTGGCCAAACTCTTCCGAAGCATCCAACGCGTCATGCCCGAGCGCAAGCCTGCCCCCGCTGCCGGGGACTGTTTCCAATTTCTTTTTACTGACATCAATCAGCTCAGGCCGAAGATGCATTAACACGGAAATTTCGTACTTTCCCGCATGATCACCTTGATAATGGGATGCTGCTAAATCGAAGTCCGTCCCCATCCAGATACGCATTCCTGTATAACCGGTAAAATAGTTAATGACCCGGCGCAAATCCTCCGGATGGGCTCCTCCATGTCCGGAGAGCACAACCGCCGCTTGAAATCCTGCGTTATACAAGGCACGGAGCTGATACAAGAAAAAATGAAGAAAAATATAAGACGGTACCGATGTCATATGCGGATTGTTTTCTCCGACATGTTCCTCTAGAAATTTGGCCGAAGGTCCGATTTCGTGGATGTGATAGTTCATGGTCGGAGCCACAATGCCGCCCCAGCGTCTGGCAGCCTCATGGGTAAGATGTTCCGCCTTAAACGTATCCAGCCCGAAGGCGCTGATCTGCCCATGCGGCTCGCATAGCCCCAATGGAAGATACACCAAAGGGAGATTCCTTTGGCGTGTTTTGAATTCATCCGGAAACAGCTCCAACCAAGCCACTTTTTCTGTTGTCATAGGTCCAGATGCCTTCTCTCATGATAGAAATGGCGGAACCAACGATTGCGGACCTTCATGCTGTCAAAAAGGGGCTCCGGCAGCGCCCCCCTGCGGGCTGCGTCGATATTGGCTTCCGCATATTCCCGGACTTGCATCGAGGTCAACGCTATCGTCACTCCCGGATCACTTAGCACAAATCTCACAGCCAACTCCGCCAAGCTATCGGAATAGTCCGGAATGTATTCTTGCAGTCGATTTACTTTATTCATATATAACGAACGCGGAACACAATCGAAATATTGGTACCTGTAGTCTGACGGAGGAATCTCTGTGTTCTCCTTAAGCCATCCTGTAAGTCCCCCTTCGTCCATAATGACACGGGCAATGACAGCGACTCCATGATCCCGGCATACTGGGACAAGACCGTCAAACGCAGTGGAATCAAATATATTGATGATGGTCTGAATGGCATCAATATGACCGGACCTGGCCAGTCCGATGCCCAGATCGCTGCGATGGTCCGGAAGCGACACTCCAATGAAGCGGAGCTTCCCTTGTTCTCTCAAGCGGATCAGTTCCTCCATCCAATAATCGGAGTCATCCCACTGCGGCCAATACTGGTGCATCTGCACCAAATCGATGCAATCCATATCAAGCTGACGGAGCGACTCCTCTACACTTTCCGTTACGCTGCCTCGGGGGTATGCCGCCTCCACCGGAATAGCATAGTGAAATCCCGCTCCGGGCAAATATCCGGCCGGCGCCGGCCTTGCCTCCACTTTCGTAGCAACAAACGGCCGCGGACCGCCCCATCGCTTCAGCGCCTTTCCCACCAATTCCTCAGATCGACCGTATGCCCGAGCCGTATCGATGAAATTAACCCCCTGCTCTAAGCTGTATAGCAAGGATTCAATCATTGTTTCATCGTCCTGTACGCCGAAGCGACCATCTAATCCCATAGCTCCAAAGCCAAGACGAAATAAGGAATTCTCCTGACCCCTAAGTGATAAATTATGCACAGCAGCAGTCTGCCCCTCTCGCATCAATAGGTACCGTATTCCAGCGTGCTCGTATGGAAGCCGCAAAATGCCGGGAAATTTTGAGCCAGCTTGTCGATTTCATCCGGTTGGACAGTCTGAAGCTCCTCAAGCCGACGCTTCCTTGCCCTCTCCGCCATGATTTTAGGCGTCACCATATCTCCAACCTGCTTATACAGCTCGGGTCCCCATTGGGTGCCGAAATCGACATGAAGCCTTTCATCAACGATATCGAATTCGGTTTGGATAGCTGACATGCTATCTCCAAATTTCCAGAATGCTTCTACAGCCTTCCGCTTTTTCGCGAATGAACATGCCTCTGCGACCATGGTCAGCCATGCATACATATCCGCATAACGCGCATCATTCTCCTCACTAAGCGTCGAAGTCCGAAGCCATTTGAAATCGGTTGTCTTGAAGCCAAACTGCTGCAAGCGCCGCATCCCCATTTCGCTATGGCGAAACTCATCCCACATATGGCGCGCGAAGTCATAATAGAAGGTCAACGGCATGTTCTGCACCGAATAGTACAAGTAGGTCATTGTTTCCGCAGGCGAAATTTCCGTAGCGTTAATGTAGACCATTTGGCGTACCGAATTAAACAAAGGGGACATCCCATCGTCAGAATATGCTTGCGCTGTGCCGCCATGACTTTCAAGTGGAGGGAACCGTTCTTCATCCATTGCCGGCACTTCAGGAATCGGGCCAACAGGCTCATAGTTCGGAGCCGCCGGGTACAACGGACTCACACCGGACTGCGAGCTTTTCAGTGTGTTCCATAGCTTAGCCGCATAGTCAGTCCACTCCTCAACCATCTGCCCAGCTGTTTCATCCAACCCTACGAACCGAAGCTGTTCGTCCAACCAAGTCAGAATATCTTGACGGTCTAATAAAACGATTCGAATCTGGTCGATGCTCGGTGCATCCAGAACCGGATCGGTTTTAGTTAAAAACTCATCGTACTCCGCGAGCAGGTTGCGGTAAAACAAACGATAACCGGCCAAATATGCCTCTGAGGAAGGTGCCGAAGCCAGCCTTTCGTATACTTCGCGAATCCGTTGAGGAGATTTCTCCTCTCCCAAACCTCCGGGAAGCTCGATAATACGCTTCTGCAGACTTTCTGCATGGCGAATGTGCAGGTAAGTCAGACGTCCCAGCTTCAGCTTCACTTCATACGCTTTACTTACCGTCACCCACCCTGCTGCCGCACGAGAAAGCTCGAATTCATGCCATAAGAGCGGTTTCAAAAACTTCGCTGTATCCGTAGGACGTAAATAACGCGAGCTCTTCACTTCCCGGCCGGCTTTGTCCCGTTCCATATCTACAATACCTTTTACATGATGGTCGCTCATAAACATTTCCTCCTTGATTGTGGTACCTTCAATTTATCAGAAATTTCGATTCATATGTCACACCTCCTTGCTTGAAAATAACACAATATTGCGATTTCTATTCCAAGTGGTACAATAATTTATGAAGAAAGAATGGACTGGGGTGAAGCGAACAATGAAGCATATCGAGTTGTTTGATTTGAATAAATTCCCGTTATACTCCGTCGTACGGAGAACCTCTACTCAGCATGATTCATTTAAAGAAACGTTTCATGCCCATCAAGGTATGGAGCTTCAATACATTCATGAAGGAAAAGGCCAGCTGCTGATCGATCAGCAATCCTTGGACATCGGGTCCGGTACATTGTGCTTGTTTCAACCCTATCAACTTCACCGACTGCAGCCGGTCATTGATGAAAACAATCATTATGTTCGCAGCTTCGTGTTATTTGAGCCCTCTGTCTTTGAACCTTATCTTCGGAGCCTTCCACTGCTCCATTCGTTCTTTCAGCAGCTGTGTCAAGGCTCTCTGCAAAGTCCGGTCATTTATCCGCTCAGGGAAGAGCATGACCTTGTAAAGGTGCTCACCGGTTATGGAGAAAGCCAGGTTGATGCGAATTCAGAGCCGCACCGGGAAGATGCAGCATCCTTCCTTATTTCGCTGCTGCGTTACTTGCGTCCCCTGCTGTCCGATCCAGGGAGCATACCTGTGCTTAATCAGAGACCGGTACACCGTGCCGAACAAATGATGCAATGGATCGAGCGGCATTACACCGAAGTGTTCCGTCTGGAATCATTAGCTGCCGAGCTGCATATGTCGCCGTATTATGTTTCCCATCTGTTCCAGGAAACGACCGGAACTAGCCTGTCTGAATATTTAAAAGCCCGCCGAATTCGGCAGGCTTGTGTACTTTTAACAATTAGCGATAAATCCGTAACCGAGATCGGCGAATCCGTCGGACTTGGTAACACCTCTTACTTTTGTCGGACCTTCAAGGAAAGCAAGGGGCAAACTCCACACCAATACCGCCTTCAGTGGAAAAAGAAGTCCTAGGAGTCTTCTAACGAATACATATTCACGAAGATCAACTCGTCGGACAGACTCCTATCCTTTTTATGTGGACTTGTAGAAATCCTTAAATTCACTCGGTGTCATTCCCGTATGTTTTTTAAACAGCTCGCGAAAATATTTTTGATCATCATAGCCAAGCTTCTCCGAGACATTCTGAACGGTGACACCGGAAACCAACAGTTGTTGAGCTTCTTTGATGCGTTCAATGTTTACGAATTGAACGAAGGTCATACCGGTCATTTTTTTGAACAGGCTTGTAAAATGAGATGGGCTTAGATGGACATGCCTGGCGCAGTCCTGAATGGTCAGATTTTCATTCAACCGCTCCCTGACAAAGTCTGAAGCCATCTGGATGATGTCCTGGGCATCGCTTGTTTTCCTTGACTTAAAGCATGCAGCGATCTCACTTCCTAAATCCAATAACGACTGCTGCCAATCCTTTTGGGTATGAAGCGGATTAAATAAGGCTTGCAGCCGGCTTTCAATAGGCGCAAACGCAGCTTCGGTTAGTCTCGGCTTAACAGCATGAGCCATTTTTCTCGCCAGCTCCCAGTAAGTGTTGACCATATAATCCGGTGTCGGCCTAACTTCTTCATCATGAATTTGATGAAATACATCCATAAGCACGGAATGGACTTTCTCTATATTGCCCGACACCAGAGACAGAATGACCTTTTGCTCCAGATCAGAAGCGAAAACAGGTATATAAGGGCTGATTTTAAAATCGCCAAAACGAATGACACTGTTGCCCGTCGTATAGAAATGACAGGCGAGCGCTGTCAAAGCTTGTCTGTAAGACTGCGGCAATCCCGCAATAGACTTCGTCTCCAAGCCAAGACCAACGGAAATCGTCTGATTGGTATACAAGACTACATTGTGGCAGCATGCTTCTGCAATTTCAATGGGATCTTGACCGCCGCTTGCCCGGAAAAGGCAAACAAATCTGCCGATATTGTCGCGGAAGATGATATGAGAGGCTCTCCTGGAAACCGTTTCATCCAACACATTTTGAACAGCAAATAATATTAATTCTGCTTCGCCCGTCGGAAGCGGCTCCACCTTTTTGGCAAAATCATCAATCTCAATAACCATTAAAGTCAGCTCGGAGGGTTCCATCGCAATTTCCAAAAAAGACCATCTTTTGCGCGCCAAACCTTCATCAGCTTTATAACGGATTAATAGCTTCAAATACTCTTGCCGGAGCAAGGGCAAGCTCTCCTGCATCTTCCCTTCCAGCTCATGCAGCCGATCTGTTTGTTCAAGCTCCTTCTCCCTCTGAAGCTTCGCCCTCAGCACAACTTCCACCAGTTCGTTCGGACGGAACGGTTTGGTTAAATACTCAAACACTCCAAGCCGGACTGCTTGACGGGCGTATTCAAAATCGCTGTACCCGCTCAACAAAATGACCTTCGTTTGCCCGCGCCCCGAATCCAACTGCTCAAGCATGTTCAAGCCGTCCATAATAGGCATCCTGACATCGGTTATAATCAGATTAGGACGCTGCTCCAGAATGAGCTTCAACCCATCTTCCCCATTAGTAGCCGTTCCAACGATTCGAATTCCGTAACTCTCCCACGGTATATGTTTGGCAATGCCGTCAACAATCGTTTTGATGTCATCAATAACGCATAGCGTCATTTTACTATTCATTGATATCCTCCCATTCCAGTTCCTTGTGATTCGATGGAATTATGAGTGTTACTCTCGTACAGGAACCAGGATCGCTTGCGATTCTAAAATCGGCGGTCTCGCCGTAATAAAGCTTTAGTCTGCCGTAAATGTTGCGAAGCGCATAAGAAGAGGCATTCTCGGCCGGTATTTTCACCTTCTTCTCCACCTGAAGGGCATCCATCCCGCTTCCGTTATCCTCTACAGTGAAGTGAATTTCTTTGGAGAACGAATATACGGAAATAACGATGCGTCCGCCTCCTTTTCGGGCTTGAAAGCCATGAAGAATTGTGTTCTCTGCAAGCGGCTGGAGCAGCAGCTTGGGTATCCTGATGGCCCCCAGGCCATCCTCCACATGAATCTCGTATTCGAACCAATCATCATAGCATCTTTTTAAAATTTTCAAATATTCCGTAACATGAGTCATTTCTTTCTCCACGGTTGTCATATCCTGTCCGCTATTCAAGCCCAGCTGGAACAATTGAGACAAGGAGTAGGTCATCTCCTTCACATCCTCGTATTGAGCAAGCTCTGCTTTCCAATAGATGGTGTAGAGCGTATTGTATAAAAAGTGGGGATCTATTTGTGCTTGCAGCGCCTTCAATTCAGCAAGTCTTTTGCTTCGGTCCGCTTCCTTCATATCATAAATCAGCTGTCCGATCTGCTCGAGCATCCTGTTGAAGCGGTTGCCTACGAAAGCTAGCTCGTCCTGCCTCACGGATGTAAACCGGACAGCCAGATCGTTGGACTCCACCTTCTTCATTAGCTGGACCAGCTGAGATAAAGGCCGCAGTAGATACGAAGTTAACATTCCGGAGAACAGTAACGCCAAGAGAGCGCAGCCACCGATAACCGCCATAGTCGTCCATTTAATAGCCGCTACTTGCCCATATAAATCGCGAGTCGCCCTGACTCCGACCAGCATCCATTCATCCGTGAGCTGAATCCTCTGCACATCGACAAGATAGTCATCCTGATTATCGTTATAAGTAAAGTGCGGTTCGGCTTCAGAAACAAGCCTGTTTATAAATTCCGGCTTACTCAAGAACGGTTTAACGAGAGGCAGGGAAGTGAATACGTTCGTACCGCTTACCGTCAATAAATTTAAATTACTGGCAGGTTCTCCCCATTCATTAGCTAATGCTTCAATCAAAGTGTTTACATTCACATTAACAATGATATAAACACCTTCCATTCGCGTATGATCATCGATAAGCGGCTCCATGATTAAGGAGATGACGCTTCTTTTGCCGCTAAAAAAAACATCCGTATGCTCCGGAATCCAAACGTTATGGTTCTTCTCCTTAATAGCGCGATACATATCGCTTTGTTCAAATAAATTCCCGCGCTGCCTATATTCCGTTGTTGGATAAAAATCACCGATAGGCGTCGTAATTAGCACCGAGTCAATAGCAGGCTCATTAACCTTCATTTGCAGAAACCATCCTTGTAAATCCGCAAAATGACCATAATAAGAAGCCGTGTTGTTCAAGCGGATATCTTTCATCGTTCCTGTGAACGAATCATTAAGCATGCCCGACATGGCCGTTACAGTAATTTTTTTCAACCGTTCGTCCAGCAAAAGCGCAGATTTGCGAATAGCGCTCCGGTTTAAATCCTTAACGTTTTTTTCCAGAGCATGAGCTGCTATCATATGGGATAAAGCTCCAGAGGAAGAAACGGCAATCAGGAGTAAAATTAAATAGGATAACCAAATACGGTTTTTGAAAGACATCTGAGGGAATAACAATCGATGCACTGGAGGCCTCCTCTTGGCTTTCAGGAATTTGCTTATATTGTAGCTCTAATCCCGTCATAGGGTAAAGCGTTTTCACGAATACCGTTGTATTGTCCCCGGTATATCAGCGAATCCCCCCTCGTCAAGTCATCCAGCAAGGATATACAATGATTTCGTGGCCACAATAGGAAAAGTGATAACAATCAGGAGGATTCCCATGTCAAATAAACGTATCACCGCCTTGTCCTTAGGAATTATGCTAGCTTTCTTATCTTCCGCCTGTAGCAATAATACGCCTGAACCTAATCAAGCTGGTTCTAATGCCACCCCTACCGCATCCAATCAAAAGGTAAAACTGAAATATTGGACCCCGGATCGTGGTTTCTCCGAGCAAATTCGCGAAGAAGTGGATCGTTTCAATAAAACAAACAAAGACAATATAGAAGTCGAGTTATCCATTATGGCGGAAAACTACCCCCAATCGGTTGATATCGCCTTCTCCAGCAATCAAGCTCCGGACATCATACGTGTAAACAATGTTACCTTCATGCCGTTTCTAAAAAAAGGCTATCTGGACCCGCTTGATACTTACCTGCCGGCGGAGATGAAAAAGAAGTTTGAAGCCGTACTATCCGAAGAGATCAATATGAAGGATGGCAAAATTTATTCCCTTCCGAACTACGGCTATACTCACCGTCTCGTTTATAATAAGGAATTATTTGAAAAAGCGGGAATCAAGTCGCCTCCCCAAACGTTAGACGAGCTGGTTGCGAGTGCAAAGAAAATTACAGAATCCGGCAACGGAACCGCATTCGGCTTCTCCGCCAATCTAAAAAGCTCGCTTAATGCCATCGAGCGTTCCCCTCGTGCCATTGCCGAACTAAGCGGGTATCCCGGCTATGGTTATGATTTTAAAACGGGCAAATACGATTTCAGCGGGTTCAAGCCTATCATGGAAGCGTTCCGGCAAATGAAGAAAGACGGAAGCTTCTTCCCGGGCTCGGAATCTCTGGATATCGACCCGCTCCGCGCCCAGTTTGCGGAAGGGAAAATCGGCATGTACATCTCCATTTCTGCAGAGCCGAATGTATACAAGCAGCAGTTTCCCGCGAAAATCAAATGGGGAGCGGCCCTCCCACCATCTATTGACGGAAATATTCGCGGAGCTATCGGATTAACCCAAGCGGGTGCCTGGTTATCGATCAGCAGCAAATCGGCTCATAAAGCGGAGGCATGGAAGTTCCTGCAATTCCTTTATGGAGATGAAGTGCTTAATTCCTATTATGAAAAAGGCTTGGGAACCTCACTTGTTCCTTTCGTTCTAGCCAATGCTAAGAAACCTCAGCTTGAGGGAGTTGAAGGCTTTCTTCCAACCAAATACGATACGCTGCAGCCGGCTCCTCCAACCATTACTGTAGATGGTATGAACTATGGGGACGCCTTCCTTCGGTATATTCTCGATGGCGGAGACCTTAATGGCATCATCGCTGATTTGAATAAGAGATACAATCAAGCCTTAGACAAAGCACGCCAGTCGGGAGACGTTAAGCTGTCAGCCAATCCTGACTTTGATCCAGTGAAGCTTCAAGGCAAGCTTGTTAAATAGCGTTTGGGGAGGAAGCCTACCGGATGAAGAATGTGCGATATTACGCCGAAACCTATTCGTTTTTATTACCAAGCTTGGTTATTACGCTCATCTTTGCCGTATACCCCATTTTGTGGGCGATGCGATACATGGTTTACGACTATCCAGGTTATGGAAATGAATTGTTTGTAGGTCTCGGCAATTTTGAGAAGCTTCTAAACGACAAGCTGTACTGGCAGTCCGTCGTCAATACTTTCATTTACACCTTGGGCAAGCTTAGCGTGACTATCCCCACCGCATTAATACTAGCGGTCATATTGAATCAAAAGCTGCGGGGGAGGCAGTTTTTGAGAGCCGTATACTTCATGCCTACCGTCATAAGCACAGCGGTCATTTCCATTGTATTTTTCCTTATTTTCAATTCCTATAACGGTATTCTGAATCAGATGCTTCTTCGTCTCGGGATCATCAAAACCAATATCGATTGGCTTGGCAGTGACTATGGCATGATTACATTGATCATCGTCGCCATATGGGGAGCGGTCGGCAACTACATGCTGTTATTTATTGCCGGATTGCAAAGCATACCCCAGGATGTATACGAGAGCGCATCCATTGATGGAGCAAATCCGGCGCAGAAGCTATGGTACATCACCATTCCTATGCTTGGACAGGTACTGCAAATGATCGTTATGCTGGCCATTCTCGTTTCACTAAAGGGCTACGAAAGCATAATGTTAATTACAGAGGGTGGCCCTGCAGGTCGAACTGAGGTCATGTATTTATACGTTTACAAATTGTTTTTTCCCGTTTCCACAGGTTCAGCCGTCAACCAACAAATCGGCTACGGCAGCGCGGTCGGTTTCACATCCGCACTTATTGTCGGTATTGTCACGATGCTGTACTTTCAACTTTCACGTCGTCTGAACCAAACTTAAGGAAGGAAGGCGAGCTGCTTGCAAACCGTTCATAAACCGGTCGCTGAAACGGATAACAGAACCCATGCCGGTGCTTACCGTTTGTCTCGATTACCATCCCAGGTCTTCATCTGGCTGTTCCTCTTGGCCGTGCTCATTTTTACGTTGTTTCCAGTCCTTATTACCCTACTTGGCTCGTTGAAAACCAATGTCGAAGTAACCGCCGGGGGGACATTTTTCCCACAGCAATGGAAGTTTTCCAACTATATGGAAGCATGGAAGCAGGCGGATTTCGCCCGCTTCTCGTGGAATAGTCTTTTTATCAGCACCATGACGACAGTCATTGCACTGCTTATATCTTCCATGGCGGGATACGTCGTAAACCGCAGGGTGTTTCCGGGCAAACAGCTCTACAGCATGCTCCAAGCGTCCACCATGTTTATCTCGATTGGCGCTGTCGTTCTGCGTCCACAATTCGAATTGATTGTCGCGATGAATTTGAATTCCAGCTTGTGGGGGATTATTCTCATTCTGCTTGGCTCTCATGCCGCCGTCTTTTTCATGATTATCGGATTTTTCAACTCTATTCCGCGGGAGCTCGACGAAGCCGCAACCATGGACGGCTGCAGTTTCTACGGAGTTTTCTTCCGTATTATCCTTCCTTTGCTTCGCCCCGGATTAGCTGTCGGCGCCTTGTTCCAATTCCGAAATGCATGGAACGAGTACATCATACCGCTCGTTTTTACAATGACGAATCCCAAGCTTCAAACCTTGACAGTAGGTCTTGCTAATCTACGGTATGGCTATAATGCAGCTACTCAAACCCATCTGATGATGGCTGGAGCCTGTATTTCCTTAATGCCGATCTTAATTGTATATATTTTTGCAAACCGTTCCTTTATGCAGGTCACCGCCGGTTCTGTAAAAGGATAATACTAGAATACAAAGCTATAAGATAAGTCACCCCTGATATAAGAACAGGCTGTCCCAAAATTCATTTTGGGACAGCCCGTCCACCATTTGATCCTGAATAAGGCTGCAAAAGGACCCTCAATTCCATTTTGGTATTATAGGTTCTTTTGCACATTTTATGTGATGCCATTCACTCACTAGAGTTTACCCTTTGGAGATAGCCCTTCTTAGGTATTCTCAGCGTATAGCAGAGATGAGGTCGCTTTCCAATGCGTGCTAATCGCGGGGTTCCGGGTTCGTTTACAGCATGGCATGGCGGGGTTCCGCCCCACGCAATTAGCAGGAAAATGTCACGTTATTTTCTCCCAAAATAACGTTTAAAACCCTATAACTGGAATTTCTCATGCTAATTCTAAGGATTTGGGCTGATTTCAGCCCTATCACCTCTATTAGCAGGAGTTTTTCCAGTTAGATTGCTTTCAAACGAAATCGAGGCTGAATTACCGGGAGGATTTCCATCTATCGTCTTTTGTCGGCAGCCATAAGAGTATCCTGTGTCTCCTTTAACATAAGAAAAGGCATTTCAACTTTATCGCTGTAAAGCGCTTAAACACTCTTTTGTGTAAAAGAAAAACTTCGGATCGATGCCCATTCGATGAAGATGCATTCGTGTCTTAGTTGTTGCTTTTCTTACAGCCGCTGTTGAAATCGTGATCCTTTAAATGGAAGGATTACAGTGGGGGAACACAAGCTTTTTCAAAGGCAGGTTGCATACCGAGCATTCACCAGAGGTGACGATTAGGGCGGACGCTCACGCTCATCGATCCCACATCCCTGCCCTCTTTTGTTCTACTCTCTGCGGCGCCACTTCCTTATCCCCCCAAGCTGGTCTTCGAGCCGATATTCATAACAATGAATACTTTTGCTTTGTTCCATGTACACTTAGCCCCATCTCCTTTTAGAGGAGAAATCACCTACCCGCCAGTACTGCATCCATGAGAGTGAAGGGCAATAGAGGAAGCAATTGTTCCTCAATCACCTGAAAAGTCCAAAAAACAGAGTGATAAGGGAACATCTCCTTCTGTTATCACTCCGTTTTTGTGCATTAATGCTCCAATTGGGCCAACATTACGGAATTTCGACTTCAGATATCGCCTTAGATTAGTGGTGGCTGATGAAATAAAGGAACTTTCCGTTCCGCACAAAATCCTCCAGAGCTCATCGTTGCACAGCTTCGCCGCTTACCCTTTAAAAATCTCCCTTGATCATGGAGTACTTTAAATACCTTAAGCTCTAATGCAACTTTATTCTAAGTTAAGATAGGGTAAGCAGCTAAGCTCCTTCTTCAATCCCCAGAAAGCGCGGGGAGGCAGCTGGAGCTGACCTTGTCAGGTAGCTACTGAAGTCGTTTAAGACGAATTCGAAATTATTATATAAAGGATTATCGTGGATAATGTCGAAATAAACCGAAAAGACATACCAACTATAACTATCTTAAAGGATAGGGGATGATTATTATGAAATACACCGGTAGGGTCGGGCTACCTATACTGGCATTCTTTAGCTGGATGTTCCTAATCTTCTATTCTAAACTGTTTTATGGGAATTTGGACTATATCTACATTCTTTGTGCAATCATGTACATCGTATATGGTTGGTTTCTGGGCAAGAACTACGATACTGCGAAGTTTTATTCAGAGAAAGACTATCTCACCCAGACATATAATCGGAGATATGCTTTTAATGCATTGCCTAAACTCTTAACAAAGATGAGTCAGAGGAAAAAGGAATTAAGTTTGTTTGTAGTCTACGTGGATAAATTCATGCGGTGGAAATGGCGGAATTAATAAGTTTGGCAGACAAAAACATGTATACTGCTAAATCGGAAAAATCGCATGGATCAAACCCCAATAGGGTGAACACTGCTCATGTCCTATAAAGATCTTGTACACTTATACTAGTGCAAAAAAGTTAATTGTCAGAAAGTTCAGAATATATTGACTTTTAAAGTGTAACCGCTTACAATATAAAAACATCATACAAAAAGGAGTGATTTAAATACAGAAAATAGAGTGTGTAGCGATGCTGCTGGCGGGTGGTGAAGGCAAAAGATTACGCCATTTGACCACTAAGCTGGCAAAACCCGCCGTCCCCTTTGGCGGCAAATACCGAATCATTGATTTTACTTTGAGCAATTGCTGCAATTCAGGTTTTCACACAGTAGGAGTTCTGACCCAATATCAACCGCTGGTATTAAATTCCTACATTGGAATTGGGAGCTCGTGGGATTTGGATCGAAAAAACGGAGGTGTTACTGTCCTCCCCCCTTATGTCGAACAAAATGGAGGCAGGTGGTATAAAGGAACGGCGAATGCCATTTACCAAAACATAAGCTATTTGGAACAGTATGATCCATCTTATGTACTTGTCATTTCCGGTGATCACATTTATAAAATGAATTACGCTTCCATGCTTCAAAAACATAAAGAAGCTGACGCGGACGCCACGATTGCGGTTATTGAAGTTCCGATCGAAGAGGCCAGTCGCTTTGGCATCATGAATGTTGACAATGAGGACCGGATTATTGACTTTGAGGAAAAACCAACAATACCAAAGCATAACCTGGCCTCCATGGGGGTTTATATCTTTAACTGGAAATCGTTAAAAAAACATTTAATTACCGATGAACAAAATCCCGATTCAAGCAACGACTTCGGCAAAGATATCATTCCTGCCATGCTTGAAAGCAGCGAACATCTGCTAGCCTACCGATTCAACGACTACTGGAAAGATGTCGGAACCATTGACAGCCTCTGGGAAGCGCATATGGATTTGCTTTCAGACGATCCACCCTTTACTCTGCACGATTCCAAATGGCGGATTTATACAAAGAATCCTCATCAGCCCCCACAATATATCGCAAAAACCGCAAAAACTTCCCAATCACTAATAAATGAAGGCTGTCAGGTGTTCGGGGAAGTCGATCATTCCGTTCTATTTTACGGTGTTCATGTCGGTGAAAGAAGTCTGATAAAAGACTCCATTATTATGCCGCATGTCCAAATCGGAAGAAATGTGACCATCTACAGAGCCATAATTAGTCCGGGTACGATTATTGATGACGGAGTGCAGATCGGCAATCCGGATGAATCATCCGAAATCACATTAGTCGGGGAAAACCAGATTATTTCCTCAAATATTGAAGGAGCACTTGTATGAACAACGTATTAGGGATAATTAATCTGAGTATTAACCAGCCGCTCTTGCATGAACTTACATATTCCCGGGCAACCGCTACTGTCCCATTCGGAGGCAGGTACCGACTAATTGATTTTGTGCTTTCCAACATGGTGAATTCAGGGATCAATAACGTAGGTGTCCTTACTCATAATAACTATCGTTCTATCATCGACCATTTGGGTTCCGGCAAAGAGTGGGATTTGGATCATAAACAAAGAGGACTGTTCATTTTGCCTCCCCCCAATATGAACTCTTCCGGATTTAACGGCGATTTGCAAAACTTTTATGGACATCTCGAATATTTCGAACGTAGTACAGAGGAAATCGCGATAGTTTCCAGCAGCCACATGATCTGCAACATCAACTACACCGAAGCGGTCGAGTTTCACAAAAAGAGAAATGCGGACATCACGGTTATTTACAAGGAGTTGGATACTGCCCAGGAAAACTTATCCAACCTCATCATGCTGGAATTGAACGAAAACGGCCGTGTCGTCAGTATGACAGAAAACCACCTGAAGCCTGATAGCAATAAAGTGTATATGCGTATGATTATTCTAAGAAAAGAACTGCTGGTTGATCTGGTCAAAAAAAGCGTGGCGCAAAATTACTACGACCTGGTGCGTCATGTAATCATGCGAAACCTGGATCAATTAAACGTGTATGCCTACGAGTACAAAGGATATCTGGCTATTATCAATTCCATTCATAATTATTACAAATGCAGCATGGATTTATTAAAACCGGAAGTATGGAAAGCTCTCTTTATCCAGCGGGGTTTGATTTACACCAAAATTAAGGACGCACCACCAGCACTATATGCGAAAGATGCTCCTGTAACAAACTCGCTGGTAGCCAATGGCTGCATCATTGAGGGGACCGTAGAAAATAGCATTTTGTTCCGGGGAGTTAAAATCAAAAAAGGCGCGGTTATTAAAAACAGCATTCTGATGCAAAATTGCGTGGTAGAAGGTGACTCCGTTTTGGATCGCGTTATTTTGGATAAAGAAGTTTTTGTAACACCCGGAAACCAACTTATTGGAGAGCAAGCTACCCCTACCGTCTTTACTAAGAAAAGCAGCATTTAAACAATAGTACATAAGCATTATCCGTTTGTGGGGGAGCTCAGCCATGCCGAAGGAATTTGGCGATAAAGAAGACGGACCACTCGACGGCAGCTCAATCACCCAGGAATCGGTTTATAGTACCGTCTCCTCCCGCCTGTTCCTTCAGCTGGGTCTGATAACCGGGAGCCTTGTTTGGTATCCAGCCGTTACATTTCTCCGATGCATCCACATTAGGCTACCTTCTTGCATCCTCCTGTTCAATCTGCCCGATAACAACCCTACGCACCGTCTCGTGAAGAAGTTCCCTCATTTCAAACGAAATGCCATCATCAGTAACTAGGGTATGAATGCGCTGAAGCTCCATCCCATATAAAAAGCCAGTGCGGTTCGCTTTAGAGGAGTCTGCCATCAGAATGATTTGACTGCTTTGTTCTACCAGCATCTGAGCTATCTGAAGCGGATCCGGCTTGGAATAATACAAGCCTGTTGGCCCGAAGCCCATGCAGGAAAACAAAGCTTTATCAAAGCGGTACTGGCGCAGCTCGCATGATAGCCTGTATCCGAACGTTTTACCCTCTTCGTCCAATTCACCCCCAACCAAATACACCTTGAGTTTGCCTTTTTTTTGAATTAAATTCAATGCTACCATCGCCGAATTCGTTACAATCGTCAGGAATTTATCGGCAGGAACATACCTGGAGAGGGCAAGCCCTGAAGTATTCCCGTCAATGAATACACTATCCCCTTCCTCCAGCAGCAAAACGGCCTCACGCGCGATTGCAGTCTTGCGCTCCTGATTCAAATTCATTCGTTCATAAAAAGGCAGATCCCACGTGGTTTGCTCCTTCTTCACCGCACCCCCGTAGGTTCGGCGAAGATACCCTCTTTCGTCCAAAATACGAAGGTCCCGGCGGATAGTTTCCACCGAGACGTTGTAAGCTGCCACTAATTCCTCCACCGAGACGCTGCCTGTACGGCGAACTGCTTGAATAATCTCATTTCTGCGATGTACGGAACTCAAACTCAATTCCCTCCCGGGATGTTTATTTATATTCTTTTAACGCTTTTGCCGCATCATCCTGTGCTTTCTTCATAGCATCCGCAGGAGTCATCTTACCTGCCATCATGCCTTGGAGCGCTTCCCCTACAGATGTGTCCATCTTGCTTCGAGCCGCCGTTGATACGTCAATTCGAGCGTAAGGGAATACTTCTTCAAATGCCTGCTTTTTCTGTGGATTGTCTAAATAGTTTTTCTTAAGCAGATCTGTATTTTGAGCGGATTTGGTTGCTGGGAAGTATCCCGTTTTGGCCGCATAAATGGACTGTGCTTTGGAAGCGGCAAAATATTTAAGGAAAATCCATCCTGCCAACTGCTTTTCCGGTGTCGTTTTAAATAGCACCTGGTTGCCACCATAGAGCTCTGTAACTTTTTCCTTGGAGCCGCCTTGCGGAATCAATGTAATGCCCCACTTGAACTTATCCTTAACCAATTCGAGCTTAGAGCTGGTTCTTGCCGTCGTTCCTATCTCCATCGCAGCCCGGCCGTTTGTGAATTCCTGCTCGGTGTCTTGAGCCAGGACAATAGCCTTTTTGTCCGACAGGTTTTTGATCATAGAGGCCAGCTCGATGGCTTGCGGATTATTATAGTTCACTCCGCTTTGATCAAGCGCGATAGGGTCGATTCCGTAAGTCCGGAGCCATGAACGGAAAGATCCGCCGTTGTTGCCGTTGCTCATGACGAGAGCGGGAACGTTAGCTTTTTGGGTGATTTCCAGCGCCATCGTTTCGAATTCCTTCCAAGTGGCCGGCGGTTTATCGAAGCCTGCTTTCTTAAGCAGATCCATATTGTAGTAAACGCCCATCGAGCTGTTGCCATGCGGCCAACTCATCGTTTTGCCGCTATACTCAGGTATACGCTGACGCGCAAGCACACCAGGCATGATATCGTCCAGATCCTGCTTGCTTACACCGTAGGTCGGATCGTTAATGTACTCGTCAAGCGGCACAATGCGGCCAGCTTTCATATACTCAAGCGTATCGCTCTCATACGCCATAGATACAGCCGGAAGTCCCCCGCCCTGCAAAGCCGCCCGAACCTTTTTGTTCAAGTCGTCATAGCTTCCCTGAAACACTTCTTTAACGATGATTTTATCTTCATACTCCTTGTTGAATTCGCTAACCATCTCTTTAATAGCATCTCCGTAAATGGAAGCCTGAATGTGCCAAAAGTCGATGGTAATCGGACCGTTGCTGCCAAGCTTTATGCCTTGAGACGGTTGACTTTCTGTTTTACCGGTCTGAGGAGTTGACGTACCTCCCGAAGCCGGGCTGGCACCCTGCCCGACCGTACCGCAACCGACAACAGTCAACAATAGGGTTGCTGCCATAGCTGCTTTCCAACGATAACCTGCTTGGTTTTTATTCACTTGTAACACTCCCTTTTTTTTAAATGTCAGAATGTATAAGTTTTCAGCGGAGCTGAACCATTCTGATATTGCAAGAAAAGCTACCGCTAAGACACGAATGTATCTTCATCGAATGGCTTCGAATAGAAGCTTTACTTTTAATGTTTGCTTCAAACAGATGTGACCTGTCCAACAAGCTGATCCAACGTGATGCTCTCACCTGGGGTTGGATAATAGCGTTTCACGCCCCGGCTATCCAACAATGTCGGATGTACGCTGTGCAGCGGAATCAAGATGCGGGGATCAATCGCTTCCGCCATATCAGCGATTTCCTGAGGAGCCGCGTGGCCGCCTGTCGCACAGTAGCGGTAATCTACACCAAATTCCTTAAGCCAGCGGTGCAGTGTTTCGTCTGTCGGTGTTAGCGGATTGCCGTCTGCATGCACGTAAATCGGTGCTGTACAGCCCTGCTCGCCCATAGATTCAAGCTCAGCTAGCAGAGGAGTATGAGGATATATCAAGTAAACGGCATATTGACGGCGGTTTGTCGTAATTTCGGAAATAGTAATTGTCTTATAAGGCAGTTCTACGGACTCCTTGGGCTGAGGCCCTTTTGACCATTCAGGATTTTTCAGCACGCGGATGATATCACGGTCAATCTCAAGGGCAGGGTGGTTTCTCAATACCTCCACATTCGGTCCCGCCTCATGCCATAGAACTGCAGTGCTCTCATCCATTACAAGCGTCCGGCCCGCTTCCCGGGTCCGAACAATCAAATCCGCCACTCGTTCCACATTTCTGGCAAGGATGTTCACATACACAAGACCGTTGGTATCTTCCATTGCACGCCTGCACTCCACAGCTATATTTTGCTCGAATCGGTCCTTTGGTTTCCTGAACAGCGTATCCGGGCGAAGTCTCGTTCCCTCCGTGATAAGCACATCCACCTTTGCCGAACGACAGCGCTCTATAAAGCCATCGATTCGGTACGGATGGCGACCATGACGTCTCCAATCGGCCGTAAAAGCAATTTTGTACTTGGGGCCATGAATAATGAATCCGGTCACACCCGGTGTATCGTGGTCTACTTCTATAAACTCGACCGAAAATGCACCGAAATTCACGATCTCCCGATCTTGTACCGTATGGATGTCAGCCTGCGTATCACCATATTCTCCTGCGGCAATGACTGCGCGATACACGGCTTGTGCATCCCGATGCATCCATACAGGAATACCGGGACGAAGTGCAGGCAGAAGCGCCATATGATCTTGATGGATATGGCTTACAAAGCCATGCAGCTTATCGAAGGAAGGCAGACTTTCTTTCCCCCATACCCCTTTAAGCTCAGCCTCTCCAACATCCCCCAGGTAATCCGGATGGTAGAGTCCCGTTACCGGAGGGGCCATCCTCGTCAGCAGGTAGTTGCGAATTCCATGCTCAGGCTGGATGCGGGTTTCTCCTGCATACAGCCCCCATGTCATCCCCAGATCAAACACCAGCCCTGTGTCTCCACAGCCGTAGACAATATGCACGCCTCCGATTGTTGTCAAACCGCCATAAAATGTTAAGCTTTCCGTCATACGCTTCATCCTCCTTCTATTTAAGAAGCAGCTACTGCTTTAGCCTGCTGCAGTTGCTTTAAGAACTCTGTTAACTCATCAAGACCTGGTAAGTTCACATCCCACTTCTCTGTTTCGGAGGATGCGACAGGAGAGATCCATACCGTGCGGCCCCCAAGGCTACGAATAGGGTATAGGTCGTTCCATGCATGATCTCCTATGGATAATAGTTGATGGGGCTGTACATTCATTTTCTGCATGAGCTCCCGGGAGAAGCTTTCCAAACCGGCAGGTTTTCCCGTTGAGTAATGAATTTCATCAAACGAATTTATGCAGCCTAGAGCATGAATAAACTCCTGAGCCGTTTCTGACGGTGAATTGGTCAGCAGTATTTTCGCCTGTACGCCAGTTAAGCTGTCAATGGTCTCGAACAGCTCGTTATGCTTCGTAAAACCGCTTGCTCCAGCAAGCATTTCTTTTCTAACCTGGAAAAAGGCTGCACGACGCTTTTCTTCTGAAATCCCGTACCGATGAGCTGTTACACTAACAAGACTCCACGCATCTCCTGCATAGATCAGTCCGCTTCGGGATCCTTCCAATGCATCATCGTCGGACTCCACCGGCTCACCTTTCCAATCGAACGCCATAACCCGGTCATTAAACAGCCTCATCCATATGTCCCGGCCCGGGTGATACCAATCCCCAATTCGGCAAAGATTCTGCCCTTCCAGCATACGGGTCAACTCTTCCGTTACATCCTGCAAAGTGGCCTCATGCTCGGTTTCCATCAGCAAAATTTCCAAATATCGTTTATAAAACATGTCATCCCGATACAGCGTACCGTCCAAATCAAACAAAACCACTTCAATCTGACCAAGCCAATCCATTTGGGGCCCTCCCTTTTTTTCGATTCATGCAAAGCATCGTTCTATCCCTTTAATCCAGTAGACGCTATGCCTTGATGGAACCACCTTTGTGCAAAGACATACAGAAGCAAAATAGGAGCTATTGTAAATGTTGCAGCCGCCATCAAATGGTGATAGTTAGGCCCTTCTTCACTGACGAAATAGAGCAAACCAACCTGGATCGGGCGAAGTGATTCGCTTGAAGTGATCAGAAGCGGCCACATAACGCCGTTCCACTTGCCGATGAAAGCCAACAAAGCAGTAGTTACAATAGCAGGCAACGCCAAAGGGAGCAGCACGGTCCATAAATAACGCCAATGTGACATCCCGTCGGTCTGTGCAGCTTCCCAATATTCTCTCGGGATCGAAAGGAACGCCTGCCTCAGCAGAAAAATGGAGAATGCATCCGCTAAAAAGGGCAATATCATCCCCATATAGCTATCATAAAAGCCTTGCCCCCCCGTGCCTAACCAATCGTTCCCGCCCGCCCATGGAATATGCCGCAGTGTCACGAAATTCGGGACGATCGTCACGTCATACGGAATCATCATGGTAGTGACGACAAGCAGGAAAATAAATGATTTACTGCGATAGGAAAAGTGAGTGACTGAGTAAGCAATAGGTACGCAAATCAGCAGTTGAAGAGCGGTACCCAAGCCCGCAACGATTATTGTATTTACAAAATATTGGCCGAATGTGGACTCCGGCTTATTCCAAGCGTCCGTATAATTCCGAAAGTTCCACAGTTCCGGTATTAGCGTAGGGGGCATTCGATTGATTTCCTCCGCGGTCTTCAACGAAGTCAGCAGCATCCAGACGAAGGGAAACATCGCCGCAATAGCTAAGATAGCAATAACCCCTGTGATCAGCGCCCACACCGCTTTGGAGGACCAATGCGCCCCAATCCAACCCTGCATGTAATTCAAGCCTCCTTATCGATCCGCCTATTCCTAATGCAAGTAATGAACCTTCTTTTCACCGAAGCGTATCTGCAGCCATGTCAGTGCCAGCAGAATAACAAAAAGCAGCATCGATACCGCTGAAGCATAGCCTACTTGACCGAATACATAGAAGCTGCGGAAAATGTATAAGGGCAGAGACATCGTTGATCCGAGCGGCCCGCCTTCACCGCCTGAGAACACATAGAACGCGTTAAATGATTCAAACGCTCCGATTACCGATATAATGAGCAGCATAAACCAAGTCGGAGACAGCAGCGGTAATGTAATTCGGCGGATAATCGTCCACGTCCCTGCTCCATCCATTCGCGCTGCCTCGTTCAAATCATTGGGAATCTGTGAGAGACCCACTAGAAAAACCACAATCTGAAAACCTAGACTGTTCCAGATCGAGAAAATAATGATGACACATAGCGCCAGTGTCGGACCACCGAATACCGTCGGCACCCAGCCAGGCCAACTTCCGCCTAAAGCGGTCATGATTTTTACGAGTATCGGATCTGGATCTGTCAGCCACTGCTGACGGGTGAGTCCGATCCCCTCCAGTATCCCATTGGCCAAACCAACGTTTGGATGGAAAATCCATTTAAATACAATGGCTGCGGCCACATGAGAGGTGATGTACGGAAGAAAGAAAATAATCCTTAACACGGTTTTCCCTTTGCTCAAATAGAAAAGTACATAAGCTATACCGAATGAAATAAACAGTGTTGCCGGAATTGTACCTATAGCGTAATAGACCGTGATCAGTAAGCTTTGTCCGATATCCCCGGGCTGCCACCCTGTTCCGGGAACGTTCACCCATAGCTCCTCGGTGAAGATACGCGTATAGTTGTCCAGCCCGACAAACCGCTCGGGTACATATCCCCATTTCCAAAAGCTCATCCAAAACCCGAACAAGAGCGGCCAATACCGAAACAAAATCAATAGCGCCAAAGCCGGTAGTGCATAGGCTAACCCAATCCACCCCTCCCTTCGCTTTCGACGGCTTAACGGCTTCATGGCTGTTTTCTCCCGGGTTATCATCGCTTTCTCCGACTTCTTCCCCATCAGAGCCGTTTCTGTAGACATTCCTTTGTACCCCCTCTCACTCTATCAACTCTGAGACCTGAACTCTAAACTCCTTTTCCAACTCCGTTCTTATATTTCTAATTGTATAAACCTAATGTCAGTAGAAAATTAACGAGATTTTAAGATAATGTTTAAACCTTACCGTTCTTTACACTTTTCAGCATGAATATGTGTCTAAACGGTCATATCGCTACAAAACCGGTAAGATAAGCGAGGAAAAGGGCTCAAAACCGAAATCAGCGCTTGACGAAGTCATTCGATTTCGTCTCCTTGTCCAGCCTAGCCCTGGAAAAAAACTTAAGAACGGTAATGACAGCGTACACGACTTTATTCGAATTTATTCGACTTGAAGCCACTGCCTGCTCGCTCTGCTCCCAAAAAACTGCATTTATACATCCTTTAGCCGGTATTTCCGAAGTCTCATAGAATTCATGCAAATGTGCATTTATTTTTTCATTCTTAGCTGAATCGGAGCGTTTTCCATGAAAATGGATGTACTTTTGCAGGTTTGTTCTCACTACAACAATTCCGGCAGGAAAATAACTGCATGTTTGCAGGATTTTGCGAGGACTAGTCGTCGTGGAGGGTCAAGTACTGATTTTGAGGTTGAGCCAGAAAAAGACCATACTTTTCTACAATCGTAGAACGCATGGTGCGCGTGAGCGCAACAATTACTTTTCAGCAATCCTGCACACATAATCTAAAAATGCCACACCCAGGCTTATTAGCCATCTGGTTTCCGGAAGTTCCCGGGAATAATAGTTCTATTAGGCGGTTCCATCTATATGAAATATATGGTAATATTAATGCGAACGGTTGTTCTGTTGATTATGTGAAAGGTGAAATCATAACGATGAAAGGATGGTGTAGGAACGGTGACCGACCGGTATTCAGAAATAGACGGGGTGATCGAATATATTCACCAACGTATCTATGAACCGCTTTTGCTTGCCCGATTGGCCAAATATGCAGGCTATAGTCCGTACCATTTCACACGCATTTTTAAGGAAAGAATCGGCCTCTCGCCACTCTACTATGTCTCTTCCCTCCGACTACAAAAGGCAAAAGACTTGTTGCTGCGTACAAATCTTACTGTTCGCGATATCGGGCTAGAGATCGGACAACAGAGTCTCGGAACCTTCACCACCCGATTTACCGAACGGGTAGGCGTGACACCTTCGGACTTTCGTAACTCTACGCTGCAAGCCGGCGACCACTTGCGTACGTTACAGAAGCTTAGTGATTGGCGTAAAGCACATCCTGCTTCACATCACTATTCAAGAGTAGAGGGGACAATCGAAGCCGAGATCCCTTTTGAGGGTGTCATTCTGATCGGGTTGTTTGCCAAGCCTATCCCTGAAGGACTCCCCCTATATGGAACGCTGCTTTCTTCATTAGGGGATTTTTGCTTTACGGGAGTTAAGCCGGGCACCTATTATTTGATGGGCACATCAGTCTCGTGGGGAATGCAGGCTGTAGATTTTTTGCTTCCGCACACAACTCTGCGCACCCGATCGAAGGAGCCTATTATAGTCGAATCCTATTCCTCCGTCCTGCATCGGCAAGTTATGCTCCACGTCCCTCGCTTGGACGACCCTCCAATCCTGATTTCCCTGCCCGTACTTATGAAGAAGTTTCTGAGTGAGATTGCCTTAACTAGCAATCGATAAGAAACCATAGCCAATGCTGCATGCTAGAATAGGAGGAATATGAAAATCATTCATTAAAGTGGAAACCAAGCTGACAAAGAAAGGAGAATTCATTAAGAACATAGACCTATGATACCCAACCACAAGCAGGGCCTATTGCTCGATCAGCAATTTATTAATAAAGGAGTCACCCCTATGGGAAACGTTCTGTTAGATCTAGTAATGTTATCCATTAGAAAGAACGGAGGGATCAGATGATGAGCACGGGAGGATTGTCCAAAGAGTGCCTCGGTCGCATGCACAACGTTATGGCCGGCTATGTCGAGCGCGGCGAAGTTCCCGGCCTTGTTACGCTAGTCAGCCGACGTGGCGAGGTTCATGTCGATGCAATCGGAATGAAAGCAATCGGCGGCAGCGACCCGATGCAGCGGGATACCATCTTCCGCATCACTTCGATGACCAAGCCTATCACCGCCGCGGCGGCGATGATTCTGGTCGAAGAATGCACGCTGCGGCTGGATGAGCCGGTCGATCGGCTGCTGCCCGAATTGTCCAACCGCAGGGTTCTAAGACGGCTCGATGGGCCGCTCGACGACACTGTGCCCGCGAATCGGCAGATCACCTTGCGCGATCTGCTGACCTTTCGCTTGGGAATCGGAGCTGTAATGGCTCCCCCCAACCAGTACCCGATTCAGAAGGCGATAGCTGAAGCAGGGCTAGCCCCTGGTCCGAACCCTCCAGCACATCCGCCCGATGAATGGATGAAGCGCCTCGGCAATCTGCCGCTGATTCATCAGCCGGGCGAGAGCTGGATGTACCATACCGGTTCCGACGTTCTCGGCGTACTGATCGCACGCGCCGCCGATCAGCAGCTGGAGGAGTTCCTCAGCGAACGAATCTTCCAGCCGCTCGGAATGAAGGACACCGGGTTTCACGTACCGGCTGCCAAGCTGAAAAGACTTCCGCCAAGCTACATGACCCACCGCGAAACCGGAACACTCACGGTTCATGACGATCCCAGCTGCAGTCGATGGGGTCAGCCGCCCGCGTTTCCATCCGGCGGAGGCGGGCTCGTATCGACCATAGACGACTATCTGGCGTTTTGTCAGATGATGCTGAACAAAGGCCGGTACGGTCGCGAACGCATCTTGTCCAGGCCGTCGGTCGAGCTCATGACCTCCGACCAACTGACGCCGGAGCAGAAAGCGGAGGCAAGTATATTCTTCGATGACAAAAGCAGCTGGGGGTTCGGCGTTGGCATCACTACTCGGCGCGACAGTCTGGCCACGGTTCCCGGACGATTCGGCTGGGACGGTGCTGTGGGCACGTCCGGGTATTCCGATCCCAAAGAAGACATGATCGGGATCCTGATGACCCAGCACCTTATGGATTCGCCTGCTCCTCCCAATGTCTTCGTCGATTTCTGGACTTCTGCTTACCAATCCATCGATGATTGAGGTAGCACACCTAACATACAACGCCACACCGCGTGCGCGGGGCTGCGCTCGATCACCACGCTCTCGGATTTCGAGTACTTCCTCATGCGCCAGGACTGCGACCCGAAGCACTACGCTTGCAGCACAAGAGGCTGTCCCAAAAAGGTATCAGTGAATGAATCAGTCCCAGATTATGAACAAATACGCCTCCAAAACCACTATGTAAGCGGAAATGGAAGCGTCTTTTTTGTAGGGGAATTCCCATCAGAGTGGGGGTTCGAAAATCCAAAAATGAATCCGGCCGCTTTTTGGATGTTACTTAAGTGATGGGGCGAGAAGCGATGTTCAAAAGCTGCTTTCAATCTAAAGGAGACCATGATTTGTAGGGGCCGCTGCGGAAGGAAAGAAAATAGATGTAAATCCTCACGCTAATCCAGCGTGGATATCGCCTGAAATCAATCTAACTGGAAAAACTAACTCTAATAGAGGTGAAATGGTGGATATCAGCCAAAATACGTAGAATTAGCAGGAGGAATTCCAGCTATAAGACTTGGAACGCTATTTTCGGAGTAACTAACTTGACATTTTCCTGATAATTGCACAGAGTGCACAAGACTGCCATGCAATGCCGTAACCGAACCATGAACCACGAACCCGATACCCGTGATTAGCAAGTGTTGAAAAGCTACCTCATCTTATGCGTCACTGAATACACAAGAATGTGTAAAAGAGCCTTCAACTATTAAAGTGGAATTGAAGGCTCTTTTGCAACCATCTATTCAGGATAAAATGGTGGAAGGGTTGTCTCAAAATGTCTTTTGGGACAGCCCCTTTGCTTTCCTTATAGTTACTACTTTAGTTTCCTTACAGCTTATGCATTAGTTTCATTTCAGTTGCTACTTCCTTACAGCTGCTATCTTACTCTTTACATCAGATGCCGCTTCCTTCAGCACATCCTCTACTCGTAAGGCTACAGCGTTGTTGCAGGCAAGCAATATTTCTGGATCACTTCTGCAACAGCATCCTCAAGATGTGATTTGGCAACATATTGTGCATGTGCTTTGAGCTCAGGATGGGCGTTCCCGACAGCTACTCCCAAGCCAGCCGTGCGAATCATTTCTAGATCGTTTAAATTATCACCGATAGCTATCACTTCCTGCATATCGATTCCGAGCCGGTTAGCCAGCATTTCTAGAGCCTGTCCTTTGGACACCGACCGGGGCAGCACCTCCAAATACGTCGGCTCCGAGCGTACCAGTTCACAGAGCACTCCTACCACCGGCTCTAAAATTTCCATCAATTGGCAAAAATCACCATCTTCTTTTATTACCAATATTTTATTGACTTCACTTTGCTTCAAAAATTCAGGAGACTCCCAGCTAAGACATTGCACCCTATCCTTCTTCATATACTCCTCGATAGGCTGCGTAATTTCTTTCACCCATATTTTCCTGTCGGCATAAAAAATCATATCATGCGGGTAATTCTCTATCAATCGAAGACATCTGTCAATTACATCCTGCCTAAGAATGGCTTCAAAATGACATTGCTCTGTATCGAAATCGACGATTTTACCGCCGTTGTATAAGATGACCGGATGACGAATATCCAACTCCATCGCATAGGGGTACGCAGCCTCTTCTACCCGGCCGGTTGCAAGCGTAACGATCCCGCCCTGCTGTTGAAAAGCGTTGATCATTTCCTTGTTCCGCTCACTGATCTTTTGCTGCAAATCCACCAGCGTCCCGTCAATATCGGTGACGACCATGCGGTAGCGTTGTTCGGATGGCATTATTTCAATTCAATCCTTTCCGGAGCGAGCGGTAAGCTGGATGCAAGATAAAGCGTGTCCGGCTGTGAGCCTGTAACATATAACATGCTTTCCGAGGCTTGCGCAATCCGGTTCCAATCATCCCGAAACCGTTCGTATTCCGTGTTATTATTTGTTATTAATACCCAATCTGGCGATAGCAGCCTGAGCAGATGTTCGTTCCATCCATCCGCCATACCATGATGGCCAACCTTAAACCCGCTTGGCCGCAGCTGCTCGTTTTCCATAATCCGCTCCCAGTTCGACAGCAGCGCATCGCCGCTGAATAAAAACAGCTGCTGGCCATCTGTCTGTTCAAGAAGCCAGACGCTGCTGTCCCGATTCGATGATGAATCGAAGGCGACCAGCAGCTTCTCTTGTATTTCCGTCTCCAGATGAGAAGAACATAGCTGTTGAAGATTGCTGTAGGCTGGCAAATCACTTATATGCAGAGGATCAAGATGCCGCAGCATAAATGGCCCGAACGTCCATGAAGCCGTCTCACCAAAAGGCTGACGCAAAGTAACGGCTGTTTTTTGCTGGCGAAGCAGCTCCCATAATTGATTGTAATCATTTAACATTCGAGCGGTTTGAACGGCTTTCGGATGCCGCATTTCACCCAAACCAAGCATCAGCTCCGGATAAGGCAGAACCGCCTCCACTATCGGAATATGCTCCGCCACCTCAAGCAAGCCTGTCAGATGATCAGGATGAAGATGAGTTAGAATCATCAAGTCGATCTGCTTCCAGCCTCTTTCCTGCACGAAACGATATGGCCTGACGGACTCATGGAAGAAATGATCCCCTCCGTCGATTAGGATGACAGCGACTCCGTTATCCGTCGGGATTTCGAGAAAAAAGGCATCACCCCGCCCAACATTCAGCGCATATAATACAGGTTTCATGATTACTCTCCAATTAACATATGTATTTTCTTTTTGTCCAGAACAAGATCGATTTGGCCTTCCAGATATCCGCGAACGCTAGGACTGGAATCATCTATAATCCACTGCATAGATCCAGCCTCCGCCCAATATCTGATCATTCGTCCAAGAAAGCTGCTTCTTGTTATGTACCCGCTCCATACATTATCGCTGCCTCCATAGCTGCCTTCCCTTGGTAAGACAGAGATGCATTCCGGTCTTATAACCAGTGTCACCTTGTCGCCCAGTTTTGCAGAATACCCGGTTTTATCCACTTTGATCACTGTATCGGCACATTTGACCATATAGTCCTGCGACTCAACTCCAACTACTTCACCGTCCACAAAGTTGGCTACCCCTACGAAATCGGCTACAAACTTATTGTTAGGTTTGAAATAAACTTCCCATGGAGTACCGACTTGATAGATGGTTCCTTTGTTAAACACAGCGATCCGGTCAGATAATGACAGAGCCTCATCCTGGTCGTGGGTTACGAAAATAGCGGTTATACCGGCGCGCTGCTGCATTTCCCTGATATCGTTCCTCACTTCGACGCGCATTTTGGCATCCAGATTGCTTAAAGGCTCATCCATCAGCAAAATGTTTTGTCCAATGATCAACGCCCTTGCGAACGCAACCCGCTGCTGTTGTCCCCCGCTCATCTGCTTCGGATACCTGTGCTCCATTCCCTGCAATCCGAACATATCAAGCATCGTTCCGACTTTTTCCTTGATCTCATTTGAGGGTATCCGTTTTAGCTTCAAGCCATAGGCAATATTCTCAAAAACAGTCATATGGGGAAAAAGCGCATATTCTTGAAAAACGAGCGGGGTGTTTCTTTTGTACACCGGCGTGCCGTTCACTTTATTCCCTTCAATATAAATGCTTCCTGAATCGGGCTCGTGAAAACCGGCGATCAGCCTCATCAGCGTCGTTTTGCCGCAGCCGCTTGGCCCAAGCAGCGTGGTAAAGCTGCCTCTCTGTATGTCCAGCGATACATTATTGATAGCTTTGAAAGCTCCGAACTGCTTCGTCACGCTTTCAATTTTGATAATCGAATTCTGTGCGCTCATCATCTGCCTCCGTTATAACCCAATGGATTTACCCTGTTCTTTCATAAAAAGCCGGGCTATGGCCAGTACAGCGAATGCGATGGAAATAAGCACAACCGTAAACGCCGATGCGCTGCCCCAAGCGCCATTTTGCACAAGGCCTAGAATCGATACAGTCCCGACCGAAGTTCCCGCCGAATAAATAAAAATAATAACGCTTAAGCAAGTCACTGATCGTAAAAAGGAAAGGACAAGTCCGGAAAGAAAAGGTCCTCTGAGCAGGGGAAGCAGGATGTTCTTGAAGGTTCTAAAATTGCCGGCCCCCATATTAAGCGATGCCTCCTCCAGAGAGCTTCCAATCTGCTGCAGACCCGCAAGACTCGCGCTATAGCAGGTCGGTAAATTCCAGAACATTAATGCAAGTATCATAATGGTGGAAGTTCCCGTGAGCACAAGCGGCCCTTCGTTAAAAGCAATCGCAAAACCGAGTCCCAGAAATACGCCGGGAACAGCTCCAGGCAAAATAGCCAGAAAATCCAGTAGACGGTTGATCCCGATCTGCCTTCTTTGCACGATATACGCAAGCGGTAGCGAAAACAATGCTGCTGCAACCGAGGAAATAAGCGCAAACTTGATGCTGTTGAACATTTCCTTTCCTTTAGCAAGCACATAGTTCATATTGTTCAGAGTGAACGACCAGTCATATCCCCATGTTTTCGTAAAAGCACCGTAAAACAGCACCCCATAGACGGCTAAAATAACAATCGTAACGAACAAACAGAAGGAGAACAAACCCCATTTTATATAAAAAGGGACAGGATACGGCTCTAAGGATGTTTCTTTACCGGTGACGGTTACATAGGAGCGTTGTCCTACCCAATTTCTGTTCAGTATAAACAACCCAAGCGCTGGAACGAGTAAAGCGGTCGACAGCATCGCCGCCGAAGGCAGGTCGAACAATCCAGCCATCTGCATATAAGCCTCTGTCGGAAGAAGAGTGTAGTTTCCTCCGATAATCATCGGGTTGCCGAAATCAGCCAGCACATTCATGGCGGCAATTAACGCCCCTCCTGCAATTCCCGGTCTGCATAGCGGAAAAAATACATCCTTAAATACTTGCCAGCGCGTTGCTCCCAAGTTATAGGCGGCATACTCCAGGTTCGTTGGACCTGCTTTGAGAACCCCGTTAATGACAGCATACGCATAGGGGAAAAATGTAATGGTCTGAACAAGCCATAACCCGTGCCAGCCATAAATATCGATATTAATGTGCAGCACATGCTTGGAAATGATCCCCTGCCTGCCGAATAGCAGAATGTAAGACAGTGCTACGATAAAAGGAGGTGAGACAACCGGCAAAAGGGTAATAAAGCGGAACAGCCCTTTGAGCGGAATATTCAGCCTTGTAATGGCGTAGGCGAACAGAAAAGCGACTACGGTGCAGGAAATGGTAGAAATCAGCGTCATGAATAAGCTGTTTAACGCTGCATGATACCAACGTGAATTGGTAAACAGGTTTAAGTAATCGTTCCATTGCGGGAAGCTTATCACTTTGATAATCGGCCAGCATACAAAATAAACGGTGATGATAATAATCGCTACTATAAGAATAGCCAGAAGCGGCTCGTGCTTTAATCGCTTCATATCGGCCCATGCTTCTTTAACAGCACGTGAGGTCAAGGCAGGTCACACCTTTCCATTGCTAAATTTGCCTGTGCGGCAAGAGAGATGCCGTCCCCGCACAGACAAGTCAGCAATTAGCTTTCTTTGGCGGTAGGTCTTGCTATTGTTTTTTGCCTGTCATTTCAGTAAACTTCTTCACAACGTCAGCCTTCATTTGGGAAGCCTTTTCCCGATCATATTTCACAAGCTTAACATCCTCGATTTTGATCATACCTTCTGGAGGAGCAACATCTTTTCTAACGGAATAGCGGTTTGATAATTTCGTATTCATCTCTCCAACCGGTTTGGTTAACAGCCAGTCAATGAACTTCTTGGCATTTTCAGTGTTAGCTCCACCTTTGACAATACCTGCTCCACCAATTTCAAAGGCAGTTTGATCTGGAACGATAACTTGGATCGGATAGCCCTGTTTAGCGGATTTAACGATATCATGTGCCCAAGACATTCCAGCCACAAACTCTCCTGTAGCCGTAAGGTTAATGCCGTCTCCAGCAGCAGGGGTGTAATGATGAACGTTGTCATTGAGCTTTTTCAAGTAATCCCAGCCTTTTTCCTCGCCCAATCTGAACAGCTGATCCGCAACAAATATGTATCCACCGCCAGCCGTTGCCGGATTGGATGTTATGAACAAGCCCTTATAAGCCGGATCAAGCAGATCATCCCATGTTTTCGGCTCCTTGATGCCCTTCGGCTCAAGCTCTTTTTTGAATCTGTCTTTATTCAGCACGATGCCAAGCACACCCATGTACCAGCCTTGCCAGAAGCCTTTAGGATCATTAAACTGGGCATCCAGCTCTTTGGCGTTCGGTGAAGAATATTTCTCAAGTAAGCCTTGGGATGCAAGGGGTTCATAAAATTCAACAGAACCGCCAACAAAGATATCCGCTTTGGGAGAAGCCTTCTCAGCCTGAATTCGTGTGCTTGCTTCTCCAGCTCCGCTCAAACGCAAATATTCGATTTCAATTCCGGTGTCTTCTTTGAACTTTTTTTGAATTTGCACAATATCATCTTCATTCAGGGCTGCGTACACGGTCAGCTTTTTGGATGCTGCGGGAGTATCCTTTGGGGTTTCTTTAGGCGCTTCCTTGGTATCCGCCGCTTTCGGCGCAGAAGCTGGTGTCTGACTTCCACCATTTGTTCCATTAGTTCCACATCCGGTCAGCATTACAGTAGTGAGAAGCGTAAAGGCAGTTAATGACCCCATCCATTTTTTAAACACGTTCGTTCCTCCTTGTTTTTTTGCCCAAAGGGCCTTTTAGTTGAAAGATGCCGCATAGCTTAATTCATATGGATAATGTTGTCTGCAGCGCCTTGCAGGATTGCCTTACGATCAGTCTGGCTTTGATCAACTCGGACTCCGGCGTCATTTCTTTATCAGAGATCATTTGCAGCAGCAGATCGGCCGCTTTGGCCCCCATTTCCGCACGAGGCTGCTCCATTGTCGTTAATTGGATCCAGTGCAGCTCCGCGTATTCCAAGTTATCGAAGCCGATAACAGATATTTGATCCGGAACCTTAATGTTCTGCTGAGCCAGCCATTCAAGAGCCCCGATGCCGAGCAAGTCATTCCCTGCGAATACAGCAGTTACGTTTGGATTTCTCTCATACAACTTGCTCATGGCCCTCCGGCCGCAGTCTATATTTCTTCCTCCGCTCATAACGATGTTGCTATCATCAGAAAGAAGGCCGTGCTTCCACATGGTATCCCTGTAACCAAGCAATCTTTGAATTCCGGTAAAAGAGCTCTCCGGCATCCCGATAAAACCAATTTGCCTGTGACCCAGCTCGATTAAATATTTGACCGCCTCAGTTGCCGCCTCATAATGATCAACATCAACATAGGGAGCCGATATTCCCGGGGGCGTTCTTCTCCGTAAAAATACGACCGGCATATCCAGACCTGAAATCAGCTCCTTGAATGTGTCGTCCAGAAAATCAGGAGTAATGATAAGCCCATCAAACTGTCGTTCAATAGCGTTGGAAAGGAACTGCTTCTCCTTTACAGGGTCGCGGTTCGTATTCCCGTAAACAACTTGATACCCCTGCTTGGAAAAGGTCTCCTCCACAGCATTGGCCAGGCCGGCAAAAAACGGATCCGATATTTCCGGTATCATTAAACCGATCGTATACGTCTTTTTGTTGATCAAACCTCTCGCAATCGCATTAGGCCGATAATTTAAAGCTCGGATCGCCTCCATCACCTGCAGTTTTGTTTCTTCGCGAACATCGGGATGATTATTCATCGCCCTTGAAACTGTAGATACAGATACTCCTAAATGCTTAGCCACGTCTTTTATATTTGCCACATGCACACCTCTTCACAAACGTTTCCGGAAACGTTCCCTATGTTACAATACGATGTTTCAAGTTTCAATTAGTTTTGCCCATATTTACATAATCTCAAGAAATCAGCCATTTTAGCGCTAAAATCTTAATAATAACTTTAAAATTCACCCCTTATTTGGCTCAAAAACGCATTTCAAATATCAAACGTTACCGGAAACGTTTGATATTCATCCCGCACATACAATCCAATTATTTACAAAAGGGCTTGCTTGACAGTCATTTTCGGATTTTTAAGTCCTCATTAAGGACTCTGCCTCCAACTATTTTCCAACCTTTTTTCTCTTAAAAAAAATGTCGAAACTATAAACCTTTTATCGAGTCTATTCGTCAAATTTGGTATAATAAATACTACAGATGAATGTTTGAAAGAAGGTTCCTTAGGATGGCAACGCGAATATTGACAGAAAAAAAACAGCAGTGGATCATCGGTGTTACTTTTTGCGGCATGGTTAGTATGGCAATTACCAATCTTATAGTTACGGGAAGCGTCCTGCCACTGCCTGGCAATCAACCCTTGAAGAGCCCACCGGAAGTACAAGCAGAGCTCAAGTCTTCAACAGCACCCGAACAAACTGCTTCACCAGAAATTCATTCATCTCCTCTCTCGGCTCAGCCGAAGCCTGTCTCGGAAGTCAAGCCAGCTCGGACAAATACGCCGGCCTCAGCTGCCAAACGGGTGTCGCTTACTTTTGATGATGGACCGGATAACATTTATACCCCCAAGATTTTGGATATTCTTAAGAAAAATGATATTAAAGCCACCTTCTTTGTAGTGGGAAATCAAGTCAGTCTGCACCCTGATGTTCTTAAAAGAATCAATGAAGAAGGACATACCATCGGTAATCATACATGGGATCATGCGAATTTAACCAAGCTCTCTGCCAAAAAGATTAATCAGGAAATTAAAGATACGGATGACATTATTGAAAAAACGATTGGTGTAATGCCGACCTTAATTCGTGCCCCTTATGGCGCTGCCACCGCCACGTTGAAGAAGGAGCTGGAGCAATCCGGACGCCCTTTAATCGATTGGAACATCGATCCCCGCGATTGGGCGGGTACTTCCTCATCCGGCATTCTAGATAATATTAAACTGCATACAAAGCCTGGCCATATTATTTTGCTGCACAGCTTTGGCGGCAAGAATGGAAACCTGGACAACACAGTTGAAGCTCTTCCGAACATCATTGCCTTTTTAAAGGCTGAAGGCTATCAACTGGTCACTGTACCGGAGCTAAAAGGCCCACGCTGAAAATTTGTTATATATTCCCATAAAATTCACCTTATTCCTTTTCAAGTAACGCACAAAAAGGTAAGCTAGGTATAGAAGAGTGCAGGTCGAGACGCCTCATTATGGAAATTGAACCTTTAATGAGAGCCGATCGTCAAATAATTGAGGTGGCAGTGTTGGAATCCAAGGTGAATTTTGATTACTTGAAATATTTGTCAAAAAGCTCCGACAAGAAAGCTATCTTGGAAGAGCTAATGACAGCTTATGGTAAGGATGTGTGGAATTACGCCTTCAGTATTACCCGCAAATGGGATCAGGCGGACGATATAACACAGGAAGTTTTTATTAAGGTGTACCGCAATTTATATACATTTCGTAACGAATCGTCTGTGAAAACATGGATTTTGACCATTACTCGCAATATGACTTTGGACTATCGCCGCTCCGCCTTCTACCGTAAGGTAAGCTTGATGAGCTTTATAGCGCCTTCAGGTGTGCAACCCTCGACCGAGCAAGCCGTTATTGATAAACTGGCGGTAAACGACCTATGGAAGCTGGTGCTGCAGCTGCCTGTCAAATACCGGGAGATCCTGCTGCTGTACGCGCATTACCAGCTTTCAATGAAAGAGATCGCACAAATATTAGGCGTCACTGAGGGAACCGTAAAATCGAGATTATTCCATGCCCGCAAAAAAATTTCGAAATTAAAGGAGAATCAAAGCAATGGATCCGACTAACGACGAGTTGCTAAAAGGCTTGGCCGATGGACCGCTTAGCCAGCATGGGTTCTCCGATAAATTGAAGAAACGTATTGGAGCCAATGTGGAAAAACAAGTCGATAAACAAAAGAAATGGATGCCTTGGATCAGTGGCATTTGTACCTCTCTTGCGTTGGCAGCCTTGTTCTTGACAGTCGATTGGCATGAACCATTCAACCAAGATTCTGCCGGAATACCAGGTGATAAAATCACTTTACGCGAAACGCCGGCATCAACATTGCATTCTACCGATATTAATGCATTCCGGGTTCATTCCGCGATGCTGATAGGCTTGCGCAAGGATCATCCTCCGGCAGGCGATAGCCCTGAATACAGCACTTACCGGACTTTACTGCTTGCCGAGGAGCAAGGGAAGCTGAGCAAAGTCGCCGAGGGCGAAGGAATATTAATGCCCTATAAAACAGACTTTACGAAGATCACCACTCAGAGCCAGGTTAGCTCTAATGAGGAGTATCGAATGCTCAAGGCTTCCTTGTCAGCAGATGGAAACACCTCTCCTGCATTGGCATTGAAACCATCCAAGCCCTTGAAAGTTTCGGAAAAGCTGCTCTTTGCAGGCAACAGATACTTGTCCATTTCACAAACCGTTAACCAAAAGGAGCAAGGTAAAGAGGTGCAGTCTGAATATGTTTGGGTTAAGGAACTGCCGGATTTAGCCCAGGCTAAACCTCAAAATGCGCTGGCTCCTGTACGAGACCCGCATGTTTCCTTGAGCAAGCTGTACGCTGACTCCGCACAACCAGCCTGGAAGGCAGATAATAGCCAAGATACACAATTATCTGGCTCCAATGCCTCCAAATCACGCCAATTGTTTCCAGATGGAGAAAGCTGGGCAATTGTTCGGAATCAGGGGGAATGGGTACCCAAGATAGCGTCTTACAGCAGTCCTGCTGAACAGGACGTGAACCAATATGAGCTTCGGGAAGTGCGGCTAAAACTGCCCACCTCGGTAGTTTCCTATGACCGGCTAACTGTAGGCTGGAAAGATATTCTGCAAGTACGCCCGGACGCCAGAGACGCCTTTACTTCGCCCAATGATGAAATGGTAGGTGTCGTGACAGACCGGGATATCGTTGTCTATCCAATGGAAGGCCAGTTGATTCCTATGCCGCTATTGTCTGTAGGCTTAACCCCTGACGAGTCCGTAGTTATGGTCCAATGGGCTGTTGACGAGCCGTTTATTGAGACGTGGAAGAAAAAAAGCAGAATGCTGCTTGGGAAGTAAAAGTAACGGATCAAGTATTATTGAAATAACCTTCAATCCCGCTTCGATAGCGAGATTGAAGGTTATTTTAACGTTAGGTGCCTGCTCCTTCCTGCTGCTTTAGCGCTCTATTGAAACACTTGGATTTTTTGTTCGGAACTGCATGCGGTAGAACAACAGAATCCCCACATGCATAGCGGCAAGAACAAGATAAATATTGCTGAACACGTAACTCCCCGGCTCGACATTTAACGGATTCCAACTAGCGGATGAACCATGTGCCGCTACAATACCGTAAACACCGGCAGCTATTCCTTGGGATATAAAACTGATCATCGAAAACAGCCCCATGCCTACTCCAACCTGATCTTTGGGCAATGATTTTGAAATGGAATTGGACATCGCAATCTGCAGGAAAGATTGGCCTACATTACCGAATATTAAAAAGAATGAAATCCAAAGCGGAGAAATTCCTGTGAAAATGGACAACAAGGCAAAGCAAGTAATTAAAGAACCGGAAGCAACAGAGATCAGATAGGAGTTTCCTTTCAAATCCGCCAATTTGCCGCCTTTACGTCCCAGAATGGCAGAGGCTACCGCAGCAGGAACCATGGCGAAGCCGATCCAATTGGAGCCTAGGCGGTACACTTCCGAGAATAGGATCGGAGTTAACAAATATAAGGAAATGCCTATACCCGCGATGAGAAATGCAAGTGCCAGCCCGCTGGCATACTTTTTATTTCGAAACAATCGAGGCTCAATAAAAGCATCTTTAGTCGTACAAATTCGTACAATGAAGAGGATTAAAGAGGCTACTCCGAAAACCAAATACGACCAGGTTAGATTCGTCACCCCAAGCAGAAGCAGCGTAATGGAGGCAGCGAGTAAGCTTCCACCGAGCCAATCGAAGGTCCGAGGGGCTTCTTTCGATTCATGCTCCAAATATTTACGATAAAGTGGCAGCAACAGCAATATTAACAAGGAAGGTAAAAATAGCCAGCGCCAATTCACAAAGCTCACAACGATCGCTGAAATGACAGGTGCAAGAGCGCTTCCGAGCGCAATCCCAACGGCAGACATGCTTAATGCGGAGCCTCTCTTCTCAGGCGAAAAATACCGCACAGGGATAATTAGTGCAATTGCCGGTATAGCTGCGGCCCCCGCAGATTGCAGGCATCTTCCGAGAAGCGCTAACCAGAAGGTTTGGGAAACAAGCCCTATTAGAGAACCAGCCGCGAACAACGTAAGACCGAAGGTCAATAGGCTCTTAAGCTGAAATCTGTCCGCAAGCTTCCCGTAAGTCACAGTGCCAAACGCATAGATTAGCGTATAGGCGGATGACAGCCAGCTCACCTGAGCAAGGGTCAGATGAAACTCCTCACCGATTTGCGGAAGCACAATGTTAAACATAAGGGAGCTCATGGATGACATCATAACGGTAAACATCATTAAGCGCATTAGAATCGGACCTTTGTGCTGTTTTGAATCAAAATTCATAATTAATTACTCTCCTTTTTGATGGATTTGTATGCAAGCACATACTTGCATACTGTTTTATAAAAAAGCTAGGGGGTTAATGCCCTAGCGAATAGCCGCACGCTTTCCTCGATAAATTCGTCCAGCGAGTCATCTGAGACAGCCTCTTTTGCATTCAGGTTACTGATAAATGCGCCATAATTCATCCACATGAAAGACAGTGCATTCAGCTCAGGATTCGAAGTCACAACCTTACCTTGTTCAGACATGGTCGTCAAATATTTCGTTAAAAGGCTTTTCAAATATTTCGGATTGCGCGAGGCCTCCTGAAGAACCTCATCAGGGAGATTGCTGCTCCCTTTTAGAGCGATTGATATTAGCTTCTTGTTCCGGCTCATAATCTTATGATACGTTCGGCTAAGCATAAGCAGATCCGAATGCAGCTCTCCTTGCAGGGCTTCATTAAAAAGCTTTCCCATCTCTTGACCATAATGATAGCGATTAAATGCGGCCTGAAGCAGCTTCTCTTTCGTTCCGAAATGGCGAAACAACGTGACTTCGTTCACTCCGGCAGCAAGGGCAATTTCCTTAGTGGTTGTGCCATCATACCCCTTATCTGCCATTAGATCGATTGCTGCCAACAAAAGCTTATCACTAGTACTTTGATTGCTGTTCATTTATCTACCCTTCCTAATGCAAGTACTTACTTACATTCTTATATTAATCGAGTATGATTAAAATGTAAAGAACAGGAAACCTAAATTTCGGAAATATTTTTTGAAATTATAAAAGCCCGCGTGTTTACGCGGACTTCATTCATTCGGACCCTATGTTTCATTGACCCACACTCTGATTGAGGGACAGCTAACCCTTTTTCATCTCAGCAGCTATTACTCCTCCGGTCTTTTTTCAATGGTTAATCCTTTCACATGCTTGCGATTCATCAATTTCCGCATTTTGCGGTTTTGTTTGGTTTCAAATACAATATCCAGATCGTAATTTTCAGGATACAAGTCCTTGCTTTCGATCTGAAGCACAAGTCGCTTTTTATTTATTTTCAATTTCTGCTTTTGGATCATCACACCTATGTGGCCCATGGAATCCTCGGTTTCACAAACAATGCCGCTGCGGCCTAAATAAGCTGCGAACACGCGGTCACCGAGCTGAAAGCTTGCAGCAACTGTCTCATGTTTCAGGGTACCTGCTTCAGCTTCCTCCTTATGAATAGGCTCGATGGGCCATGTACGGGTTTCCGGTTGCCGAACTCTGCTGCTCCCTGCGTTCACAAGTGGTTCCGGCTCAGCCATCGTAATTTCCTGTGGCACTTTAACCGAGATACCGCTTGCTGTAATTTCACGGGATCTGTGAATAATTTCGGCTGGTATTCCCAGCTTCAAGGCAATCTGGAAGGCATAGCTTTGACCCGCTTCCCCTATCCGCAGGCGGTAGAGGGGCTGGAGCGTTTGCGCATCGAATTCCATTCGCGCATTTTCAAAGCCCGGGGCTGCCGCGGCAAAATTTTTGATCTCCGTAAAATGGGTTGTCGCCACAACAGTAGCTTCCCTTCTATGCAGCTCTTCCAGAATGGCAACAGACAAGCCGACGCCCTCTCCAGGTTCCGTCCCGGAAGCCATTTCATCGATAAGCACAAGTGTGGAGCTGTCGGCTATTTGCAAAATGTCGATAACATTTCGAATATGTGCGGAAAACGTACTGAGCGCATGCTCAATGCTCTGCCCATCGCCTATATCCACAGCAACGTTTGTGTATACCGAAAACAAGCTTCCTTCCTGCACAGGGACAAGTAAACCCGACTGTACCATGACGGTTAGCAAACCGACCGTTTTTAAAGCCAGTGTTTTTCCCCCTGTATTCGGCCCTGTAATAATAAGTGATTTGTAGTTATTACCGATTGCAAAATGAAGGGGAACCATATGATTGCCCATCAAAGGATGTTTCGCTTCACGAAGTCCAATCATTCCTTCCTCGTTTAATTCAACATTGGAACCTCCGATAGCTAAAGCATATTTAGCTTTGGCAAACAGAAAATCGTAGGTGCCAACGGTTTCCACGTTAACTTGGAATTGTTGTGCGGATTCCTCTGCAAGAGCTGTCAAATCGCTCAGCACCTTCATTTCTTCCCGTGCTTCCTCGGCTCTGAGACTTGAAAGCTCAAACTGAAAGCTCATAATTTCATCCGGCTCGATAAATACCGTTTGACCGCTTGCCGATTCATCCAGCACCGTACCCTTTACCAGTCTTCGATGCTCTTTCTTGATTGGGAGCACATACCTTCCGCTTCGTGTACTGATTATATTCTCCTGCAGGATGGAACGATGTTTGCTCATGAGGGAATCCAGCTTACTTTTGAGCCGTTCTTCAAACACGGATATTCGCTTACGAGCTTTTAGCAGCTCCTTACTTGCTATGTCGGTCACCTGCCCGTTTCGAATGCACCGGTTGATTTCCGACTTCAGCTTAGCCATCTCGTACATGGAAGCCGCATAGCTGCTAACATGAGGGGCAACCTCCAATTTGGCCGCCATGTATTTCATTAACTGCGTGCAGCTGGTAAGGAATTGCTGGATATGCATGAAGTCTTTTTCACTAAATACATAACCCGTGCCGAGAAGCGTTATTATGTTTTCAATCCCTTCCAGCGAAGGAACCGGAACGCTTGCTCCATGCCGAATTAAAGACTTGGCTTCCGCCGTCTCATCCAGTTTTTTTCTTACTAGTTTACCCGAAGTCATCGGCAGCATCTGATCAATATGCCGTTTCCCCAAGTATGAAATCGCGTACCCCATCAAAATTTCTTTGACCTTGTTGTACTCTAGTCGCTGTAATGCTTTCTCGTTCATTTTTATCACTCCTTATAAAAAAATAAAAAAAGGGCGAAGAATGAACTTACGTCATTCTCCGCCCTTTTATCGACACCTAAATAAAGCCCCGGAAAATAAAAAAACCGCGCTGAACTCAGCACGGATCCGGGTGCAATGATAGGAATACACCTAAGGCATTGTATGATATCCGTTGTTCTTAACTAATTCCGAGGCTACCATTAGGCCATAACAAATAAACATTGCCAAATCAGCAAATTTGTTCATGGATTAGCGAAACCTCTTTATGGAATTTTTTAGTTAAGAACGGCCACCGACATCAAAATCTCTCCCTTAGTAAAAGATAATCCTACTATAGCTTATTTCTGAATATGAAGTCAATGTCTGTCATATGTATCCGACTAATTGAAATGCACATCCTTGCGAATCCCTTCGAGCTCCCTTACTTTCCATTTTCCCGGATTAATTCCCTCTGTTTCCTTGAACACTCTGCTGAAATGGTAAATCGTTTTGAACCCCACTGATTCTGCAATCTGCTTCAGGCTTAAGGCTGAATAGGAAATCAATTCCTTCGATCTCTCAATCCTTATTCTTCTCAAATAATTCGTAAAGGTGCAGCCGTAATTTATTTTAAAAATTTGACTCAAATAGTTACTGCTGTAGCATAACTGAGCCGAAATCGCTCCCAAAGACAGCTCCTCAGCATAATGCTCTTGTATATAATGCTCCAGCCGTTGCGCCGCTTCTATAGGCTCGTTTTTCAATTTATAAACAGCTTGTGTTACGTTTTTTTGCTTGGGAGGCTCGCCGTTCTGCCTGAATAAAGTATATAAGATTTGGATCAAGGACAGACAAGCCATCTCCCCGTAAAATAATCGTTTATTCAAACCTTCGAACCTTATTTTTTCAAGCAAATCTTTAATTACCATAGAATCATCCGTTTGATAGGCTTGTAAACCGCTCGCCATTTCCAAAATATCTTTGTCACTAATATCGAATTTCAGATCAAGTGTCTTGATTTTCGAATTCCCGTAAGGGATGAAGCCATGTTTCAGCATGGGGTTTATAAAAATAAACACACCCGGAGAAATGACATATTCAGCTTCTGCTAGAGTGAATGTACCTTTTCCATCAATAAAATAAATGATTTGAAAAAAATCATGTTCATGAGGATTTAGCCTTCCGCCCTGCTCGTAGTCATATCTGGAAGTCCATCGTATATCTACACCGTGCTTTCCCATAAGCGCCTCCTTCTTTCATTCATTCCAATATTTTTATATAACCTATGGACAAAAACATCTTTTCTGCGGATAAACATCTCTCTCTGAGCAGCGATTACAATGAAATTAAGATAAATGTGCAATTCAATAAAGGAGAGATCCCAGTTGATCATTAACGAGCAATTCCCACTCTACACCGAGTATGATCCGCTAGTCCCTGTGTGGTGCCTGACTCCGGAAAGCAAGGGCTCATTTCACCGTTTTTTCGATACTTCGCCAGTGAGCCCATCCGGAAGATATGTGGCCTTGCTTCGCATGCCTCAAGAAGACCGATTGCCACTGCCCGGCGAAGCCGCCGAAGTTGTCCTTATAGACCTGCATACGGCAGAAGAGCGCGTGGTAGCCGAAACCTTCGGCTGGGAGCCGCAGCTCGGAGCCAATATTAACTGGGGTACCGATGACGACTCCATCTATTACAACGATGTGGATACGGCAGCTTGGGAGCCCTATTGTGTGAAGCTGAACCCTCATAACGGTGAAAAGAGAAGGCTCGAAGGAAGCATCTACCGCATCTCACCTGACAGGAAGAGCATTATCTCTGCATGCATGAAGCGGATGAGACGTACCCAGTACGGCTATGGCGTCATGGTTCCCGATGACCTTGTTCCCCGCAACTTTGGCTTCCGTGATGACGACGGATTATACATCACCGATACGGAGAGCGGCAAGCGCAAGCTGCTTGTGTCGATCCAAGAGGTATTCGACCGCGCCCAGCCTGCCATCGACAAGAAGCTGTATGAGCATGGTGAATGTTACGGCTTTCATTGCAAATTCAATCCGCAAGGCGACAGATTGCTGTTTACAATGAGATGGTTCGATACGAATGAGGCACAGCCTTGGAATAAGCTTACGGATTACCCCCTTAAGTTCTGGGTCATCACAATGAAACCTGACGGCAGCGATATTCATGTAGCCGTAGGTCCAGAGCAATGGGATAAAGGCGGACACCATATCAACTGGTTCCCTGACGGACGGAAGCTTTCCATGAATCTGTGCCTGGATGGAGACAAGCAGCTGTACCTTGTTCAAGCGAACCTGGACGGCACAGGCTTTGAGAAAATCATTGAGGAATTTCCCGGCTCCGGTCATCCTACGGTTCATCCCAACGGGCGTCACATTCTGACCGATGCTTATGAGAAGGAGAAGGTCACCTTCGGAGACGGAACGGTTCCTTTACGTTTAATCGACCTTGTGAGCAAAACCGAAACGACTCTTGTGCGGATTAATGTCGGCAATCCAGGGACGAAGGTTACATCTACACTTCGGCTCGATCCGCATCCCGCATGGGCTCCGGACGATAAGCATGTTGTATTCAATGGATTCGTCAACGGAACAAGACGCATATTTATCGCCGACCTCAGTCGCGTCATCGAATAGCGCAAAGAATCCTCCGTCTGATTAGAGGAACGATCCTCTATGTTTCCGTTGGCAGGTTTCAGTGAGCAACATTGTGCGAGCAACTTTCTGTGAGCAACATTGTGCTGGCAACTTTCTGCAGGCAACATTGTGCGGGTAACTTTCTGTGAGCAACATTGTGCGGGTAACTTTCTGTGAACAACATTGTGAGGGTAACTTTCTGCGGGCAACATTGTGCAGGCAACTTTCTGCTAGCAACTTTCTGCAGGCAACATTGTTCGCTTCGCTGAAATGTAATTTTATTATCGGTCGATGCACCAGCTCTTGTTGTAAATAATCTTGCCCCCTGCCCCTGCCGCCAATTATCATCACTTGCTCGATCATATGTACTGCGCTTATAATAAAAAGCAAGTGATGAAGAACGTCCCTTCCCATTCTGATGAGTGGGAACGGGGCGTTTTTATTTTTTCCAGGGAGGATCAGAAAATGACTTTAAAAGAAGCACACGCCGCATTTATCCGTCATCATCTAGAAAGCAGAACAGGCGAACGACGGTCACGACTAGAGAGGGGACATCAACACGCTGAATCGCTGTTTCTAAAAAATGTCTGGTGGCCGCTCCGTGGAAACTTCGAGGAGCTCCATCCCGAATACGAAGTTCTCGATTGGCGGGGCCGGTCTTACTTTGCCGATTTGGCCTGGCTTCCGGGTAACGTGAAAGTATTATTTGAAATCAAAGGCTTTGCATCGCACGTAAGAGACATGGACCGGCACAAATATTGCAGCGAATTGAACCGCGAAACTTTTCTTCATGCGATGGGATACTCCGTTATCTCCTTCGCTTATGACGACATTGAGCAGCGTCCCGATCTATGCATCGCTTTGCTGCGCATGGTTCTGAGCAGATACCAGACGAGTCGGGGACCGATCTCTCGCGTGCTGCTCGTCGAGAAAGAAATCATCCTACTCGCAGCTCAATTGGCTCAGCCTATTCGGCCGAAGGATGTGGAGCTCCATTTTGAAATCGATCATAAGACGGCTGTTCAGATGCTGCAAAAGTTGTGTACCAAGGGCTGGCTGCTTCCCTCTTTGCGCGGCAAAGGAGAACGTGTAGTCCGATACGAATTGGCTCCTGGTATGCTAAACTTTCTCGTTTAACTGGAATTTATCATGCTAATTTTGACATTTATGGATTATTAATACATATAACTGGAAAATATCCTGTTAATTCTATTAATTTCAGCCAATTGCTACCCAAGTGCCCTAAATAGATGGAGGATTTCCAGTTAACTTCATCTTTTCGGGATTCTATGTCAAATTTACAGGAGGAATTCCAGTTAATTCAAATTCAATTAGCTTAGTCGTCCATTCCGGGGCAATTCGGGTGCATAGCAAAGGCAGATTATCCACAAAAGTAACGAAAAAGCACTGCTAAACCTTAGATTTCTTCACACAAGTTACCCTTAGTCAGCATATCTACCGTCACTCATACTTGTTGCCCTACTCAGCACATCTACCGTCACTCACAATATGTTACCCTAGTCAGCACGTAACCGGTCACTCGCACTTGTTACCTCTAGTTAGCACGTACCAGGTCACTCACTCTTGTTACCGTAATCAGCACATTCCCAGTCACTTACACATATTACTCTCGTCAGCACATCTATCGTCACTCATACTTGTTACTGTAATCAGCACATCTACCGTCACTCACACTTGTTACCTTAATCAGCACGTTCACCGTCACTCACACTTTTTACCCTAGTCAGCACATCTGCTGTCACTCACACTTGTTACCTTAATCAGCACATTCCCAGTCACTCACACTTGCTACTCTAGTCAGCACGTTCACCGTCACTCACACTTGTTACCGTAATCAGCACATTCCCAGTCAACTCACACTTGTTACTCTAGTCAGCACGTACCCGGTCACTCACACTTGTTACCCTAGTCAGCACATTCCCGATCACTCACACTTATTACCGTAGTCAGCACATCTTCGGCCAAATGGTCACTCACTGCTATTCAATCGTTACAACGCGCTCGGACCCGAGCGGGAGTTGTGGTGTTGCACAAGGGAGGCGTTGCCCCCCTAGCTTATTATGCCCCTCAAGCTGTAAGCTCCCAGCCTCCTCCAAAAATGAGGGGACTTGCCTAAGAGATTGATATGTACCGCATGGAAGTGAGAAGGTGGGGAGGATGGGGTTGAATCGTCAGGTAGCCATCCTACCTATCTACTGCTCCGGGAAGCACGAAAAAGAAAGAATTCGGCAGCAACCAAGTAAGCGGAGCTGGAGTATCTCCATGCTGCTTTCCAACGCGACCCGGAATTCACGCGCACCTCTCCCACCGACATATATGCAGTGGTAACCCTATTGAAATGAAAATAAGCCCCGTGGGGGACTTATTTCCAATTATTCACAAACACTCAAGTTGGTGTTTATTTAGGGCGCCTGGTAAGTCAGCGCTTATTTTTGGCAACCTGTAAGTTGGTGATTATTTTAGACAGCCTGATAAGCTAGTGCTTATTTTTTGGCAGCTTGGTAAGCTTGATTCATCTCTTCAATTGCCTTTGTGTAAGTCGCATCTGTTTTTAATTTGGCAACAAAGCTGTCCCACGCCTCAATCGGTTCTTGCCCCATAATGACCTTCGTTTTTAAATCACCGATTTTCTTCGTAAAATCCGGTCCTGCCTTAAGCCACGTTTCGGAAATCAAGCCTACGCTTGGATCATTGACGGTTACAGCTTCACGCTCATCCACAATCTTTTTGTTGCGTTCGAAAAGCTCCTTCGGCATGCCGGTCCGGTAAGCCCACAGGTATTTATCGTATCTTTCGAAAATTTTGCCGAATGAGCTCTGGGATACGCTATCCTTGAACGCTTGGTCCGTTGCTATTTTAAAGCCCTCTTTGTCAGTTGTGTAATGAATGTCCTTTAAGCCATAGCAGGCAAGCATAAAACCTTCCTCGGATGCACCATAATCCATCAAAGCGAGAATCTTCTTCATTTTATTCTCCGGTACAGACTTCGGAATCAAGTATACACCGCTAAAGCCCGGAGTGGATGGAGCATATTTACCCGCTGCTGAGCTCAAATAGCTCAGAGGCAAAAAGTTAGCTTCAGGGTTCGTCTTGATCAGCTCGGCTTGAACCCTCCAAATCGCTTCAATAGTGTTAGGATAGATTCCGGCAACTCCTGTTTTAACGAGATCCTCGGACTGTGTTTCCTTCATGATGGCATAGTCGGCAGGCATGAAGCCTTCTTTATAAATCTTATTTAACCACAGCAGCGCTTCACGTGTGCCTGGTTCAAATGTCGTATCGATCAGCTTGCCGTTCTGTTCCTTCCATTTCCCGTTACTGTGATTAAGTACCCCTTCCACCCAGCTAAGGTCATTTCTTGGAACCATCGGGATTGTATCCTTTTTGCCATTGCCATCCGGATCATTTTCGGCAAAAGCTTTCATCACATTGTACATATCATCCAACGTTTCAGGAACCTTCAGCTTTAGCTTATCCAGCCAATCCTTACGCACAATCGGTAATCCAGGTCCTCCATGCAGGGGACGTACGGATGGAATCAAATAATTTTTCCCGGAAATTTTGGTCTTTTCCCAAACTGTGCTCGGGTACTCCATTAAATGAGGATAGTTTTTGATATATGGGGTAAGATCCCAGAAAGCTCCCTGTTGAATCATTTGACGCATCAAAGAGCTGTTGAAATCCAGTACCTTCACCAAGTCAGGCATCTCACCGGAAGCTAGAACGAGATTGATTTTATCCGTGTAGCTGTTAGGCGACGTCCACATAATATTCAGCTTTGTATTCGTCCGTTTCTCGAATTCCTTCAATACCGGATTGTCGGGTCCCGGAGCCTCAGGTGTATTAAACTCAGTGATGATGCTGATAGTTTCCGGCTTTTCATCCACCTTGCCTGCTGTCGAATCGTTAGGTGCCGTAGTGTTATTGCTTGCGCAGGCTGATAGCATTGTAGTTGCGAGAATAGCTATCGCTGTTGTTTTTGCTGCTCTTTCCATTTTACTGGTTCTCATTGTGGTAAATCCTCCCCTGGTTTCATTTGGTTTTTCGTGCGCCTTCCTGCCTCTTATCTCTTTAAAAGTCCGGCTCACCCCTCTCAAAGTCATTGAAAATCCAGCTATACAGCCAATTTTTCCTATACCCTCCACCATCCACTATGTTCCCCGAACACTTCCTCTACTCCCACTCCGATCAAGTATCGTTACTGCAGCTACTCCTTGATGGAGCCCAGCATGACACCCTTGGCAAAATGCTTCTGAAGCAGCGGATAAACCAGCAAAATCGGTGTTGTTGCAACTACGACTGCAGCCATTTTCAACGTCTGGGCAGGCACCTGCTGTTCACTCATGATTTCAGCAGCCCCGGAACCCGAGGAGGATGTGGATGAATCGATTAGAATGTTCTGAAGCAAAATCTGCAAAGGCCATTTGGATGAGACATTGATATAAAGAACCGCATTAAAATACGTGTTCCAATACCCCACTGCATAAAATAAGCCAAACGCCGCAAGCGCCGGCAATGAAAGCGGAAGAATGATTTTGAAAAAAATTCCGAAGTCATTGTACCCGTCCATCATGGCTGCTTCCTCAAGACTAGGCGGGATGCTATCAAAAAAGCTCTTCATCAAGAACACATACCAACCACTGCTAAGTGCAGGGATAATTAACGACCAAATGCTGTTGATCAAGCCTAAATCACGGACCAGAATATAATGCGGAATGATACCCGGGCTGAATAAAATCGTAAACAAGATCATCATCATCAGATGCTTTCTTATCTTCAATCGTTTGCGGGATAAACCGTAAGCCAGTGAAGCTGTTACCATCAAGCTAAGTACGGTGCCTACCGTTGCCAAAAATACACTGACTCCTGTCGCATTCAGATAAGTAGAGGTGGACAAAATGTATTTGTAGGAAAGCAGCGACCATTTTTCTGGAAATAAAATGAAGCCCTGTTTTCGTATGTACTCAGCAGGATCGGTGAACGATACGACAAACACATAATAGAGAGGAAACAAAGTCAGAATGCCAACTATTCCCAGGAAGGCTCCATTCACTGCACCAAATAAGCGACTCTCTTTCATCTAGTACAACCCCTCCTCTCCAAAACGTTTAGCCAATTTATTGGAAATAATGACCAGAGCCAAGCCGATGACAGATTTAAACAAGCCTACCGCCGTGCTATAGCTGAATTGTCCCTGTTGAATGCCATTGCGGTAAACATAGGTTTCAAACACATCGGCCACTTCGGATACAGCACCATTCATCATAAGAAAAACTTGTTCAAAGCCAACATCCATAATATGACCCAGCCTTAAAATAAGAAGCGTGATAATAATGTTGCGGATACCAGGTATCGTCACATGCCAAATTTGCCGTAATCGATTAGCTCCATCCATTTTGGCAGCCTCATAAAGCTGTGGATCTACTCCTGCAATGGCAGCCAAATATATAATCGTTCCCCAACCCGTTTCCTTCCATATGCTCTGTGCGGTTAGCAGCCACCAGAATATGTCGGGATTGGTCAAGAAATTGAACGGCTTGTATCCGAAATAAGGAAGCAGCTTATTAATAATCCCTCCGCTCTGCGATAACATCAGGAACGTGATCCCTGAAATAATAACCCATGAAAGAAAATGCGGAAGATAGACGACAGATTGAATGACACGTTTGAACATGGCGGATTTCAGTTCATTCAGCAGCAAAGCGATTAATATAGGCATCGGAAAATAAAAGACTATACTCATCAAGCTGATAACCATCGTATTCCGGAATAAAATCATAAAATCGGGATTGTTAAATAAATCGATAAAATGCTTAAGCCCTACCCATGGACTTTTCCATACCCCCATATAAGGCGAGTAATCCTGAAAGGAGATAACGATTCCCCACATAGGGACATACTTGAAGATTAGAAAGTATAATACTCCCGGTAAAACGAGCAGGTAAAGAAAGGAGTCCTTTTTTATACCGGACAAAGCTTTCATGCGTTAGTTTCCTCCTCCAAATCATTTTCTGTATGCATGCTTTTCGCGGTATTGGCCTGGCGTTATATCCTCATGCTTTTTGAAGATACGATTGTAGTAGGTTGGCTGGTAGCCGACCTGCTCTGCAATATCATTTATTTTCAGATCGGTGCTGATAAGCAATTCTTTCGATTTCTCCAGCCTCAGATTGGTTAAATAATCGATAAAATTAACGCCCACCGTTTGCCGAAAGCTCGCGCTTAGCTTTTGAGGATAAGTACCGAACCTGTCTGCGCAAGCCTCCAGGGAAATATCCTGCATAAAATTCTCGTTAAGCATTGCTATGACTTTGTCAACGATTTGCTTGGTTTGTAAATCCTTGATCGATTGCATCTCTTCAATAAATGGATGGATAAGCTTCGATTTAAACCATTCCAGCATAGCGGCAGGCTCACGAATCAGGAGCAGCTGTTCGAATAGATTTACCCCGTTGTAAATATGCTGAGGGTTGCAGCCTATTTGCAGCATGGCGAATTGAACATTGCCAAGCAGCTGCAGCATGCCTTGTTGGATAACGAATTCTTTACTTGATTTCACCTGCAAAGCTTCTAAAAACTCCTCAACCAGCTGCATCGACTGATCTCTTAACCCCATTTGCATCGATTGAATCAGCATTTTTTCCTGAATAAAAGGATAATGGGTGGAATGCTCGCCTCTTAGCACTATATCCTCCGAATCAATGATCGAATTCTCCATCTCTATATCCCGGTACCGGACAGCCTGCCGAGTATCCTCCAATATGACAGGGATCTTCTTAAGTGAAGTCGTAATCCGGCTTAGGCCTATAACTACTTGAAGCTTCAAATAATCCCGCAAGGGCTCAATAAGCAAGCGCGCAAATTCAAAGAGCTCCGACTTGATCTGCTCTCTTGAATGATCTTCCGGCGAAATGAATAATACGCCTATGGTCAAATCCTGAAAGTTTATGATCTGAGTTTGTTTGGATAGCTGCCCAGCCATTTCATCCACAATATTAGCGGCTGCAAAAGTAATCAGCTGCTCATCCCCTTTGGCAAAATTACTATATGAATTCGTAAAACCATAGAGCTGGATGACAAGCAAGGAAAATTGTTGATCCTGGATTTGAATACCGAATTGCTCGAATTCCTCACGAATCCGCTGTTCCGAAAATGTGCTTAGATGGCCTTGAACGAGCTGGAGCATGAAGCCCTCCCGAAGAGCCGGAACCGCCTTTTCCATTTTGAATTGCAAATCTGTTCTCTCACGGATGAGATAGTTCCACTTGTTTTCGATAAAATCAACCTCGTTCTTTTCGCCCTGCGCTAAACTTTTATTATCTGACCCGAATACCCGCATTAAGTGCTGCAACGGACGATACAGCTGCTTGGAGGCGAACCAGGAAAGAAGCACGGATAGCAGCAGGCCAATTAGACTCGCGCCAAGGGGCAGCTTGGAAATTAATTCAACCGGCTTGGTCAGATGAGATAGTGGAGTAGCCGATACATAGAACCAACCAGTATTCTTAAGCTTTCCGTAGGAAACTACGTAGGTTTCTTTATCCGCTGAATAAAGAAAAGTTCCCGCTTCTGCCTCCTGATTATGCTTGATTACCTCGGTGCGTATAATCTCGTCCAATGAATTTGCGTCTAGAGTTGAGCTTGTTGTTGAGGCCATCCCATGCTTGCTGTCTGTCACTAAGTAGGAGCCGTTCTGCATTAAAAGAAAGGCTGTTCCTTGGCCTACCGGATTCAACTGCTGGAGCAGAGCATTGATTTCATCCTTCTTCAAATCAACTATCAGAATTCCATAAGAGGGCTCGGCCTCAATTGGAACCTTCTGTATTAAAGACATGGCAACGGAATTTTTCTCATTACTGCTATGAGGCAGCGCCTCATTCCAGAACATGAAGGATTTCTGCTGCAGCAGCGTAAGATAGCGGTTCTTCTCATCTGTGTTTCGTATCGTACGGCTGCCATTCTCTCCGTCAATCAGCAAGCTTCCTTCTTGATCCAAAAATAACGAGACCTGGTTGATCAAAGGATTCGAGCTTTTCATAACGATCAGCTGATTGTACAAGTCCAGAGTGAACCGCACATCCTTGGAAATGCTACGATTTTTCAGATCATTAAAAACCGGGTTGTAAGCCCATTGGTTCACCGTAAACTTTAAGTGGGCTAATTGCGCATCCATCCTTTCCGAAACTTGCTCATATTGAAGCTTTTGTGTCCGTCCCACTTCTCTCTCGATTTCACGAATCCCAATATAATAGGTGAGCATGGTCAGGAGCGCCATTGGAATACTGGATATGAGTAAGGTAATAATTAAGCTTTTGTGGAAGAAGCTGACGGTTCGTTGCGGTTTAGCTATTTTTTTCATCATTGCAATTCCCTTTCTCCCAGCTGCTTACGCTTACTATAGAGTGACCGCATATTGCACACAACTGGACATTTTTATTATGGCTCTAGTTTTCTATTGCACATTTATCGCGCCGGGCATTATACTTTCTCCGACAAAGGAATGAGCAATAACCTACACTTGTTAGCACTCAAACAAAAAAAAGCTGCTCATTATGGGCAGCTTTGGAATACTTGGAGATGTCTTTTCAGCTTACACATGTTCTTGCACATTTTCTTACACATTTTCTTACACATCATCCAATATATCTTCTCACACGTTCACCTGTACAAAACTGCTATACCTGCTCCCTTGCCGCTGCCCAGCGGGCACTGTTAAGAACCAGCTGTCGATAGGCTGCCGGTCTGAATGAAGCTGCGTTATGCCCGGGCTGCAAATAAATAACTTTGCCCAAACCATAGTCCTGTTCCCAGCCTGCCGGATAACGCTCCCCTTCATATTCATATTCCAAAAATACGGTTTTCTTCGTAAACGGATCGAATTCAAACATATAAGGCTCTTCATCAACGGTAAAATTGTCGACATCAACGAGCAATGGATGTCCCTCAGACGTTCCATAATAATTTAACGACTGATACTTGGGATGATGGGTGAATTTAGCCCCAACCATCTGCAGCAGCTCGTATCTGCCCTGTATAGAAATACCGCTGTGAAGGACGATCAAGCTGCCTCCCCCCGATACAAACTTCAACAGCCCTGCAGTTTGCCCGGAGGTCAGATCGCGCTTCCAGCAATCCGTATAAGAAATGCAAAGCTTGTATTCACTTGATTCCAAATCAACGAAAGCTTCATACTCCTCCGTGCTTATAAGCTCAAACTCATCCTTTAGAATCGCTTCCAACTCTAATCTAACCGGTTCCAAAGGATGATATATAGCTGCCTCCCCATCGCCTACCAATAGTATTTTTTCCGCCAATGTCAGCTCTCCTCTCATTCCGTCTACCAAGGAAGTTCTTTCCCGGTATCGGCCTCGATATAAATCGGCAGTTCGCGAATCTGATCTTTAAATTCATCGATTCTTTGCAAAATGTTAGAAGCTGCTTCTTCAGGAGTATAAGTGCCTTGGTCATTCCATGTACCTTGCATAAAGGTCTTGACCCAGCCCGGATGCAGCAGCATAACCCGCCCACCCTCTTTGCGAATTTTATTATGTATAATCGATGACCCCATATTCAACGCAGCTTTAGCCATACAGTACCCGAACCAGGCTTCCCGATAGCTGTTCCCGATGCTGCCTGCTTCTGACGAAATATTCACAATCAGCTTGCCGCCGTTCATAACAGGCCGAATCAATAAGTTCGATAAGCGGATGGCGCCAACTGCAGTGATATTATAAACGCGCTGGATGTCTTCGAAATCAATAGAATCTTCCACCGTTTGTTTCGTTTCGCCGAGAATGGCTGCATTATTGATCAGAAGATCCAGCTTGTCGGTCTTACTCTCGATGAAAGCGGCGAACTCCTTCACGCTTGCGTCACTGCCTACATCGAGAATGGAAGCGTGCAGCTGTCCTGGAAATTGCTCCGCAAGCTGACTGATGGATTCGTTGTCTTTGATAATGCCCCCTGCAAATACGATATATCCCTTTTTTAGAAGATGCTTCACTAGCTCCAAGCCTATTCCTCTGTCCGTACCGGATATGCAAGCCGTCAACCTATTTGCTGTCATTATTGTCACTCCTCCTTGATTAGAGTTTTTTAAACGACCATAATAAAGCTGAAGAAAGACCCTCTGTGATGGGATGGACCACGTCTGCGTTCCAGCCCTCTAATTACTTGCTTATAGAGCAAGTATAACGCAAGAAGGGGCATGGCTGCCCCTCTTTTTTAATAAAATCTTTAATTTATTTGCCGTTTTTTCCATTTTGCACGTTGAATTCCTCGATGACTTTGTCGCCGCCTGCTTTTCTCCATTGCTCTATCGCTTGCTTCCAGCCCGCCTCATCCAGTTTGCCAAGAATAAATTTAGTTCTGGCATCGTCGATAATAGGCTTCAGCTCGCTGCCTTTGGTCGTTTGCGTTTCGGAAACAAGCGGATTCGTCGGGTTGCCCACAGCGATAGACTCGTTATCCTTGATCATTTTTCCATACTTCTCCATAAGCGGTGTTTCTTTGCCTGTCGTTTTAGCCGTATACTTGGCGACTTGCAATTGAAGATAGCTGGAGCCAACCTCGGTATCCTGCAGCTTTTGATCGATAAATACAGGCTTGCCATCCTCCAGCTTGTAGTGTCTTCCCTCGATCCCCCAGCCCAGCAAATCCAGCATCTTCTGATCGGACATCTTATCGTAGAAGCCAAGAATTTGCTTCAATTCCGCCTCTGTTTTTACACTTGATTTAGGGAACATAAACACGCTGTTATAGCCTAATCCGCCTGGCGTACGTTCTCCTTTAGGCCCTGTTATACGGCTTACCACGTCCACATCCGCTCCCGGGAATGACTTGGTAAGCGAGGCTTGGTAGCTGGCTCCATCGATCATGTTCGAGATAACCGCTCCAGCTTTGCCCTGGTTAATATCATCCTTCTTCTGCTGCGTGTTCAGCACTGGGAAATCCTGTTTAATCAGCTTTTCATCGTATAGCTTTTTATAAAATTTCATCGCTTCAAAATATTCCGGAGACAAGAAATCCGGGCTCATCTTTCCATCTTTCACTTCAAAACCATTCGGAGCACCCATATAGGAAGCCACCACTAGGAAGCCAGGCATTTCTTTTTCTTCCGTTAAGCCTACCGTGTCCGCCTTTCCGTTCTTGTCAGGATCATTTAAAGTAAAGGCTTTAAGCATATTGTATAGATCATCAACAGTTTTCGGCTCGCTAAGACCTACATTTTTCAACCAATCGCTGCGGAAAATAATACCAGAGGTCGAAAGGTCGCGGGCGCGATACAAACCATAAATTTTGCCGTCCACTTTAATATTATCAAATACAGTCTTATTCATTTTTGCCAAATTCGGATAATCGTTCAAATACGGGCCAACTTCCCAAAATACACCCGCACGTACAGCGCTCAAAATATTGGAATCCTTATTGTTCTGTACGAGCAGCGCCCTAGGCAGCTCACCGGAAGCAATCGTCACATTGACCTTTTCCTTATAGGAGGAATTGGGTACCCAGGAGATGTCCAGCTTCGTGTTCGTATATTCTTCGATCTTCTTCTGAACTTCGCTATCCGCTTTAGGCGGCTCGGCATACATTAAGGTCATAATGCTAAGATTCAGCGGTCCTTTCGCTTCCGGCGCACTGCTGTTTCCCGTACCTCCCGCTGCCGGACTTTTATCATTGCCGCAGCCAGCCAGCAGTGCAGCAGCGCCTACCATAACACCCATCGTTGCAATTCCTGCTTTTCTCATTGCCTTTTTCCTGTTCATAGTCGTATTGCCTCCCCTTACTATTATATTATATGAATGCTTCCCAATCCTTCTTTTGGCGGGAGCTCCTTCAACCTTTTACAGATCCAAGCATGACCCCTTTGGCAAAATGCTTTTGCAAAAAAGGGTAGACGATCAAAATCGGTACCGTAGATATTACAATTACGGCCATCTTAATGATTTGCGACGGAGGAGCCACATAGTTCTGATCAAACTGGGTCGAATCGCCGATCCCGCCTTGGGATAAGATGACAATCTGCCTCAGCCAGACCTGAATAGGCCACATTTTCGAATCATTGATATACAAGATCGCGCTGAAAAAAGTATTCCAATGCCCCACTGCATAAAATAAGGCGAACGTTGCCAGCACAGGTGCGGATAAAGGCAGCACAATTCGAAAGAGCAGGCCCAAATCACTGCAGCCGTCAATTTTGGCGGCTTCCTCAAGCCCTTCCGGCAGCTGCCGGAAAAAGCTCACCACCACAATCAGATTGAAAGCGCTGATAGCATTAGGTATGAGCAGCGCCCAATAACTGTTAAGCATTCCCATTGCTTTTACAACAAGAAAGGTTGGAAGAATGCCTCCATGAAACAGCATGGTGAATACAATGAGCATCATAAACAGCTTTCTCCCGTCAAAATCCTGCCTCGATAATGGATAGGCCAACAGCGAGGTGAACAGAAGATTGATAAAGGTCCCCACTACGGTAATTCCTATAGTCACGAATAGGCTGTTTACAATTATGCTCGTAGAGAAAATGTATTGGTACCCCTCCAATGAGAAGGAGGTCGGGAATAATATAAAGCCGCGCCTGAGCACCTCTGCCGGTTCTGCAAAGGAGACCGAAACAATGTAGATAAACGGAATAAGCATGACCAAAGCGAATAATGTTAAAAATGTATAATTAAAGCCGTCAAAAATGCGGCTGCCTAAGCCCCTATTGACCATCAGTTACCATTCCTTTCGTAAGTAAGGCAGTTTTCAAGGCTAAACCCACCTTTAATACAGTCCGCTTTCGCCGAATTTTTTGGCCATCCGGTTAGCTCCAACCACCAGTATCAGTCCGATCACCGATTTGAACAATCCGACTGCCGTGCTGTAGCTGAATTGGCCTTGCTGAATACCGACGTTGTAAACGTAAGTATCGAATACTTCGCCTACCTCACGGTTCATTGAGTTCAGCATCAGGAAGATTTGTTCAAAGCCTGTATCCAAAAAGGAACCTAGCCTTAGGATAAACAAGATCACAATGACACTGCGTATCGCAGGAAGCGTAATGTGCCACAGCTGCCGAAAACGGTTGGCTCCATCTATTCTTGCAGCCTCATACAATTGCGGATCAACGCCGGCCAACGCAGCCAGGAAAATAATCGTTCCCCAACCGGTTTCTTTCCAAACTACCTGCGAAACGATCATAGTTCGGAGCCACTCGCTGGAAATTAGAAATTCCACCTTGGGAAGGCCTATGGATGCAATCACATCATTGACAATTCCGCCTTCGGTTGTAAAAAACATATACGAAATACCGACCACCACAACCCAGGATACAAAATGAGGAATGTATACAATCGTTTGGATAGTTCGTTTAAATACTTCCTTGCGAATTTCATTTAATAACAAAGCCAGTACTATGGGCAGCGGGAAAAAGAATACCAGATTGTATATGGCCAATATGATTGTATTCTTGAACAGCATAGCAAAGGATGCATCAAAGAAAAATCGCTCGAAGTGCTTGAATCCAACCCATTTGCTATGCAGCATGCCGAGAGCCGGCTGATAGTCCTGGAAGGAGATCAGCAGCCCCCACATTGGGAAATATCGAAAAATTATAAAGTAGAGCATGCCCGGAATTGCCATCAGATACAGCCACCTGTTTTTCATCAGACGGTTTAACCTTCGGCGGGCATTGCTCCTAGCAACCGTGTGCGTCTTTAACGGTTTAGAAGTCAGTTCCACCATTCATCGTCCTCCTTGATTATGTCGATAGCGTCAGCATACCGAAGCCGGAGATTGCGTTCAATAATCAACAGCGTTCCACTTGCTCTTATCGGCGAAACTTCAGGTACAGCAAGCCTTCATAATCACTAGCGTCCCCTTCAATAATCATTGGAAGCAGGCTGTTAACCTCCATGTTTGGACATACAGCTTCCGCTAAAGCTCAGCTTATTGGCAGAAGAATCCCGTATAAGGGGGCGGGCCCGGAGCTGGGCATTTAAGCTCAGTGCTCGTATCCTTGTCTCTAAAATAATAACGGAAGTGATTGTTCCGTTAGCTCCCAAAAAAGCAAAAAAACGAAGAAATACAGGAACCATTCGTTCCGTTATCTCTTCGCTTTTTATGTAAATCGCCCTCATTATCCCTAATAACGGAATTCCGACTTCCGTTATCATCTCAAAATTGACGAGACAGATTGAATAGCGGAACTTTCAGTTACGCTAAGGTACTTCATAGCTTGATAATTTCTCAACACAGTAGCTTTAGCTAGTATCTGTCCAACTTTTAGAAACAATAACTCTACTCCAAGCGTTAGCTCAGTGAGGAAGCTAAGCTTTCTTAGCGGTTACACAGCAGCTGCTAAAGCTCTTTTTGCTTCTGCTCCCTGTATTGACCCGGAGTCATCCCCTCCAGCTTGCGGAACTGACGGATGAAATTTTGCGCATTGGTATATTGCAGGCGTTCAGCAACTTCCGTAATTTTCATTTCCGTTGCGCTCAGCCAGCTCTTCGCCATGTCGTGACGGTATCCGGATAAATAGTCGCTGAAATTAAGCCCGGTTTCTTTGCGGAACATCCGGCGAATATAATGGGTGCTGTAATTCATCCGCAGCGCACACTGCTCGAGGGTCAGGTCGCTATCATAATGCTCATGGATCAGATCCATCACTGAGCGGGAGATGCTTTTGCCGGATGATTCATGCCGCTTGCGTGTCAGCTCGATCATAGGATGAATAATCTGAGTATTGAACCAGCCTTCGATTTCTTGTGGTGTCTTTAGGCTGAACAGCTGCTCATACTCGTTGCGGCGATCCTGGGAAAATAGTTCTCCTGTATCTCCCATGTCATAAATAACCCGAGCCAAATCCGTCAGCAGCATAGCGAAGGACATACGATAAAGGTTAGGGTCGGTTTCTACCCGGAGCACTTCTTGAATAAACTGTTGGAGCAGCTCACCCGCCTTGTCCCTGTCCAGAAAGGCAATCGCCTGTGTTAGCTCTGACACTAGATGATGTGGATAGTAATGGCGGGACGCTTGCTGCGGCTTCAGGTCATCCAAATGCAAAATAGCTTTTTCCCCAAGTCGTATTCTGTATTGCAGAGCTTCTTTGGCTTCTAGAAACGCTTGATGTGTTGCATACATATGCTCATATGGCCGGCTAATTCCTATGCTGACTTTAAGCTCCAGAAATTCAGCTGCTGCCTTCTGCACCGATTCAGCAAGAACGCTCAAATCGCTCAACAGCTCCCTGTGATTCTCTACATCGCTGCCGACCAAGGTTACCTGATAATTTCCGATAGGCATAGCATGAATCCGCTGGGGCTGCGGGATCAGCTCGGAAGCGATATTGTTGATCGCAAACAAGAGCAGATCCTGCTCATTGGAATTGTACCGCGTTTGCTCCAGTGTATCGATTTGCAGGACCATTACAGCATACCGGTCCCAGGCAGGAATATGGTACTGACTTGCCTTTTCATTCAGCTCACCGCGATGCATCTCGCCTTGAAACAGCTTAAGCATGAAGTAATCAATGAGCTGGCCCGATTGAATCTTCATTTGACCCTCCAGCTGCTCTTTGGATTGATGCAGGGAAGCGAACTGCGTACCGATCCATTGCAGCTCATCCTTGACTGCAGCTCCTGAGCCGGACGCTTTACTGTGACGCATCGTAAATTCCATCAGGCTGCGTACGGGGAAGGACATCCGCCTCGAGCCCCAATAAGCTAGCAGCGCAGTAAACAGCAGCAGCAGCAGACATGCCGTTAAAGTGGCCCACCCAATCGATGCAGATTCCTTCTTCGCTTCCTCTAAAGGAATTACCGATACATAGGTCCAATTATTGTACCGCGATTGATTATAGATCACGCTGTAGTCCTTACCCTGCAAAGTGCTATTGAAATAGCCCTGCATATTGCCGGTGTTCTGCAATTCCTTCAACCACGGCTCAGACAGGACACTTTGACCGATTCGACTCGTGTTGCTGTGGATAATGACATTCATCCTGTCGTCAATAATCATCGTTTCCCGCGTTGAAAAACCTCCAGTCAGCAGCTTGGCCAGCTCCGTATTGGACACACGCACGGATAAATAGCCCTTCTGCTCGGAAGCCGTTGACGGAATAGGCTTCACCAGCTTAATGCCCGAAAAGGATTGATCCATATCCGGCATCCATCGGAAGTTATAGACGGAATTGAATGTCCCGGCTTCCTTCCCTTTATCCGTACCAAAGTAAAAGCCGCCGTCTTTGATATACCATTCGTTCTGAAGACTGTGCAGCTCCACAGACTTAACGCCCAGTTCATACGTTTGTACGCCCAGAAGACCTCTAACAAGCAATTCGATATCCTGAAAATCTTCAATTTTCATACGCTTCGCTACTGAATTAACAACAAATGGTGTTTCGGCATAACGCCCGGACACCTGGTCAATTACTTTAAGAATTTGCTCGACCCTGTTTTGCGACTGCTGCAAGATGAAAACGTTTGCTTCGTTAACCTTGGTTTGGACCGTAGAAGTTGATTGGAAGAAGGAATAGATGCCAAGAGACAGAAGCGGAATCGTACTAACCAGTGTGGTAAACATCATCAATTTAATGAAAAAAGAGTATCGCGGGGGCATAGCATCCTCCATACGGCGGGTATAGTGCTTCCCATTGTATCATATGCTTTCGCTTTTGAGGACATTTGTTTTTGAGATAAATTACCAGGTATCTTCTCTAAATCCACAAAAAAAAGAAACCCGCCAACTAGGCCGATTTCTCGCCTTTGGCGGGTGCTTTTCATAATGCGATGCTGCCTACCTTACTAACAATGACGCCCAGGTGCTTTCGAGCCATTGATCAAAGTCAGCGCCCTTTTCACCTTCGTACGTATCGTATACATCGAGTCTCATCTTTTTCAGCTTCTCTTTAAACTCTTCGAACGTATGACCTTCCGGTAAACTTTTTTTAATTCTAAGCAAAATTTTAGTTACACCTTTAAATAATTCACCTTTATTTTTGGACGGTAATTGAACTTCCTCACCCAATTCTCTGAGCTTACGGAAAGCCGCCTCTTGAACTTTATACACGGCATCGCTTTTCAATCTAGTCGTCAGCAAATCAATGATTTGTTTGTTTTTCCAACCGCCCAGCTCTTCAACAGCATCTAAACGCTCTCTCCAATTCGACGTTCGATTGACAGATTTTTTTAATTCCTCATAGTTGGGGGGCAAATCGATTTTTACTTCATTACTATTCAAGCCATTCAATCTCCTTTTATCTCCAAATGCTTTTGAACTGCTCCGTATGGAACGAGTATCCGTAAAGGACAAACATACCACAGGTATGGCATTTACTCCAAATATATCTTTTAGGATGGTGGCCACAATTGCATACACGCTGAGTTTGATCGTACGTAGACCAACGTGGCAGCAAGAAGCAACAGCCTATGGACCACGCAGAACAGGAATGGCCCTGGATGGGCAGCACTTCTTCTATGTGAATCGCAATTTCATACGATCTCTGCCGCTTCCGCAAGAAATTCTACAAGATGGAGAGCGCGCAGGGTGCCGGACTTATTTTCCCTCTCAATACCTAACTTCATTTGCAATAAGCATCCAGGGTTAGTTGTAATGATCGTGGCTGCCCTCGTGTCGTTCACATGCTCCATCTTACGATCCAAGATCTCCATAGAAGCATCGAAATTGACAATGTTATAAATTCCCGCTGAACCGCAGCACATCTCCGCCTCTTTCATCTCTATAAACTCAACATTTGGAATGCTTCGGATTAGCTGGACGGGCTCTTTGGTCACTTTCTGGACATTGGTCATATGGCATGAATGCTGATACGTAACGCGCTGTGGTGCATGGCTCGCAATGGGAAGCCCGCCGCATAAAACAAGAACTTGGGAGATATCTTTCGATTTGTCCGTAAATCTCTTCGCCCGTTCCACCCACTGCGGTTCGTCACATAATAGATGATCATATTCAACCAGCATCGCCCCACAGCCGCCAGCATTATTAACTATGAAATCCACTTCAATCTTCTCAAAAGCAGCAATATTTCTTCTCGCCAGCACTTTACTTTCATCTAATTCTCCCGTATGGGCATGCAGTGCCCCACAGCATGTTTGATTCTCGATAACTATGACGTCACATCCTGCTTCGGAGAGCAGCTTGACGGAAAGTTGATTGATTTTTCTAAACATGGCATCCATCACACAACCGACAAAGAAGGCGATCGTATACTTTTTAGTTCCCTTAGCCGGGGTAAAACGCGGGAGGCTTGAACGCTCCAACGGGGATACCGCCGACGGTGTGACGGCTTCGAATTCACCTAAGTGAGAAGGCAATTTTTTCATGAGCCCGCTTTTTCTTGCCAGCTTTTGAACACCGCTTTTTTCATACATCCACATAGCATTTCCTATGAGATTCATCGCTTTTCGGCTAGGGAAAACCTTTTTGAACAACGTATTGCGCAAAGCTCGTACCGGCATGGAATACTTTTTCCTTCGTGTGATGGCTGCCCGAGCTGCTTCCAGGATCGATCCGTATTCTACTCCTGTAGGGCAGACCGTTTCACAAGCGCGGCATCCCAGACATAGATCCATCGGTTCCTCCAACACAGAAAGATCCGTAATTTTACCCTCGCCAACCATTTTCACCAAATTGATTCGTCCGCGCGGAGAATGCGTTTCCTTTCCCATCGTTGCATATGTCGGGCAGGCCGGCAAACAGTATCCGCATTGAACACATGGATCGGTCTTATCGTATTTCAGTTCTTTGCGGAGCGCCTCTAAATTCTCGTTCATTCACTTAACACCAACTTTTGCCCCGGCTCAGGGAAGATTTTCCCAGGGTTCATAATATGATTGGGATCCCAAGCCAGCTTGATTCGTTTCATCATATCTAATCCGGCCGCCCCCAGCTCCATTTCCATAAATGGCGCCTTCATGGTTCCTATGCCATGTTCTCCGGACAAGGTTCCCCCCAGCTGAATGGCAGTTTCAAAAATCTCGGCAACGGCTTGCTCCACACGTCTCATCTCTTCTTTATCAGATTTGTCCGCCAAAATATTCGGATGGAGATTCCCGTCTCCGGCATGGCCAAATACGACTAGATGGATATTGTACTTTATCTTGATTTCTTGAAGGCGACGACACATTTCTGGAATTTGGCTTCGAGGAACGGTTGCATCCTCCGAGATTTTGGTCGGCTTAATCCTGACAATGGCGGGCGAAACCAGCTTCCGTGCCTTCCATACCTCTTCTTTTTCCGCTTGAGTTTGGGGAATACGAACTTCTTTTGCTCCCGCCTCTTTACATACCTTCGATACCTGTTCGGCTTCATCTTTAACTGCCAACGGATGCCCATCAAGCTCGATGAGAATCAGCGCTTCCGCGTCACGGGGAAGTCCAGAAGGTTCATAGTTTTCTACAGCCACGATGGAGGCTTGATCCATCAATTCCATTTTGGAGGGCAAAATTCCGGAGGTGAGAATTTTCGATATCGCTTTTCCTGCGTCAACGAGGCTGTCAAAAATAGCCATCACCGTTTCCGATGCCGGCGGCTTTGGAATCAGGCGCAAGATCGCTTTAGTAATAATACCCAGGGTACCTTCAGAGCCTACGATTAGCTTGGTCAAATCATAGCCGGTTACGTTTTTTACGGTCCTGCCACCTGTCCGAATCAATTCCCCCTCTGGAGTAATCACTTCCAGCCCAATGACATAATCCTTAGTCACGCCATACTTTAGTCCGCGTGGGCCACCCGAATTTTCCGCCAAATTTCCTCCTATCGTGGATACGTGGGAGCTGCTCGGATCCGGAGGGTACAATAGCCCCTTCTGTTCGGCCGCTTTATGAATATTGGAGGTTAATACACCCGGGGATGCTACAGCAACCAGGTCTTCCTCGTAAACTTCAAGCACATCGTTCATAACGGACAAATCAAATACCATTCCGCCATGAACCGGAAGCGGACCCCCACTTAAACTGGTCGCTTGTCCACGGGGATATACCGGAATTTTCTCTCGATTGGCTAATTTCACAAGTGCGACCAGTTCCTCTACACTTTTAGTCTGAATAACTACATCCGGCAAATAGGTACCAAAAGAAGCATCAAACGAATAGCTGAAACGATCGCTTTCATTCGTCAGCACTCTGCCGGTTTTTACTATGCTTCTAATCTCCTTAACATGGGAATCCGTTACCTTTTTCAATTTATTCTCTCCCTCCCCTTGTTCAACTAAGTAGGCAAGTTTAGAAAAATAAGCTTAATTTTTTCTCCGCGTTTTTCAAGTGAATGGCACACTGGATTTTTGCCAGCTCCGGCTCTTCCATTTCGATAGCTAGTACAATATCCTGATGCTCCTTATAAACGGCTTTTCGCTTTTCTTTTAAGCCCAGATTGGGCCGGAGAGTAATCTCCAACGCTCTTTCATATAGGGCAGATAAGCTTTCCATCATTTGGATCATAATCGGATTCTGTGTCGCCAAAATAATCGTGCGATGGAATTCAATGTCAGCCTCTGTCCCTATTTTATCTACGTCGCTAGATTCGATTTCGAGCCGATTCAGTGCCTGATGCATTTGTTCCAATTGTTCCGGTGTACGTCTAATTGCAGCTAAATACGCAGCTTCAGGCTCTAAAATTTTTCTCATCTCGAATAAATGTTTGATGACCCCCGCATCATCATTTTCAATGCGAATGTGATGCAATAGAGCTGATCCGCCTATTCTCTCCTCAACATAGCTTCCTCCCCCTTGACGCGAGCTGATGACCCCCGCCGCCCTCAAGACGCTGAGCGCTTCACGAATCGGGACTCTGCTCACGCCAAACTGTGCTCCCAATTCCATTTCCGTCGGCAATTTGGATCCTGGTAGGAACTCTCCGGTTTCGATCCTATGTAACAGCTCACGGGAAATCATTTGCGAAACTTTTTCTTTTTCAGTCATAATTCTATCTCCAATCAGTCACCATACCAATTCAAATGTTGTAATACAAATTATTGCATATTGGAAAATTCAAGTCAACGAATAGTAATTGAAATAGGATTAAACAGCGTTTTTTTAATCTATTATAATAATACGGAATGATCAATCAAAAATATGTAATACAAGTTAGAACGGTATTGGGCTTCACGTTGCGGTAGCTGTTCTGGGAATAGACATAACCTCGCCGGCCGGGAATCGGTCAATTTAATAGGAAGTTAAGTTCATTCGATCCAAAACAATGAAAGTACTCCGCTAAAGTGATAAAATGTTTCTGTATAAGCAGCAGAAAGGCGGAGAAGCTATGGTACATGCGTTCATCATTGAGCCCAATACGTATAACGCCTTTGAAAACGAGGCGGCACAGCTTGAACAATGCAAAGAATGGGGCTTACTTTCAGAGAAAGCAAACAAAACTAAAGCATTTTTTTACAAAAGAAATGGTACGAGTCTGCCCTGCACCATTATCGGCTTTGTCGATAAAATAACCGCAGTGATCGAATTTGATAACGAGCAGCGGCATTGCATCCACCCTTCGTACCTTAAGGAGATGCAAGCAGCGAATTATGGTCAGAAGCTGGGTGTGGCAGCTGAAGAAGCACTAGAGCCTGAAAGCTTGGAGCTTGAGCCGACAGAAGTAGAAGCGCTACAGCCTGAGAGCTTGGAGGTTGAACCTCCGCAGGAGGCTGCTCCACCTGCAGAAGAAGCCAAGATCGAAGAAGCTAAGGCAGAAGAAAAACCTGAAATCGAAGAGCCGAAAGCCGAAGAGCCCCCGAAGGGGAAAGCCAAAAAAGAAAAGGCGCCCAAGCTTCAGCTTCCTGAAGAAAAGGTGAAAATGATCGCTACTGTAACGGAGTTTACAACGGTGCCCAACAACTTCTCCGATAATGAGGATGAAGTAATCATCTACGAGGCGGTTTCCATTATTGATCCGGAAACTCAAATCGGCTCAGCTTGGTCCAGCCACAGTGCCACACTTAAAAAGTTGGAGCTGGAAATTGGGGATACAATCACCTTTGAAGGCAAAATAGTAGCCAAGAAGCTAACCAAGCATCCAGTGCCTTACAAGATCAACAATCCATCGAAGCTGCAAAAGGAAAAAGCCTGAGAAGGCGGTGTCCACGAATACAAATACGGCTAGAGGCACCTACTTTCCAACTTTGTAAAACAGAAAAACCGTTTCTTGACAAAATGGAGGTACTATCAACCATTTATCAGGAGACGGTTTTTTATATGGATGTCAGCTTCCAACCGGAACCCTCAGAGTCACTTTCGTGCCGGTGCCGATCTCGCTTTCGATGCTTAAATCCGTGCCATACATAAATTTTAGCCGCTTACTTATATTTTGCAGACCCACACTGGAACGAGAAGTTAGCTGGGTTCCCGGATCAGGCGTCAGTACTTGCCTCAACCGTTCCTGCTCCAAACCGACGCCGTTATCCTCGACTTCAAACCAATAATGACCTTCCGCTTCATAGCCTTTTATGCGTACAACTCCACCTTTCAGCCGGTTGCCAATGCCGTGCCGAATCGCATTTTCAACAAGCGGCTGAATGAGCAAAGGCGGAAGCATGACACTTTGCACAGCTTCACTAATCTCATATTCGATCTGGATGCGGTCCTTAAATCTTGCTTTTTCAATTTCGACATACGATTGAATTAAGGCCAGTTCATTGCTGAACGGGACACCCTTCTGAATGTTGCTGAATGAGAAGCTTCCCCTTAAGTAATCGGCAAGATCCGTTATCAATTTTCTTGACTTCACAACATCCGTATAGCTAAGCGCCATAATCGTATTTAATACGTTAAATAAAAAATGCGGTTTAATTTGAGACTGAAGAAATGCGACCTCCAAATCAACCGTCTTGCCGACCGATTCTTTCATGATCAGCAAGCTTTTGACTCTTGCTTTTAATTCTGCCACATTGAAGGGCTTTGGCAAATAATCGTTTGCCCCTGATTCAAACGCAACTATTTTATCCTCAGGCTGGATCGAGGCCGTGACCATGAGAACGGGAAGCTCCAGAAGGCTGTACTTCCTGCGAATTTCCCGAACCACATCAAATCCTGACAGACCCGGCAGCATCAGATCGAGAATGACCAGATCAATTGAATGTCCTCCTTCGATTTGCTGTAAGGCTTCCTCACCGCTCTTGACGGCAATAACTGTATAATCGAGCCGTTCCAACGGATCTATTAACACCTTCAGATTGGAAAATTGGTCATCCACTACCAATATGGTAAATGTTCCTTTGCTCTCGGATACATACGGCGTCACGAAAGAATAACCATGCTCAACCGGGTTACGGAGCTCACTTGGCTCATTTTCACCCCTGCGGCTTTCTGGGTTCTCCCCTTCAGTGCTGCCTCCAGCGGACGGCAGACTCATCGTGAACACCGTGCCCTCCCCTTTCACCGATGTCACATGAATCTCCCCATGCTGCAGCTCCAGCAATTGTTTCACAATCGGCAGACCTAAACCGAAGCTCTGATTAGAATCAACCTTCAACGATTTAAACGGCTCGAAAATGACAGGCAGATCCTGCTCATCAATACCTATACCCGTATCTTTGACGAAAATGACAATCATCCCGTCCTTTTCCCCGGCACCTACTTCGATAGTGCCATACTCGGTATATTTCACCGCATTGTCCAGTAAATTGCTAATAATTTGCCGAAAACGGCTAGGATCCGCAAACACGAATGGAAGATCCTGTGGCACGCTGTTTATGAGTTGAACCGGCTTTCCACCCGTCATAAATACGAATATTTTCAAAATAACTTCTATCGCTGATCGAGCATGAATCGGAACAGGATTAACTGTCATTTCCCCTTGCTTCAGCTTGGAGAAATCCAATATATCGTAAACAAGCATAGATAACCGCTTTGCAACCGTAGTAATTATACCTATATTTTCCTTTTGCTCAACCGTTAGCGGATAACGATGGTCCTCCAGCACCGACTGAGCAATGTTCATCATGCCATGCAGCGGCGTTTTAAACTCATGTGCCGTCTTCGTTAAAAATTCATCCTTCAGCTTATCCGCCTGAATGAGCTGGAATGACAGCTCCTCGTTTTGTTTAAACGCATTCGAAAACCGAAGTGACATGAGCAGTGTCAGCATCAGTAAGAACAGGAATGGCTCCACCGGTGGAAATGTGAAAAGAGGAACAAAAAAATAGATATTCAAATTTTGCACAAATGCATAAAGGTTCAGGGAAACAGCGGCTGCAACCAAATACAAGCTTCCTTCCACTTTATGCAGGGCGGCCAAAACAAACACATAAAGGGCATAAAAAATCGGAAACACCCCATAAAACGTCGTTACCGGCTGCAACGCGATATGTTGGAAATAGGAGAAAAACAAGGCATACCCGATGAGCATTACACATCCTAAACCCAGCATAAACCTTATAACCCGCTTGGAGCAAAAAAGTCGATACGCTGTGTAAACGTAGAGACTCAAAGACATTCCAGCTGCTATGACTGACATGTATTGAATGCGTAGAAAAAGCCAGCCCGGCATGAAATCGATGAGTTCATACACCACTCTCTCGCCGCGGTATGCAGTAAAAGTGCCAATAAACAAACATATGAAACCAAACATGAGGACAGATGTATCTTTTCTGCGCTGGGTATATAAGCCGATAAAATAAAGCCCTACCATGAGGAAAGCGGTAAGCCTGATCCAATCATAGGCTATCGCTTTGCTCTGCAGCTTCCCAATTTGATCGGCATACCCCAAATAAATAGAATGGATAATCCCGCTGCTTGCAGGAAAATCGTAATTCGAGACCTGAACAATTACTTCATTGTTTCCTGGCTGCAAAGTAAAAAAGCCGGCGAATGGCTTATTCCGGCCATCATAAGATCGATCATCTGACGGATTTCCGCTGGACCCGATTGACTGACCGTTCACGAATATGTGATTTGCCATTGGGATTGACAATGTTTTCAGCCCGTACATACGCTGCTCGGCGGCTTCGTTATGGATACGCAGTCGATACGTTGCGCTGCCGAATGTGTCCATCCGGTCTGACCATGATCCCGGTACGGCAATCATCTGTAGGGAAGAAACGCTCCCCTCGGCAAAGTTTTGTGCGGACAATAACTGATCGGGATAAAACTCCCACTGGCCATCGAGCTTAATTATTCCATTCTCAGCGAATCGCCAGTTGGATACATCAAGCACCCCACGCTCCGCCTTCGGTGCTCCGTTATCATCAAGCTTCAAAACCATTGGGATCGTTCCGTATGTGCATACGAGCATTGCAAATGTAATGAGAAATGCCGCTATTTTCCGTTTCATTGGCCGCTCCCGATCCGGAAATTGGACGAAATCAGCTGCTGGTACAATCCGACCGTTTCCAGTTCCAATTCAACATCCAGACGTTCGCGTACTTCCAGCTCTAACTGCCTGTATACTTTAATGGCCTCTTTTCGATCTCCCATCTCCATGTGCAGCTTCATCAGCTCCCGGCTATCTTGCTCAGAATCCGGGGAAATGGCTACGATCCTGCGCAAGCATTCCTTAGCAATAGATAACTGGCCTTTCTTTTTGAAAAACAGGAACAGTTTGCGCAGCGAATGTATATATTTGTCCAAGAGCTCTTCCCGTCTCGGATACACCCAATTGAAGCCGCAATCTTCCATGTAATCTCCTTTGTACAGAGCAACAATCCGCTCAAGCCGCTGTAAGCCGAGACCTGTCTCTTCCAGCGTCTTGTCGAGCAGCTGTTCGAGCTCTAATACATCGCAAATCAGGCTGCCGCAATCAAGCATGTAACCATTACCCGTTTTTTGGACGGCTATTGGCAGGCCGCTCTCGCGAATATTTTTCCTAAGCAGCGAAATACAGGTATGCAGATACGATCTCGCCTTCTCGGCATCGGATTCCGGCCATAGCGCTTCAGTAATGACGGCACGCTCCACGGCTCTACCGGATCGATGGACAAGAAATGCGCATAATTCCTTCTCTTTATTCGTCCGCCACGACAATTGCGTGCTCTCAGCTTTTCCCGATTGAATAGTGAAACCACCCATGCAGCAGATTCTTGGGTCATCGTTCACCTCGTGTTCCCCATTCCATCCCGTTACAGCTTCCTCGATCCGCTTGAACGAATGATGCAGCCTCTCCAGTTTGATCGGCTTCAATAAATAGTCGAGAGAATGAATTTCAAATGCTTCAATCGCATACTCCGCATAGGCTGTTGTAAAAATAATGTGCACGCCCGGATGAACCGTTTGAATGGCACGTGCGGCGTCCACACCTTTCATTACTGGCATTTCTATATCCATAAAAACGGCATCTACTTGCAGTTGTTTAATGTCTTCAACAGCTTGCAGCGGATTCATATATTTGCCTACAATATCCACATTGCCGAGTTCAAGCAGCATAATTTCCAGCATATCCAGCGCATGTTCCTCATCATCAATCAACACGACGCGAATCATAGATGCTCCTCCAGTACTCGTATGTTCTCATTCATTAGTTCTTTTATTCGACAAATTTAGAGGATGTCCTGCTCTTTTTCCACAATCAGACAAGTGTGTAGGATACTTCTCTGAAGCCGCAGTGGCGTGCAAAAAGAAAACGCCTTGCGGCGTTTTCGGTATACGATATTAGTTTGTGCATTGCCTGAAATCAGTACTTTCCCTACTCTGACCCTCACATCCCATAGAATCCTGCAAACATACAGTTATTTTCTACAAAAGCTTGCTGTTGAGAGAAAAGGCCTGCGAAAGTACATTAATTTTCAGAGAGAAACGTTCTGGTTCAGCTAATAATGAAAAAAAACTGCACATTTGCATGAATTCGAGAATGCTACGATAAGACAGCTAAAAGGATGTATGAATGCAAGTTTTTGAGGTAACTAGAGATTTGAGAGCCGCCCGCTCTGCTCTATTCAAACTTCCCATAGAATGCTTTACGGTAAATCTCTGCCAGCTCTGTTACCAGAGGCATTCTCGGATTAGCGGTTGTGCATTGGTCTTCGAAGGCGCGGTCAGCCAGTTCATCTGCCCGGGTTTCGAACAGCTGCGGATCAATTCCGAGCTCAGAGAATGAAGAAGGGATTCCAAGTGCTTGATTCAGCTTGCGGATTGCTTCGATCAAACTGTTCACACCTTCCTCCGTCGTCCTCGCCGGAAGTCCTAGAATACGGGCAATTTCAGCGTAGCGCTGATCCGCAATGAAGTGGCCGTATTTCGGGAACGATGCGAACTTGGTTGGCTTTTGAGCGTTATAACGGATGACATGCGGCATCAGGATTGCGTTCGTCCGGCCATGCGCGGTATGAAATTCACCGCCCCACTTATGAGCCAGACTGTGATTGATTCCCAGGAAAGCATTGGCGAAAGCCATCCCTGCAATCGTAGATGCATTGTGAATCTTTTCTCTCGCCAACGAATCTCCTGTAGCCCAAGATTTCTCCAGGTATTCAAATACTAACTGGATTGCTTTTATCGCCAAGCCATCGGTATAGTCGTTGGCCATTACGGACACATAAGCTTCAATCGCATGTGTAAGCACGTCCATACCTGTGTCGGCTACCGCTGTTTTCGGCAAGCTGTACACATAATCCGGATCGATGATCGCTACATCCGGAGTAAGCTCGTAATCTGCAAGCGGATATTTGGTGTTGCCTTCACGTTTATCCGTAATGACCGCGAAGGAGGTCACTTCTGAGCCCGTCCCTGAGGTTGTCGGAATCGCAACAAATTTCGCCTTTCTCCCAAGCCGCGGATATTTATAAACCCGCTTGCGGATATCCATAAATTTTTGTTTCAATGATTGGAAGCTCGTATCCGGGTATTCATAAAACAGCCACATCGCCTTTGCCGCATCCATCGGTGAGCCGCCACCCAAAGCAATAATGCAGTCCGGCTGGAAGCCCTCCATCATTTTCGTGCCGCGCTCCACTGTTTCCACAGACGGATCAGGCTCCACATCCGAGAAGACCTCGATATACACAGGGGTTTTACGTTTCCGCAAATAATATTCCACACGTTCTACATAACCAAGCTTTACCATCATCGGGTCTGTTATGATTAGAATTCGAGAAATATCCGGCATTTTCTCAAGGTATTGCGTCGAGCCCTTTTCAAAATAAACCTTGGGAGGAATCTTAAACCACTGCATATTCACCGTCCGGTAAGCAACGCGTTTGATGTTAAGCAGATTGACCGCTGTTACATTCGAGGTAGTAGAGTTATGTCCATAAGAACCGCAGCCCAACGTTAAAGAAGGCAGGTTCGTATTGTAAATATCGCCAATAGCGCCATGAGTAGAAGGTGCATTTACGATGACACGTCCAGTTTGGAGAGCTGCTGCAAAATTTGCAATAACCTGATCATCCTTGGAATGAATGACCGAAGAGTGACCCATGCCGCCATAAGCTGTTACTTCTGCTGCACGGCTGATGCCTTGGGCCGCATTCTTAACTTTGTAGCAGGCCAATACCGGACTCAGCTTCTCAGCGGACAGCGGATAAGCTTCACCTACTCCAGTCAGCTCGGCTACCAAAATTTTCGTATTTGAAGGGACCTGAATGCCTGCCATCTCAGCAATCTTTACTGCAGACTGTCCTACGATAACCGCATTAACGGCACATTTCTCCGGATTAATGACCAGCTTGGACACCGATTCCGTTTCTTCCTTATTTAAGAAGTAGCAGCCCATCTCAATCATCAGATGTCTGGTTTGCGCATAGACCGGCTCTTCAATGATAACCGCCTGCTCTGAAGCACAAATCATGCCATTGTCGAACGTCTTCGATAAGATCAAATCTGTGACGGCTTGCTGCAAATCCGCTGTTTTGTCAATGAAGCAGGGGACATTGCCCGGCCCGACGCCCAGTGCGGGCTTACCGGTGCTGTAGGCGGCTTTTACCATCGAGGAGCCTCCTGTTGCAAGCACCAATGCCACGTCCGGATGATTCATCAGCAGGGAGGTTGCCTCCAGGGACGGATGCTCGACCCACTGAATGCAGCCTTCGGGAGCGCCTGCCTTTACCGCCGCCTCCATCACGGTTCTAGCAGCCGCTTCACTGCATTTCTGAGCGGAAGGATGGAAAGCAAAAATAATCGGATTACGCGTCTTTATTGCAATAAGCGCCTTGAACATCGTGGTAGAGGTAGGATTCGTTACCGGTGTCACACCTGCCACAATGCCAACGGGCTCAGCAACCTTTTGATAATTCTCATAGACATTATCTTCGATTACACCGACTGTTTTGTCATATTTAATGCTGTGGTAAATATACTCGGAAGCGAATAAATTTTTGGTGATTTTATCCTCATAAACCCCTCTGCCTGTTTCCTCCACAGCCAGCTTGGCAAGAACCATATGCCGGTCCAATCCGGCCAATGCCATTTGCTGAACGATGGTATCCACCTGCTCTTGGTTCAGCTGCATGAAGGACTGCAGCGCCCGCTTTGCATGTTCAACCAGCCGATTAACTTCTTCCTGCGCCGGAGTTCCGCCTGCAGCTTCCAGCTTCTTATTTACGGCCATAAGTTCCGCCTCCATAATCGATATGATTTTTTGCTTCCTCAGCCCTATACTTTGCTGCAATCATCACAACTAATTAAATATTGACATAACTGCTCAAGATAAAGACTTATCGCGTAATCAGGCTTGAGCAATATGCCCGAAGGAGCCGTCATGGCGCTTATAGACTAACTCCGTCAGGTTCGTCTCCCGATTATGAAATAGATGGAAATCATGGTCCAGCAGCTTCATGTTCAGAATCGCTTCCTGCACATCAACCGGCTTCAGCAGCACGTTCTTCCTGCGGACCACTGCGAAGTCCTCCACTTCTGCCTGCTCTGCTTCTGCGATATTAGCAAGCTCCGGAATTTCAAGTCCTGACTTCCGCAGTCTGCCTTGAACCTTTTCCTTCAGCTTACGCATCCGCCGCTCCAGCTTATCAGCCGCCAGATCAATTGCTGCATACATATCGTCCTGCTTTTCCTCCACCCGCAGCGTCATTCCATAAAACCGAATCGTCACCTCCACCGTATGCTCATGCTTATGTCCCTGTACGGATAACGTTATATGCATATCCCCTTCCACATCGTACATATCGTCAGGCTTCCCAAGCTTCCGTTTTGCATAGTCGCCTAGCACCGGGGTAATCTCCATATTTTTTCCATGTAAAATTTGTCTCATGGTTATCCGCTCCTTACATATTTGAATAATGCGTGCTTTATGATCCTTCGATTTTCAGGAAAATAAATAATCCAAATCCGTTAAAACCTGCTCTGTCATTGGAAAAACAAGCTGTTCTTCCTTAGCCAAATGCTCTTTGAGAATGCGGCACGCATGAATCAGATAAGCCAATGCCTGGTGCAGCTGCACAAGCTCCGAATCCTCCCCAATCTCATGAACAGCCCTCAAAAAATATTGGATATACTCCTCAGCCAGCTCATAATCCTTCTCAAGCGCCCAAAAGGAAGGAATCATCGAAGGGGATGATTGCTGGTGGAAATAACTGTTTAGAAACGGAAAAAGCTCCTCCTTCTCCCAATCCGAATGACGTTCCAGTTCTTGCATAAATGCTTTCACCCAAAGTCTCAGATGCAGAAGCGATTGGATTGTCTTTCTCTTGTCCGTTTCCTGCTCCGCCAGCTTGGCCTGGTCTTCCATATCCAACAATATCTGCATTAATTCACCGTGCTCCTGTGTCAATCGGTCCAGTGCGGCACTTAATTCAGTGGAGTGGGCAGTACCTGATTCCATCGGATAATGATCGTTTTTCATTCTCATTCCCTCCAAGTTAAAGCATTCCTTGCTCGCTGATCCATTCTATCCATACCAACTATGGATTTCAGTAAGCAGAAAAACGAGTTCTTTCTGATACCAGTGCATCTGAAAATTGATTTTCATGTGAAATAAATCACATTCTTGAAAGGAAGCCTGCACTTTTATTAACAATGCGGGCTTTTCACTCGGCTATTTTATAATTAATACCGGAACTTCAGCGTGCTGTACGACATAATGGCTAACACTACCCAGAAGCATTTCCTTCAACCCCGTAAGCCCACGGCTGCCCATAATAATCAGGTCGGAGCCCTGCTCTTTCGCGAATTGGAGAATTTCGATCTCCGGCGATCCTTGAATCAAGGAAACGGAATGAGGATTTTCCAATTGCGATAATTCCCCCTCCAGCCTCTTCACGATCTCGTTTCCATACAACAGGTCGGATTCATAAACATTTTCAGTAGTAACGGGATAAGCCCCTGCTATAAATGCATTAAATTTAATAACCATAATGACATGCAGAGCAATATCCGGACTGGTTTGAGCGATTTTTACTGCCTTGTCCAACGCCTTTTCAGATAATTCCGATCCGTCAAAAGCAACCAAAATCTTATTGCAAAACATTTTGAACACCAGCTTTCTTATTGGTTATGCATTAAGTATACGCCCTGCAAGCGCTGCTGGATGTGAGATAAATCACCGTTAGGTATAATCTTCGGATCGAAGCGCTATTCGTTGTATGAAAGAGACTTACGGTAAGCTATCCGATAAATTCCTGCAACGAACAAGCTTCCCCCTACAGCATTTCCTAGAAATACAGGGACAAAATTCGTTATATACTGCGCCCAGGTCGCCTGACCCGCAAAGATGGCAGCCGGTATTAAAAACATATTGGCGACAACGTGCTGAAAGCCGAGGGCAACAAAGGCCATGGTAGGGAACCAGACGGCAAGGATCAGCCCGGCGCCATCCTCCGAACCGTTAGCCATCCAGACAGCCAAGGAAACTAACCAATTACAGCCGATACCGGAGATAAAAGCTGCAACGAAAGGCTCCTCCAGCTTGGCATGAGTTAGCGCGACCGTCTGGGCCAAATACGGCCCCTGCTCTGTCATGCCTCCAAGGTGGCCAAACACGTAAGCAACAAAGATCGCTCCGGCGAAGTTGCTTATAGTTATGACGAGCCAATTTGCGGCTACCTGCCAGCAGGAGGCTTTGCCCGCAAAGCAAGCGAAAGGCAGAGCCATCATATTACCAGTTAGAAGCTCACCGCCTGCAACCAGACAAAGAATAAGACCTAACGGAAATACCGCAGCTCCCATAAAGCCCCTGAAGCCTTCCCAATCGGGAGGCAAGGCAGCACTTACCCGGATGGCTAACAAGAAGCCTAGTGCTATAAACACCCCAGCAGCAAATCCAAGTGGAAGTTGGACAGAAAGCGGCATATTCGCTTTTTTTAAACCGGCCTGCAAGGTGCGAAGGGCGATTTGATCCGGTTTGATGAAGCCCATTGCTTTCCCTCCTTAGTAAACGTCCTGTTGCTACAAAGTCACATGTATCGGATATTTGTTTGGCAGATTGCTGATAAAACCCTGATTGATATGTGAAATTAATCACAATCATAGGAGGAAGTAGTCCTCCCTTTGCATCCTAAGAGGATTCGACTGTCAGGAGATTCTAACAATCAAAAGCATGACCTTTAGTATAAGCTTGAGCATGCTTTTGATCATGATCATTGTATGGTTATGCGACTGCTGCGCTTCTGTTCACTGCTAGGTTATTAGGTGCGGAAAACGGATGCTTTTTCCTTCAGTAAATCCGACTGGCGCTGCAGCAATTCCGACGAGGAAGCAATTTCTTGCATAACAGCACTTTGCTCCTGAGTAGACGCGGCTGCTTGCCGGGCAGAATTTAATATTTCTTGTGAAATCGTATCAATGATTCGTTGCTTCTGTCCGGCATCCTGTATTTTCACCGCTTGCTTATCGACGGTTTGAGCGATTCGCAATACGGCGCCTTCCGTTTCATGAGCGCTGCTTCTAATCATCTGGAGTGCTTGTTCCGTCTGCTCACCTTTGGATGCCTCCTCGTGCATCGCTTCCCCTTGCTGCTTTAACCGTTCCACTACGTCATCCACTTTACTCTGGACCTGCCGAATTAACTCATCAATCTCTTGAGCGGACTTGGAGCTCTGCTCAGCGAGCTTTCTAATCTCCAGAGCTACGACTGAGAAGCCGCGCCCTTCCTCGCCTGCTCTGGCTGCCTCGATGCTTGCATTCAACGCGAGCAGATGCGTCTGGGCGGCAATTTCACCAACCAAATGGGTCACGCTCCCTATTTCCTTGGCATAAGCTTCAAGCTGCGCCGCTACCTCGATGGTCTCTAGCCCTGAATTAGACAGCTCTATCAGGGTATGCACTAGCGACCTGACAATTTGGCTGCTATCCTCAATGGTACGGACCATTTGCGAGGAGAAGGAGCATGTTTGCTCCGCTTGCTCACTGACCTCAACCGCAGCCTGAGTTACTTGCTCCATTGCATGGAAAGACTGCAAGGACTCCGCCTTTTGCCGTTCAGCTCCTGTAGCGATCTGCTCGGAAATGCGGGAGATTCGCTCCGCTTGATTCGTAGCCTGCAGGATCGCTTCGCTTAGTGCGGCAGAGCTTTGGCTGGCAGCTACTGCGTTCTGTGTAATATCTTGAACGATCTTCCTGAGCTGATTTACCATAAAGCTGAAGGACCTGTTCAAAATGCCCAGCTCATCCTTGGAACGATGCTCAGGAATAGTAAGCTTCAAATTGCCCGCAGCAGCTTCATTAGCAACAGCCGTGAACTGCAGTAACGGTTTCACAATCCATCTCGCCATAAGCCAGCCAAGAATTCCTGTCCAGCAAATTCCCATACCAAGGGTTAAGGAAATGAATAACCAATCCGGTAAAAATCCGGCAAAGGAATCCTTCAATACAAAAATAAAAAAGGCACTGGTTCCATAAGTTACTGCAGAAACACCCGTTACGCCAATGACCATTTTTTTAATCAAACCAAATGACATGAAACAGCCCCCAAACCCATAGTGTTGACACATATTGATTATACACAATTTTGGCAGATATTAACTGTGACAAAAATCATATACATCAAGTGCGCAGGTTGAGGACTGGACTTATACCATATTGATCAGATTGATGCATCCGTGCCCACGTACAGCTCTACTTCCAAAGGCAGCACGGTATCCTCTTCCGTTTGCAAATGCTCTTTGACCAACCGGCATGCTTGGAGCAGCTGATCCGTTAAACGGGAGCCTGAAGCACGCTTTTGCTGAGCCAGACAACTATCTGCCTCTTCCAGGAAATAACGGAAAAACAGGTTAGCCAGTTCATGCTCATGCTCCAGCATCCAGAGAGACGTTGTTGTATGTGGATGGCCAGGCAGTTGGAAGTATTCAATCAGCAGAGGGAACAGCTCGTTATCCTCCCACTCAGAATGTTTATCCAGCTCAGCAATCAAGCTGAGTGCTTGATCGCGAAGCTCCTCCAGCTTGCTTACATATTCTATAGGCTTCTCTACTTTATTAAGATGCTTTGCCCTATTTTCTAATTGATAGATAGTTTCGTATAAACAAATATGCTCATTTTTTAATCGTTCGAAAGCAAAGGTAAGATCAGTCGGGTCAGCTTGCTTCAGCTTCATTTCATTCATTGATCTTCAGCTCCTGTATGTCAGGTAAGTTCCACTCTGTCTTCCAACTCCAAGTTCAATTTCCCGTGAGAAGCTGCTATGCCTGATTGCACAATTCCCCATGCACGTTCCACCTCGCGTTCGGACGGTGCAGGCACACCTTCTAACGGGTAAGCTTTATTCAGTTGCTGCCATTTATATATGCCCATGCGGTGATAAGGAAGCAGCTCTATTTTTTGCACATTTCGCATGGTTCCTATGAAGGACCCCAAAGCATATAAATCTTCAAAACTATCGGTAATACCGGGGATCAGTACATGACGGATCCAGACCGGCTTCCTATGCTCCGACAGCCAATTGGCGAAACGGTGAATCCGATCGTTAGGTTGGCCGGTTAGAGCCTCATGCCTCGCCTTGTTCATCTGCTTCAAATCTAGCAGCACCAGATCGGTAGATTCCATGAGCTCTTCCGCATGGTTCGGCTCACAAAAACCGGACGAATCAAGTGCAGTATGCAAGCCATACCGCAGCTTGCACTCCCTGAACAGCTGAGCCACGAAGCCGGCCTGCAGAGTAGGCTCCCCGCCGGTGACTGTTATGCCTCCTCCAGACCTGCGGTAATATTCCAGGTAAGGCTCCAGCTCCCCAATAATTTCATCTACCGTAACTTGCTTGCCACCCTCGGTATCCCATGTGTCGGGATTATGGCAAAACTGGCATTGCAGCGCGCAGCCCTGCATGAACAGAACGAAGCGAATGCCCGGCCCGTCCACCGTTCCGAAGGTTTCTATCGAATGTATTCGGCCTTTCATGCGGGCCACCTCCCTTGTGCAGTAGCTATAGCTCTAGATGGCTCCGTGGAACGTGCGGTTGATCACATCGAGCTGCTGCTCGCGGGTCAATCTAATAAAATTAACAGCGTAACCCGAGACGCGGATCGTCAGCTGCGGATAGTTTTCCGGATGCTCCATCGCATCGAGCAGCTGTTCTCGTTCGAACACGTTAACGTTCAGATGATGGCCGCCGCTAGCCGCATAGCCATCCAACAAGGAGACCAGGTTGTTGATCCTCACCTGCGGCTCTTTGCCAAGCGCCTTTGGAACCATCGAGAAAGTGTTCGAAATTCCGTCCAGGCTGTGCTCATAAGGAAGCTTGGCCACCGATGCGAGCGAAGCTAGCGCGCCTTTGCGGTCGCGACCATGCATCGGGTTAGCTCCGGGCGCAAACGGCTCTCCGGCTTGACGGCCGTCCGGCGTGCTGCCGGTTTTCTTCCCATACACCACATTGGATGTGATGGTAAGTACCGACATCGTTGGCATAGCTCCCCTATAGGCCTTATGCTTGCGTAGCTTGTTCATGAACGACTCAGCAAGCTCGACGGCCAAGCTGTCAACTCGGTCATCGTTATTGCCGTATTGAGGGTATTCTCCCTCGATCTCGAAATCTACGGCAATCCCTTGTTCATTGCGAATCGGGCGGACTTTCGCGTATTTAATGGCGCTCAAGCTATCGGAGACAACCGATAAACCCGCGATACCGCAAGCCATCGTACGTAAAATTTCACGGTCATGCAGCGCCATTTCGATGCGTTCATAGCAGTATTTGTCATGCATGTAGTGAATGACATTCAGAGTGTTCATGTACAGGCGTGCCAGCCAGTCTTGTACTCTATCGAATTTGGCCCTCACTTCGGTAAAATCAAGAACCTCCGATGTAATAGGAGACATCTCAGGTCCAACTTGAATGCCCAGCTTCTCATCGATGCCTCCGTTTATGGCATACAACAAGGCTTTGGCCAAATTCGCCCGGGCGCCAAAAAATTGCATTTGCTTCCCTATCCGCATTGCCGATACGCAGCAAGCAATACCATAATCATCACCGAAATAAGGACGCATCAAATCATCGTTTTCGTATTGGATAGAGCTTGTTTCAATCGAGACCTTCGCGCAGTACTTTTTGAAGTTTTCCGGCAGCGCTGTTGACCATAGAATAGTTAAATTCGGCTCAGGCGCTGGTCCAAGATTATACAAGGTATGCAGAAACCGCATGGAATTTCGGGTTACACGTGTTCTCCCGTTCAACCCCATTCCTCCGACAGATTCAGTAACCCATGTGGGATCTCCGCTGAACAGTTCGTTATAATCCGGGGTCCTCAGAAACTTTACAATCCGCAGCTTCATTACAAAATGATCAATAATTTCCTGCGCCTCGGACTCAGTCAGAGTTCCTTCGGCCAAATCACGCTCGATATAAATATCAAGGAAGCTCGATACACGACCCAAGCTCATCGCGGCGCCATTCTGCTCTTTAATAGCGGCAAGATAAGCGAAGTACAGCCATTGAACCGCTTGCTGTGCATTGACAGCAGGCCCCGAAATATCGAATCCGTAAGATAGAGCCATCCGCTTTAATTCCTCAAGACTGCGAATTTGCTCCGAAGTTTCCTCACGTGCGCGAATAACCTCTTCGGTGATGGAATCCATTTCCAATTGCAGAAGATCCTGTTTCTTGCAAGCAACTAACCGGTCTACCCCATACAATGCTACCCGTCGGTAATCTCCAATAATGCGCCCGCGGCCGTAGGCATCTGGGAGCCCGGTAATAATACCGGCTTTTCGAGCTGATCGCATTTCCGTCGTATAAGCATCAAACACGCCTTGGTTATGTGTCTTGCGAATTTCCGTAAACAAACGCTCTATATCGGACGGCAGCTTGTATCCGTAAGCCTCGCATGCATCCACTGCCATTCGGATGCCTCCGTACGGTTGAATGGACCGCTTCAGCGGCTCATCTGTTTGCAAGCCGACAATTTTTTCATTCGATGAATCAATGTACCCAGGTCCATGCGAGTTAATGGTCGATACTGTGTTCACATCGATGTCAAGCACGCCGCCTTTTTCTCTCTCCTGACGAAGCATTTCACCAACCTTGAACCACAGCTTCTTCGTTGCATCCGTAGGTAAGGCTAGAAAATCTTCATTTCCCTCATAGGGTGTTATATTTCGCTCAATAAATGACTGAATGTCAATTTGTTTCTGCCAACTACCCGGTTTAAATGTGCGCCATGCTTCTGTCGCATCTGCCTTTTTCACAACATCTGATTCTTTCATTACCATGGGATAACACCTCCGTAATTGTTCTACAAGGATATGTTATCTTTTTCACAAAGTTACTGCTATGAAATAAGTCACATCGATCGCCACTACCTAATTAATAATTCCGGAGTTGATTATTTCCACTCTTACTTGAGTATGAAAACGAACCTTAGTATAATTGTCGGTCCAATTCTCCTTTACCTGGTTCCAAACCTTGGGATAGTGGGCCATCAGCCTGCGGGCAAGTCCAAAACCGTCATGATGCGCGCGCTGCATCTTATTAAGGATGATTTTGCTTTTCTTCGTCAACTCTTCGGATAATAGCTGGTCCAGCTCGTCTACAACTTCCTTCTTATACAGCTGGTTTTGAGGATCTTCAGTCACTGTAACCTTCAATTTCAAGTTAAGCTGAACGTCGATCTGCTGATCATCCCCTACCTTCACTTTCAAAGCTCTCTTTATCTTTTGAATAGCAATAGTAACATTGTCAAAACCTGTAATTCTCCGCTCAGCTACCGCCTCTACAGTTAATTGGGCTGTTTTCCCCATTTGGTCGGCTAATAGTAAGTACAAAGTCGATTCATCCAGATTTAAATTCCCTGTCATCTGAGTTCCGTGAAACATCGCTATTCCATGTACGGTAGGATAAGGCTCGGAATTGATCAAATAAGGAAGTACAAAATCATATCCTCGATCTAATGGATGGATCGACTGAAGATTTACTTTGGGAATCGTAGTTGAATCTTCAATACTCTCAATCAGCTTATCCATGTACTGTCCAATGACAGTGGTACCGACCATTTTTTTGTTAATCGTATCTTGAGCTTTGCCATGAACAACGGCTAACCGCGCATTCAAAGGACTTCTCGGGTCACGGTAATAAACATCCATATAAGGCAAGAAATCATACTGCTTCACCAGTTCCTCCCCAAGCAGCAGCACCCGCATTTTAGACGAGGAATAACCTCCCGATACTTGTTGATCAAGAAGTTGTCTGGCATGCTGAGTGGTTTTAGCCAAAACCGAATGAACTTCATTCGTGTCCTTGGGGCCAACTGACGAGGTCTTCATGTCACGGATGGACACCGTTGCTTGAAGCATGCCATTGGCAGCTCTGTCCATCCCTCCGATATTGACATTCCTTTGGTTCTTCAGCAGCATTTGATCCCAGCAGCCGCTTAATAATATCCAGATTAAGCCATAAGCCAGGAGTAGGCAGCATCTTTTCATGCGAGTGCCCTCCTCTTCCTGAATGTTCTCATTAAATAGTAAACCATCAGAAGAAGGATAGGCAGCCCAAGTATGAAAATATAACTTAAATACGAAACAATTTTCAGCAATGCACTGATCATGGCCTGATTCTGAGGAACCAGCGCAATCATAAAAATCACAATCGTAACGTATGGAACGGCCTTGTTATGCTGTTCTTTCCCAAAGAGCCTGGACACCCCTTTAACTGCCATAAATAAATAAGCCATAGCTGAGGTTGCAACCACAATAACCCATATTGATAAAAAATAAAGGTCAGGCCGCTCTATAATACTAAAGGATAGAGCTTTTACCATATATAGTACGGGCTGGGGAATAATTTTGAGCTCTAACTGCGTAAATACCACCAGACATGTGAACACCATGAACGTATAGAGCAAAGTTGAGAAAATATGCCCATATAATACGGCTTTTAATTTCCCCTTACTTGCCCCTTCCACATACGGATAACAGACCAGAATCAATTCAAAGCCATATAAGGAACTCATCGTTTCATTCATTCCCTTAAGGATGTTGAGCAAACCAGCTTGACCTACAGGTAAAATATACAAGAAATCCGCCTGGGAATAAGCATAAGCAGCTATGAAGATCAGTACAAGGAGTAAACCGCTGACAAGTACAAAAAAACGGGCGATAGTTTGTAGACTGTCCTGTACCAAATAAGCGCAAACAAACACAGTAAGAATTATAATGACCCATTTGGGCGTTTCCCTAAACATCCAATCCCGAATAACATCCGCAAACAGAACTAAGATCAGGCTGCTTTGAAAAATAAAAAATGTAGCGAATAGGACATGAACGATCTTACCTAACACCTTACCGAGCAGTAGATGCATATAATCAAATATCGTAAGAGTAGGAAATTTTCTTGCTAAATCCCACATGACCACAATAATCAGTTGAACAAACAAACCGGCAAGAAGAACAGATATCCAGGCATCTCCCTTAGCAATTGCTTCAACTCTAGAAGGTAAATACAATACGCCGACCCCGATTTGCGTCTGAATGACGATAAACATTAACTGCCCGGGAGTTATTTTATTCTCTTCTACGATCATTTTGCTGCCACTCCCTAGATTCGGTTTCCTGAACAACTTTTACGGGACGGGAATCCCTCGGACGCTCGTTCAGCTTCCAGAAGGGGAGCCGGACCATGGTATCCTTCCAATCCTTCCAACGGAAAGGAGATACCGGAGCAAAATAAGGGGTCCCGAATGATTTCAATTTACAAAGATGGATTAAGATCACGGTCAAGCTGAGCACGATTCCAAAAAATCCGAATAGAGCAGCGGAAAACATGACCGGGAAACGAAGCAGCCGGACTGAAGAACTCATTTCATGAGCAGGGATGACGAACGAAGCAATGGCGGTTAAGGCAACGACAATAATCATGGGGTAGGAGACCAACCCTACTCTGACTACCGCATCCCCGATGACAAGACCCCCAACAATACCAATCGTCTGACCGAGAGGTCCTGGCAATCGCATTCCCGCCTCTCTAAGCAGCTCGATCGTAAGCTCCATAAATAAGGTTTCCATAATAGGCGGAAAGGGAATCTGATCGACACTCCCTTTAATTTGATAGAACAACTCCGCAGGAATAACCTCATAATGAAAAGAGACGACTGCAATATAATAAGCGGGAAGAGCCACGGTAATAACAAGGCTTAATAGACGGAGACCCCTTATAAATGACCCTGCAAGGGTTCGGCTGTAATAATCATCAGGCGACTGAAAGAAGGCAAAGAAGGTGACCGGCATGATCAAGGCACTGGGAGTCCCTTCAGTAAAAAGAACGGCTCTGCCCTCCAGCAGATTGCTCACTACCCTGTCTGGACGTTCCGTATTCAACAGCTGCGGAAATGGGGAATACGATTTCTCTTCTATATACTCTTCAATCACGTTAGTGGATACGACACTATCTGCACTTATCGCTAGTAAGCGTCGGTCAATTTCCTCGATCAGCTTTGGATTAGCCAGATTGTTTATATAAACGACAGCGGTCTTGGTTTGAGTGATATCGCCTAGTTTATAAATGCGAACCACTAGATCAGTGCTTTGAATCTGTTTGCGGACGAGCTGGAGATTAACCGTTAGATTCTCAATAAAACCTTCGTGAGAACCGCGAACTGTCTTCTCATTCTGAGGCTCGATCACAGTTCGACTATAAGAGGAGTTCACCAGAATGACGTGACACTCGGTTTCCCCTTCAAAAAAGAGTACAGCATATCCCTGGATCAAATCATGAATGACTTGTTCAAGCTGAGTTCGTTTATCCACCCGAATTGAAACAAGGATATCCTCTAAGCTGCCTTCGATTCCTTGCATCAGCGGCTTCAATATCATTTCGAAAATCTTCGCTTTATCGCACATTGAATCCAGATAGAGGAGGTTGCCCTTTTGTAATTGATAGGAAATAGAACGCTGAATCAAGTCCTCCGTATGAAAAAGTGCCTCCTGAACATACTCCGCATTTTCCTGAAGGGAGGAGAACAAGGCAGGTGCAGGATGCGGGGGGGTATTGAAACTACGTTTACTCTTAGTTTTATTGTTATTAAACATCTGCCGAAAGAAGTTCATAGTCATCCCCCCTCAATTAGTCATTCGTGTATAAATTTCCCTATTTACTGTCTAATTATTCCTGCCGATTTCCCGATCCTCCGACTGGATTGCGAAAAGCATTATCTGCCAGAAGACCGGAAGCAGCTATGGCCTCCGCAGAGCTGTCCCGCGGCTCCAGGCGGAATCCGAGCCGTAGGCCTGGCCGCCGCTGGGCTCAAGGAACTCTCCTGTCTCAGAGCAGTAGAGCTATTTATCGTTCAAATGGAAGCAATACTCAACAAACCTTACTGCAAAAAATTTCTAACAAAAAGCACCCGATCGAAGATCGAGTGCCTAGTTCATAAGAAAAGCTTCTGATCGAAGCCCTTTCGAGGAAGATACATTCGTGTCTAAGCTGTAGCTTTTCTTGCAATATCAGACTTCTTCAGCTCCGCTGAAAACTTGTAAAGTCTAATATTATAAGAAAAGCTTCTGATCGAAGCCCTTTCAAGGAAGATACATTCGTGTATTAGCTGTAGCTTTTCTTGCAATACCAGACTTCTTCAGCTCCCGCTGAAAACTTGTAAAGTCTGTTGAAATCGTGTTTCTTGGGATGGAAGGCTTGCAGCGGGAGGAACACAAGCTTCAAAGGCAGGTCGCATACCCGAGCAGTCACCTGAGGTGACGACCAGGGCGGACGCTTACGCTCCTCCACCCCACACCGATTCCCTCTTTTGTTCTACTCTGTGCTTTGCGCCGCTTCCTTAATCCCCTAAGCCAGTCTTCGAGCCGTTATTGTTCACCATGAACTCTCCTGCAGTGTTCCATTTACGTACAGTTAGCTTCACAATACTTTTAGCGAAGAGATCACATGCACATAACCCTAAACAACACGCCAGTACTGCTGCACTCACGCAAGCGAAGGGTAATTCGGAAGTAATTCTTGCTTTATTACTTGAAAAGTCCAAAAATCAGAGTGATAAGGGAACAGCCAGTTCCGTTATTGCTCTGTTTTGTGCATAAATACTCATATTCGGCCAACATAACGGAATTCCCACTTCCGCTATTGCCCCAGATTGGAGTCGGCAGACGGAATAACGGAACTCTCCGTTCCGTTACAAAATCCTCCAGGGCTCATCGCCGCTATCCCCCCCCCCCGTGATCATGGGGTGCATTCAAGATCTTAAGCTCTAATACAGCTCTAATCTAAGCAAGGCAAGCAGGTTACTCGCTCATTCTTCATTCCTTCGAAATGCTTTCTGATCGAACCCCCTAGGATACATTTCTACCTTATAGGCAGCTTGCCTTGCGAGATAAATAGAGTACCCTCGGTAAACTTATATTAGAAATGGCACCTCACTTTATCGCTGTAAAGCACTTAACCTTCTTCTATGTTTTAAAAATTAATAGCTGACAGTAGGCTCCATTACAGTTAATGTGCTATTAAATGTATTCAGATTTGCAATTGCTCCTATAGGAATTGCCGCCTTGTAAGGTCCGTGTGCGGTAGCCAGATTTGTCATAAGTGGCTTGCCAAGCGGCACTACGAATTCTTGAATCAAATCTTCATATGACTTGCCATAGGCAACTGGACAATCCGTACATTGCCCCATGATAATTCCAATACATTCTTCGAATTTTCCAGCCAGCTTCAAATGGTTCATATACCTGTAAACGGTATTAACAGGCTCGTGAGTCTCTTCCAGGAGTAATATTTTTCCCCTCGTATCTATTTCGAATGATGTCCCCAATGTATCAACAAAGGATGTCAAGTTCCCCCCGACAATCGGACCTACTACGTTACCCGGAACCCTGCTTACCAGAGGCATTCCTGGCGGATTCTGTATTTGCCTATAAAAAGCTAACGAAGACGTCGCAGAAAAAAATTGATTGTAGTTATATGCAGGAGTTTCGGGTGTAAAGTCAATAAGCATGAGACTTTGGAAGGTAATTAAATTGGAATATTGGTACAACACATTCAGCAGCACTGTGATATCGCTGTAGCCTGATACAATTTTCGGATTGCTTTGGATCAAATAATAATCAAGGTAAGGAAGAATTCCGGCGACTCCTACCCCTCCTCTCGTAGGCAGTATCATTTTAACCTGATTGTTCTCAAACATCCTCATCAAATCATATGCTCGCTCTTGGTCGGTGCCTGCAAGAAACCCGTTTTGGGAGTAAACATATTGACCCAGTATTACATTAAACCCCATGCTTTTCAGAAAATTCACATTGGTATCAATCACATTTGCATCCAATGGACTACCCAAAGTAACGACTCCGATCGTATCGCCTTTTTGTAAAATAGTCGGTCGAATTGCCATTTTGCATACCTTCCTCCCGAAATACATATCACTACCGCTTTATAAATTATATGGACCCATTAGGCTCGACATAACAAAATTCCCCTGCAATCTATCGTTACTTATTATTAATGATCTTCAAGCGCAAAAAAGACCACCTTGCGGCAGCCTTCAAACGTTAGGATCAAGCCTTCGTCTAAGTCATAGATTATGATTTCGACGAAGGCTTATTAAAAACCGTGTGCTCTATTTTTGATTATACAATCTGTAGATAACTACCGCAGCTTCCGCTCTTGTCACTTTGTTTTGCGGATAAAGATAGGAGCTATCGCCTTCGATCAACCCTTTTTTCAGTAAGCTGCTGACACTCTTGATAGCATAAGAAGAAACCGAGGTTGAATCCTTATAGCTGCTCAACTCTGCCGAGGCTGCTTTTTCACCTGCAGCTTTTACCAAAGCTAACGCTCTATCAAGAATGACCATCATGTCCTGCCTGGAAATCGTGTCATGCGGTCGGAACAAATTATCTTCCACTCCGTCAACGATACCGAGCGCCTTCGCTGTTCCTACGGCCTCATAGAAATAATCGTCTTTGCTAACATCATGGAATACTGCCGGATTGTCGGCCGTTAAGCCTAACGTACGGTTCAGCAGCAATATGAAGTCGGCTCGGCTTACTTGAGCTCCCGGACTGTATACATCGTTTTGCGTACCTTCCACAATAGCCTTTGATGCTAGTACTTCGATCGCTTTCTTAGCCCAGCTATAGCTAGGGCTGGATAGATCTGCGAACGTTTTATACACTTCGGTTACCGCATACAAGCTAAAGTGGTTGATTTTAAATTTTACAACGTTTTGTCCGGAATCGTATTTTCCAGATGGAACAGTTTGAGTTTTCCCTGATGGATCTACATACCAAACAACTACATGCTCAGGATCGGCATTATTTGAACTTGGGATGTAGGGCACCGATACTTCAACGAATGAATCCGCGCTTTTCCATTCACTTAAGCTGCCGCCAATTTTGAGCGCAAGATCAATGATCGGTTTACCCGCCAGAGTCTTTTGCAGCTCAGCGGGAAGCTGGGCTGTGTTAGCTTTCGTAATAAGCAACGAAGCCGTTGCAGACTTTTGCGCATCTGCAGCTTTCAGCATTGTCGTTGACAGGATTATGGAAGCGAACTCAGTTTTGAGCTCCAGCTTTTTGGTTGTATCATTGGAGCTCAGGAAAGAAGCCGGCAAGGCGATTTCATATCCTTTTGAGCCCCCAATTTTGACTACATTTATCGTAAGTGTCTTAGTCCCATCTGCATCTGGCTTTATTTTCTCAAAAGAACTGCTTAAAGTTTCCGAGGAAACGGCTGCCTTCGATACATTTGTTTGGGGATCCAACGTAGCGGTCACTTGGGTTCCATCCTGCTTAGCTCCGTTATTATCGGCAGCAGGCTGCTCAGACTGCTGAGACTGGCCTACTTGGCCTGATTGTCCCGAATGGCTGGATTGTCGGCCAGGGTCTCTTGTCACAACAACATTGTAGCTTTTTGTAGAGCCGTCTGCTGCAGTTACGACATAGGTGACCGGGGTACTGAAATCATTGGCTGTGACCCCGCTTACTTGTGCAATGGATCCTACTGACACATTTTTCCCTGTTGTGGCAAACGTCGCGACTAAATTCGTCAAAGCAGTTGCATTGGGCACCCTTACAGCAATAGTTGTGCCTGAGATAACGCCGCTCGATGAAGCCGACAGCCCTTGGAAGCTGAAAGAGGTGATATCCTTATCACTACTTAGAGTTTGCGGAATATCTAGAGCGCCTCCCCCTACAGGTGTAGTCGCTATATTTTGAACGGCTTGCCTACCCATACGGTCCTGCAATTGCTGAGTATATAGGCTCAGCGGCTGTACATGGCGGCCTTCCTGCTCCCAGTAGCCTTGCGCTCGTTCTCGGGTTGGATCCTTTCCTGCCGGAAAAGTTCCGTCTGCTGGAAAATTGCCGTAATCGCCTTGATAACGCTTGCCCACAAGTCCGATGGCATAGTTTTGCGCCGTAGGCGGTGCCTGCACGGCCAGCTCCCCGGTTTGGTTCCACACGACATAATTCGCTCCAGCCCAACCATGTCCTGTACCATAGTTAGCCCGGTCAATGATATTGGCATTTCCCCGAATGTTGTCAAACAAGCCTCCTACAGACCAGCGATGATGCGGCTCGCTGCGTGCGAAGGAGTTAACTGAATCGCTATCCGTAAAAACGTTAGGCCCTGTGACCTGACTGTTAACAATAAACGAATGCCGTGCTGTTTCCGTATAAACCCGCTGTGTCAAAGCTAATTGCCCGGTATAGAAGAAAGCATATCTACGGCTACCCGTAATGATGCTAACCATATCATAAACCTTAGCATCCTGAATGGTGATCCATTTCGAAGACCTTCCCGTGAAAACGAGGGAGGTTTCCAAATGATAGCCACTTACATTCCGAAGCCACCCATTCTGAATATAGCCGAACCTTGCAAAGGTATGAGCTTTATTCTCATCCGAATAATAGGTGGTTCCATTCAATACGTCTGTCACTTTAGGGTCGAATTCCACATCAACCCGAAGATTCTCCACGCCTACCCGCTCGATCCGACCTTTATCGTCATACTTGCGGATATCCCCCCCGCCCCATTGAAGCTCAATCGCATTCGGTATGGGAGCGTCGATGGTAATTTCATTTCCGTTTACTTTAGTCACCACTCGGTCGAATTCAAGCGAGAACGGCTCCCATTGAACGGTGGTTTCCGTTGTGCTTGGCAAAATCTGATCCATATGAATCTCATGGATCCAGCTGCTGTTACCATAACGCCGAATCATAATTTTATCTCCAGCTTTATAGCCGGAACCATCCTGAACATGGAAAGTATGATTGCCTGACGGTACGTATAGATCTGTAATCTTAGTAAGTGTATCCCCCAGCAAGACAGGCGAAGCCGAGGTGTCCCCAATATTGAGGATATATCGCCTTGTTGTCCCGGTTGCGTAGAGAACGGTATCCTCTTTCCCCTCTCCCAAACCTCTCAAGACAACCCCGCTCTTCTTGATGAACAGCTCTCCGCCGATATCATAGCGGCCCTTCTTAAGCAGAACGGCTCCACGGAATCCGTCTTCTTGAATAGGCAGTCCTGAAACATAATCTATGGCAGCCTGTATGCGTGCCGTATCATCCCCGTCTCCCGGCTCCACGGCCACTCTAGCCTGCACATCCGGAAGCTTCACGCCGCCACCCATATAACCCACGTTGGAAAAATCGAGAATGCGATTTCCCCGGTAATCGGGTACATAGACCATATTGCCTTCCGTTCCTAAGTAGGCAATATGGCTTTGATCATCTGGAATTTGATTCACATCCGCCACGGTGAAGTACAGCTTGTCAAATACAACGCTTCCATTCTCTAATTTTAGCTGCAATTCGACTTCATATTGTCCTGGCGCTGCCGATCCCGGAATTTTAAATACCGTATCAGTCCCAGACCCCAGCTTGACTGCGTCAAATTGGTGAATGGTTTCATGACCGTCCCGTCGTACTTGCCCCGTCAGTTCGGCACCTACAAATGCTTTGACGGTCAACTCCGGATATTTGGACCCTGGTGGAATGAATGCGGGCGTTCCAATCTTTGTCTGAATGCTTGGGTGCGTTAACCCGGTATCGGCTATGCGAGGCGTATCGTCCTGTACGATAAGAAACACGGACGCCGATTTGGTTATCGGTCCATAGGTAACCGTTCCCGTCAAGAGTGAGACCCCACCTGCAAGCGCCTTGATTGTTCCGTCTTGCTCGATGCTCGCAACCTCAGGCAAGCTGCTCGTAAAGCTGATTTTTGCTTCACTCGGATTCAGATTCGTTTTATCAAACATTTTGCCGCCTATTGATAATTGCGCTGCGCTTCCTTTGGCAACATTAATTTCAGCTTTTTCCGGATAATTAGCGACTGTCTGGTCGTATAAATAGACGGAAGTCAGCGCATTGCTAAGGGGCGGCACAGGCGCTTCATTCGTTCGATAGACCTCCACCTCGTAGATCAGAGGCGACGCGGCTTTCGTCGCAAATACGTTAACCAAGAGATATCTGGCAGTAACCGGTTCGAAAATCGCCGTATCTGATTTGGCAATCAAAATCCGATTTTGATAGAAGCTCTGCCAGTTTTTCTGGGAATTACTCCAGACGATATCTTTCCCCAGGTTATCTTTCCCGAAAGTTTGAGACCAGTTTTTCTCGTCATTTGAGTAATAGAGCTCATAATTGCTGACAGCTCCAGTGTCTCCACTGTTCAAATTCATGACCGTTTTATTAAACTCAGTAGGTCTGCCGAAATCTATTATAAGCTGATGTTGCTTATCATCATTAAAATCGGCAGTAAGCGCGCGCCAGTAAGTGCCAGGATCGCCGTCAACCGCTCTGTAGTCATAGGTTCCGCTAGAACCGCCGCAGGTACTGCCGCAGAAGGAACTTGCAGCCACAGGCTTTTTCAGCGCCATATTTACTGTAGACATATCCGTACCCGGTGCATAAGCATCTACCCAGATGCGGGTCGATTTGGTGACGCCCCCCTTGAGCACGGAAACATTAATGTAGGTGGTACCGCTGCCTACTGCTGTGATCCGCCCGTTCTGATCAACCTGGATCACCTCAGGATAGCCGCTGCTGTAGGTGATCGCAGCATCACTTAAGTCCGCAGCAGCTTGATTATCCGCCACGCCCCTTACCGTCAACTGATGAGAGCCCCCGGGAGAAAGCTTGAGAGTTCCATTATTGGGGTATGGGTTCACACTGGCATCATATAAGTACACCGCGCTAAGAACGGTTCCACTCTGCTGCTGAGTTACATTAACCAGTAAAGTTACGGTTTTCGTTACGCTATTTAGCGTAGCGCTTCCTGTAATCGTTGCCGTACCGGATGCTACGGCTTGGACCTGCCCGCTCCCGTTAACCGTAGCAACGGCAAGGTTGGAACTGCTATAAGTAATTCCTGAAACGGTCAATGAGGCCGGTTGTCCGTTCGTCAGCTTACCATACAGTTGAAGTGATGCGGTTTGCCCAGCCATAAGAGTGAGTACATCATTGGAGGCATAACCCGTAAAGTATACGTTGTCGAGAACACTTGGATCCGTCGGTGGCGTAACGCTTGTATTATAAACCTCGACTTCTGACATCATATCTTTAACTGAAGAATAGGTCCCGTCTATCGTAAGGGTAACTTTAACATAACGTGCAGTCTGTTTGGCAAAGCTGATTGTTTCCGTCTGGGCAAGACTGCCAGATTTTTGAGCCACTACCGTTCCCGCCTGGCTTCCGTCCGGCCTGACACTCACGCTGTAGGCGATAAGGTAGGGGGAAGTGCTAGGAGATGTGACGCTAATGTTCAGCCCTTTCAATACAACCTTATCAAAATCGATATTACCTGAAACACCTTTCATCAAATCAATTTCTACAGATCTTACGCGGTTAGCTGTTACATCAGCCGCTTGTTTAAGTTTCCAATATGTAGCAGTATCTCCATCTACAACATTACCAGCTTTGGCTTGTGAATTTTCCGAGTCGGCAGTGACCGGTGTGTTTTTGGCCAAGTTTACCGAGTCGGCATGTACAACAGGGATCGAATACAATAAGGGAATGATCATTGTAAATAAAATAAAAAATGTTATGGTTTGTGCAATCCTCTTGCGAATGGATTTCATTGTACCTTCTCCTTTTCGATCACATTCTAACCTTTAATAGCTCCCAGCAATGCGCCCTTCACAAAATACTTCTGGAGAAAAGGATAAACAAACAAAATCGGGAGTGTTGCAATCATAATGGTTGCATATTTAAGCGTTTCCGCCAGCATGACCATGTCTCCTGACTCCGCCCCAGTAACCATTCCCGCCGTTTCCCCGGAGATTAGTATCTCGCGAAGAATTAATTGCAATGGAAACAGCTCCCGATTTCGAAGAAAGATCATTGCGTTAAACCACGAGTTCCAATGGCTAACGCCGTAATACAGTATCATAACAGCCATGATTGGCAAGGAGATAGGTATAATAATGCGAAATAAAATGACAAAGTCATTCGCTCCGTCGATCTTGGCTGATTCCTCCAAACTGTCGGGAATGGCCTGAAAGGTGGTTCTCATGATTATGAGGTTAAACGTATTAATGGCTTGGGGAATGATCAGCGCCCACACGGTATTGGTCAATCCAAGTCCCTTGACCGTTAAGTAGTAGGGAATCAGACCGCCGCTGAAGAACATAGTAAATATGATAAATAACGTCAGCTGCTTCCGGTAGTAGAGTCCCTTTCTTGACAGGGCGTAGGCGCCGAAGGCTGTAAGTGTCAGGTTAAAAAGCAGTCCGACAATCACTATAAATAGTGTGTTGCCATATCCTTTCAGGATCATCGGGTTGTCAAAGACCATAGAGTAAGCCTTGAGCGAAAGGCCCTGAGGAAACCAGATCATGCCCTTATGAGCCATTAATTCGGTTGGATTGCTTATCGATGAAATGGCAACGTAATAAATAGGATACAATGTTACGAGCATTAACAGCGATAGGGCAATAACGTTAAACACATCAAATATTCTCTCTCCAAAGGTTGGATACTCACGCATGCTGTCACTTCCTTACCATAAGCTAGTGTCATTAACCTTGCGACTAATGTAATTAGATAGAATGACCAGACCAAAGTTAATAACTGAGTTGAACAAGCCCACTGCCGCACTAAAGCTATAATTAAATTCCTGCAGCCCGACGCGATACACATAGGAGGAGATAACATCCGCTGTTTCATAGGTTGATGGATTATAGAGCAGAATGACTTTCTCGAAGCCTACATTCAGCAGTCGTCCCAGGTCCAGAATTAACATAATAATAATTGTCGGCACGATACCGGGAAGTGTAATGTACCTCATCTGCTTCCAACGGTTAGCACCATCAATTTTTGCCGCTTCGTATTGTTCAGTATCAATGGTAGTCAGAGCAGCAAGATAAATAATAGTGCCCCAACCGACATGCTGCCAAATACCTGATGATATAAAAATCGTTCGGAAATACTCCGGCAATAGCAGCAGACTTTCCTGCGGACCACCGAGCCAACCGACTATTGCGGCAATAAAGCCTCCTGAAGAGGTAAAATCTTTAATCATACCGCAAATAACGATTAACGAGATAAAATGCGGCATATAAGTAATCGATTGAACCGCACGCTTAAACCAAGAGAGCCGAATTTCATTCAACAACAAAGCAAGAAGAATCGGAGCCGGGAAACCGAACAGCAAATCATAAAAGCTTATCAGAAGTGTATTCTTCAACGTTCGAACGAAATAAGGTCCGTTAAAAAATTGGATAAAATGATCGAAACCCGCCCATTCGCTTCCCGAAATTCCACGTGTCGGTGAGTAATCCTTAAAGGCAATCATAGCTCCGTACATCGGCATGTAATGAAATAAAAAATAGTAAAGCAGCACGGGGGCAAGCATCATATATAAATATTTATTTTTACGAATATCCCATAAGAGATTTATTTTTCGGTTTGAAGCAAGCGTTAGAGGGGCTTCCACCTTCGCTGTTTGCACTATAGTATCCCCTTTCAATCAGGGACATTCCTTGGAATGTCCCCATGGTCTATCATGGTCCATCATCGTTTACCGTTTGCTATATCGATCCAAAGCCGCTTGATAAATTTCAAGAATCTTTGGCAAACCAAGCTGATTCTGCTGGGCTACGAATTTATCGTAGTTTTCGATTGGCTCCTTGCCCATAATAAACTTGAGCTGCATCTCTTCCTTGTAGCTCTTGAGGGCTGTAGTAAGCTTGGCCAGCTCTTTGCTCTCGCTTTCGGTTGGAGTTATAAACGAAGGCAGGGTATGCTTCTTCGCATCCGTAGCCGACCACAGCTTCACCGCTTCTTCCTGCTGCGGATATTTCAAGATCATCTTGCTGTACTTCTCATCAATCATGAACGGTCCATTTTGCCTTGTATATTGAGACAGCATTTGTATCGTAGTATATTTCGGGTCCTTATCCACCTTATCCGTGAATGTTAGATTACCATTGTTTGAAGTATAGCTTTCATTCGGAATGCCAAAGTTGAACAGCTCGTTGCCATCCTTGCTATATGCGTAATCCAACCACTGGGCCGCAAGCTCCGGATTTTTCGTGTTAGCGGAGATGGCCACCCCCCGGCTCGGCTCTACCTTGAATTCATAATGACCAATAAATGGAGTCTCTCCTTTGGTTAATGTCGGAAAAGGAACGCCTACCATATTAAATTTTGGATCCTTTGCTTTCATAGCTTCCAGATAAGACTGAAGTCCGCCGCTCAGCAGGTATACCGTAGCTCCGGACTGTCCGCTTAAAATCTTGTTATTGTTTGCTTTTGTATCTGTTACGGCAAAATCTTTATCCAGCAGTCCCTCATTGTACCACTTGCGGAATAATAGGATGACGTCCTTGTACTGCTTGTCCGATGGTCCATATTTGACTTTCCCATCATCACCCACATAAAAACCGGTTGCCGTCTTATACGCCCCGATGAAAGCTTCCTTAAGATCCATGCCGGCCGTATTCGAATAAATGATGCTAAGCGGAGCTGCAGCCCCTTTCTTCTCTTTAAACGCCCGTAAAACGGTTTCCCATTCATCGATTGTTGTCGGTACCGGCAGCCCGAGCTCGTCAAGCCAATCCTTGCGAATCATGGGTCCATTAAAAACTTGACTAAAGCTGTTGCGGACCATTGGAAACACGAAATATTTTCCGTCATCGGTTTGAAGCATTTTGGCCAACTCTTTATCTTCTTCCAGTAATTTATTTAAATTCGGCGCATTCTTCTTGATCAAATCATTCAAGGGTATAATCACTTTATCATTGATTGCCTTCTGGGAGCCTCCAGGATAAACACCGTTATTAAACCAGTTCGTTTCAATCATATCGGGAAGCTCATTGGAAGCGACCATCAAGTTGAATTGCTCTCGATCCTGACCTTGGGGAGGATGCGTAAAATTGACTTGAACCCCGGTTCTTTTGTTGAGCTCCTTCCCGAATGGAGACTCTCCGATGTTTGAGAAGAAGTTAGACATAGCCGAATTGCCCATTAATCCCCAGTACGATAAGGTCTGCTTGGTATTTATCGGATACGTCACAGCAGTTGATTGACTTTTATTCGTTGCAGCTTTGTCCTCGACTGGGCTGGCCTGCTTACTGCATGCGATGGTCAATGTGGATATCAGCGTAACTGCTGTCATACATTGAAGCATCCTTTTGCCTTTTTTGTTCATGGATGGTTAATCCCCCTTATGTATTTGATAGCACTCTCTTTGCTCAAACCGATCATAACCTAATTCTAGTAGGGTCCCATAGAGGTAAAACAGTGAAACGAATGGTAAAACTGTTAATTAAACGCCCGTAAAAGTGCAATCCACTTGCAAAAAAAAGAAAACTGAGGTAGAAGCCCCTCAGCTTTTCGGTAATTACCTATATTTCCCTGGCGTAATTCCTTCATATTTTTTAAAAATCCGATTAAATGTAGATATTTCATTGAAGCCAACCTGGTTTCCAATCTCAAGGACGCTTGCGGAGGTTTCCTTTAACAAACGCTTGGCATGAGCGATCCGAATTTTTTGAAGATATTCCAACAATGATTCTCCATTATGATTCTTAAAAAGCCGGGCCAGATAAGGAGGAGTCAGGTCAAATGCAACCCCGATTACCGATACGTTCAAATTCGGGTCGCAATAATGCTGTTCGACATAAGCCTGTACCTTCTCCATCAATTCATTATTTGCACCTGATTGCTTCTCTGAATGACACAGAAGCTGGATAGTCCTGTCCAGTTCCTCTTCCAAATCCTTAATACTGCGGCATTGAAGCAGCTGATTGTGAACTCGCTCGAAGGAAAGGCTGTCCTGCTCTGTTCTTCCTGGCAGTTCTATCATAGCTTTCATAAAGGTACTGGCAAATTCAACTACAATGCAGCGAATGAATGGAATAGAAATTTGCCTGCGAGTAAGGTTCGTTGAAATAATATCCTTGGTTACTGCCATAGCTTTCTCGGCATCGCCTGTCTTAATAAAATTGATTAATTGTTGTTCTGCAGCTAACGGATAATAGTAAGCTGGACGATGATCCTCTGAATCTCCTTGAGTCATTTCATCATATACCAGGATCTCCCCTCCGCCCATCAGGAATTTGTATTCCATAGCCTCCATAGCTTCCTCGTAAGCTTCCTGCAGCCCAAACAAGCTTTGTTGCATAGAACTGATAGAGACGGTCACCACTACTTTAACATGCGTTGATAAAAACTCTTGGGTCTGCCTCGCAATAGATTTCCATTCTTCGAGCCCTGCAGAATTATCGGGACTATTCAGAATGCAGCATAAATATTCATCCATTTCAACCATATACGCTACATTATTCTTATTTGCCAGTTCCTCTACTACATTGATCATCATAAAATGCAGCAGCTTTACCCTGTCGTAATGAGACTCATCATCAACAGGTGAATCCAGTTTGCCGTAGTCATCAATATACATCATTAATACGCCAAACCGCTCATGTGGAAAATACACTTCATAGGCGGCAAGCACTTCGCTTAAGGGGAGGGTCCGTTTCATTCTACCTTTAAGCAGCTGACCTAATAAATGGTTGCGCATAGCAGGATGCTGCTCTTTAAGCTTATGCATGAAATGTTCTTTCTCCTGGATCAGGCTTTCTAAGCCGTTCTGAATAAAGTGGTATTCATTGTAGGATATGTTGTGCGGATCAGCCTTCTGATGATTTACCTTATTCATTAGAAGCTGAATTGGACTGTAGTTCCTGCGTAAAAAGAAATAAGCTGCTGCACTGCCTAATAATAAACTAAGGGCAACACATAAATAGATGATCCGCTTAATATAAATCAGCTTCTTCAAGAAGACATCCTCAGGAGTTATGAAAATATATTGCCATCCTGATTGACTTGAGGTGACATAAGAAATAGCCAGATCACGTCCCCCATCCGACTCTTGAATGACCCCGCTAACGCCCGTAAATTTAGGAAGCCATGAGTCGTAATTAGGGATAACGGAGCTTGTTGACGCGATGACCTCATGCTTGGCATTGAGGATCAGAATGTGCCCGTCATCGACAATAGGCACGTGTTTTATCGTATTCAACAGCTTCGATGAATTAAACATAAACATTACACTTACACCGGGGCGGTCAGGATAATTGGGTATTAACGTTCTTACATACATGACGGATTTCCCTTTATTATCCACTTCCTGCTCTAAGGCAAAATGGGTGTTAATATATCGTTCCTTCAGTAAAGAAGTCCAGTCCATATGATTATCCGGTTTAAGAAGATCGAATAAAAAATGGCTTTGCTGTGCATTTGAATCTGAAACAACCATGTCAGTGCTGTGGAAATATACGAATACATAGTCGATAAAATCATTTCCAAACTTTGTCGTCTGCAAATCCTTCATCAGTTCATACATTTTGTATCTCTCATCATTCGTAAGAGGATTTTGGGCATTATACAGACTCTCCAGCTTTTTATTTATCGCCAAATCAACACTGAACTTGTCCATCTCCGCCAAACGGCTGTCCACTCCGCTTTGAATTTGGGTCAGCAAAGATCGGTTGGACCGGTCAATCTCATTGCTTAAGACCTCGGTTGATTCTACATAAATTAATACACCTACAATAATAGGGATCAAAAGGATGGTTACATAGGAGAGCAGCCAGCCTTTCATAATTGTATTCTTTTTCATAGCTCTAACGATCATCGCATCTCTCTCCCGAGTCTAAATATTACTTATTGTTGAGGCCTCTTCTCGGTTATCGTTGTATTTCAACATGGATCCATTTAGCGACTATTCGGCGATCGCTTATCATCTGATTATAGGTCACAACATCAAACAATCATATCATCTTACTTGCATCATAACCATCCTGTTAACCGTACATCAAGCGTTTTTGCTCCATTTTCACTAAAATGCTTTTCGATTCACAAAAATGACTATTGTGGGACAAGGCAGCTAAAAAGTAAATTGAATGTTGTAATCAGAAAACGCTTTCATATTAGACTATAAAAAGAGGAAGCAGCCCGGCATTGCCGGCTTCTGCTTCCTTGCAGTCTTCGTGCAGCTTACTGCTGCATACCTGTTATTTACTGTTCGCTATTACTGGCAGTCCGGTCTCCAACTGTGACGGTGATATCTTGTTTATTACCGTTTCGGATGACCGACAAAGTCAGCTTGTCTCCTACTTTTAACGCTTGTACCTTTTTGGTCAATTCCGCAGGAGTTGAAATTTTGGTGCCATTCACCGCAGTGATGACGTCATACGGACGAATGCCGGCTTCAAATGCAGGTGTTTTCCGTTGTACATCAGCCACCAAGGCGCCTTCGGTATTATCAAGCTTCAAATCGCTTAACATATCCTTAGTCAATTCTCCGAGACTTACTCCGATAAAAGGTACCGGTTCCTTCGGAATTTGGACGTTATTTTTTAATTGATCCAAAACCGTGCTAATCGTGTTCGTTGGAATGGCAAAACCGATTCCTTGAGCCTGCGAGCTGACGGCCGTATTAATACCGATAACTTCACCATTCAAATTCAGAAGTGGACCACCGGAATTACCAGGGTTGATAGCTGCATCGGTTTGGATTAGATGCTTATATTCTCTCGTCCCTTTATCATCCGGAATACTGATCGGCCGCTCTTTGGCGCTAAGCAATCCGGCCGTAACCGTATAGTCCAGATCATATGGGTTGCCGATAGCAACGACCCAATCGCCTACTTTCGCATTGTCCGAATTACCGATAGGCAAGGTTGGAAACGGATTGCTGTCCTCAATCTTCAGAACCGCCAAGTCCAAATCATAACTGTTACCTAACAGCGTGGCTTTAAACGGCTTGTCATAGCCTTGTATGGTAACATCAATTTCGTCCGCACCGTCAATAACATGCTCATTTGTCAGGATATACCCGGATGATTCAAAGATGAAGCCGGAACCGATGCCAGCAGGCTGAAGCTCTTGGCTTTCATTCTGTTGCTGCTGCTGCGGTTCGTTCCCCCCTCCAAAGAACTGCCGGAAAAACGGATCGCTATAGAGCGGATTGTTGCTGCCGCCGCTTTTAGGTTTTACCTTCGTTTCGATTTTTACTACAGCCGGACCGGCTTGCTGAGCAATATCAGCAATATTATTAGGCCGCATATCGACTGAAGCGGTTGTAACTCCTCCATTATTGGAACTTGCAGCCGAAACATTGGACACAAGAGGGACTTGGATGCCTCCGAATAAATTCATTTTGTCAGATGTATACATCAAGCCGCCTACTACCAGCGCTCCCGCCAAAAACGCGGCCAGCATACTTTTACCAGAAGAACGTTTTTTACCTGAAAACTCATTTTGGCCTGAGCTGAATTGATTGTTAGCAGAGTTAGAAAATTCAAAGAAACGGGGCTTCACCACAGTAATATCTCCGGATGTCTCTTTGGCTGACTGCTCCTTGTTTCCTTGATGCTCACTATTATTGTGCGGTTCTACGTCATATTGTTTTTGCTTATCGTCCATGATTACTACCTCCGTTTTTTAGAATAGTTATGGGTATTAGATACAAGTGCTAACTTACATAATCAATAATGCACCCTTAATCTTAATACCAACTTAAATGTTCATAAAAACGGAGTTAATTTTGATAATGTTCGGTCATTGGAATAAATAAAGGAATATGACTTCGGGCAACATAAGGTTGAAATAGCTGTAAGTTCAAGATTTCTCGCTAAAATTCCGGAATCGTCATCTTGGGCAGCCTGCTGGAATAGTGCTATCCATAATATTTCTTCACTAATCCTTTAAGATGATACCTCATCAATATGGTTTGTTCTATAGGATTCATTCCTGCCGCTTCTTCCGCGGGACCGTTCCAATATTCCATGGCTATTATTCCGTCCCAACGGAGCCCTCTCAGCCTCTTAATAATGGTATCAAAATCAATTTCACCGTGCTCAAACGGACATTTAGGCCAACCGACTGCCGCCTGTCTTGCATGCATATGTCCGGTATATTCCAACAATTTCATAGACTCATTTTGGCTATGCCCGTTAACCTGAAAGTGTAAGAAATCAAGTGTATACTTTAAGCCTGGCACTGCCTTTGCCATCTCAACAGCCTTCGACGGTATATTCAGCAACGAGTTCCGGCTAGGCTCAACGTGAAAAGAAATCCCATGCTCAGAGGCGATCTGTACCATCTTTCCCAAAGTCAGCGCGGCATTATCAAATGAACGCTCAAAGCCTTGTTCCTCGATTAACGTCCCTGCAGACCCCATAATACTTCGAAACCCGGCTAGACGCGCGTACTTGCAGATTTTATCGAAATTGACATACATATTATTTCTTTTTCTAACATCCGGTTGGCTTGTCTCTATTTTTTCACCGTCAACCCCTACATTGCCCAAAAAATATTCAGCCAGCGTAATCTCGTATTTCTCGGACAATTGTTTAACAAAGCTCGCCATGCTCTCCGGATTTTCAATTACATCAGCCTGACGAATCGTTCCTACAGAATCTACATCAATAAATTCAAAGCCCAGCTTCTTAATAAATCCAAAAATCTCATCCGGTGTGCCGGGACCGTAATTTCTCGAATGACAACTGAAGCCTATCATGGATTCCTCCCTCTTGAACCTTGGGCTATCAGTCCAATATAATTTGCTTGCCTTTATTTTTCATCGACAATTTAAGCGCATCCAATACTTTCATAACTACGACGCTTCTCTCGCCGTTGCTGATATAGGATTCCTTTCCTTCAGCTATACATTCAAAAAAATGCGAGTACATAGCGGCATGTGTTTTTCCGCATGAGATAAGCGGTCTGGTTTCCGATAGGTGACCCGCTTCATGCTGCGTATAAATGCGTATGCAATCATCCGATAGTTCCTTGTAGCATTTATTTACATCATATTTGATTAACCCCATATCTCCCTGAATGCTTACCTCATATTCGGCGGGAGCCGCTGCCGATCTCATCGCTTTATACATAAAGCTGCTGCCATTGTCGAATTGAATCAAAGCCAAGGAGCAGTCGTCCACTTCGCCCTCTTCCCTTTGCTCCAGCGGGATAGAGATGTTGTCATATTTGTAGTATCCAAGACCTGTAACAGATACCGGTTTAGGATCTCCTAAAAAGAACAGAGCCCATTCAACATTATGTGAAGCGCTTTCCATACTGATACCGTCTCCGCCTATTGTTTTGCGTTTGGAGCTGTCTGCGCCTCTTGGGAACGATCGAGTGATGCTTACATTGAACACTTCACCGAGCTCTTTATTGTCTATCATTCGTTTAAACATAAGCATCTGATTTTGCAGCATGCCATTGGAGCCGACAATAAATACTTTGCCGCTTTCCTTCGCCGCCTTCATCACATCCCGCATCTCGGCTTCATTCATAGTTGCCGGCTTCTCAAGATACACATTTTTCCCCGCCTGCAGTGCATCAATTGCTATTTTTGCATGTGTGAATGTTGGTGTACAGATCGAGACGGTATTGATTTCATCCATCGCAAGAAGCTGTTTATAATCTTCAAAAGCATACGGAATAGTAAGATCATCCGCTATTTTCGCGGCAAGTCCAGGCTTAGCGTCAGCTACCGCTACTAACTGTACATTAGGGTTATTTATAGAGCGGATCGAGGGAATATGTCTTTGTACCGTAACTTTTCCCATGCCAATGATCCCAAGACTTATCTGTTTAGTACTTTGCATGCCGAATCATCTCCCTTATTTTAGGTTATTGCAAGGTTGGAATGGATGGACTGCGCAGCTCGATGAGACCTGTTCGATATCCTCGTCTCAAGAGGAACGTTGCATTGCGCAAGCACGGCTGAAAATGTCCCCCCAAAACTGCATCCGCTTCCAATTTAGACAACCGATTCAGTGATTTTAAATAAAGACCTGCATCAAAATCCTCAGCTACCGTAACCCCAAGCTTAGGTTGGCCATTAGGTCCGGACATGACGGTATCTCCGGTAAATAGTATCACTTTGCCTTGATTATTCAGCTTATAAATAACAGAACCACGCGAATGCCCCGGAGTATGTATAATTTCGAAAGAAAGTCCGGCGATTGATATAACCTCTCCATCTTTTACTTTCATGTCGACAGGACATGGAACAAAGTTTTGCTTATACGAATAATATAAGGTCCTCTCGTCTCCAAGCTCTATACCCTCCGCATCCCCAACACCGGCAATTAATTTAACGCCTTTTTTGCTGAATCTATGGGCGTTGCCGCTATGATCAAAATGGGAATGGGTAAGCAGCAGATGGCTTATAGGGTATTGGTCCAACCCCCATAATGCCAAATTTTGCTCAATAAGCTTGTAGTCCTCATCACCGGTTCCACAATCAATCAATACGATAGACTCTTGGCCCATGACAGCGTAAACATTAGAAGATATACCATAGGGTTGGCCGCTTAGTAAATAGATATCCTTCATAATTTGCATATTAAGTCCCCTTCTTCTATTTACTGCAATATTATCTGATCGTACCGATAAGCTCGTCGATGCGCCAGCCCTTCCCTTCAATATAGCTTATCTTAATATCCTTCTCGCTTGGAGCTTCACCTGATGTTCCATCGCCAAGCGGTACGCTGAACTTGAATGTTTTTTGTTTCGTATCGTTTTGGATAAGTTTTACTGTAGAATTCTCCCAGCTTAGAAGGCTTCCTCCATCCGCATTTGGCTGCGCAAGCTTCCCGTCTTTTTCTACAAGACTGCCGCTAGCTATCTGTTTATCAAAAAAAGCAGCAACCTGCATAGGTGTATAAACCTCTTCCAGATATGCAGTATATTTCGCCTTTGTGTCCAAAGAGCCTGATAGCCAACGATAATCTTTTCCATTTACTATAAAAGTAGCAATCGGCTGCCCGTCACTTTGCTCATTGGGATTCGGATCACGGTCATTAACCAGACGCCCATCGATGACATGCCCGTTTATCAAAAGCCCGTTGGATATGTCCCAATAATGATTTCTGGCGTTAACTACCAGCTGCAGCATGTCGACCTCGCTAAAATCCAGATGGCTTTGCTTCTCCACTATTACGAGTTGATGGGCCGCATCCCAGCTGACTTTAGCTCCCAATGCTTCTGCCAGAGCACGTGCCGGAACGAGTGTGCTGCCATCAATGACCTGAGCGGGAACCTCAGACTTAATTTCCACACCGTTTACCATCAGCTTTACAATACCAGGGCCAGCATAAGAAATACCAGAAAACAACACCGAACCTACCATAATTCCGCTGACGAATGATTTCATGTTTAGTTTTATTGTAATCAACTCCTTTAATTATGCAGCGGCCGTGGATGCCATACGTAAGGATCATTTTTCATCCGTAGGCTGCCTTTGATACAATCATGCGCATCTATTTTATTTTAACATACGTAGCTATTTAATTCAGGACATAGATTCCAAAAAAGATTTTTGTCAATACTTGAGCCTCCGTTTTTGAACGTGTCCAACATTGTTTTCCTCTTCTCACTTTTGCTGATTTGAGCAACACTGTTTCTCTAGACCCACTCCTATTCTATCAAGTATTATTATCAACGACATAGATAGAGAGTGGGGTACGAATGGAAAACACGTATGAAGACATCAAGCAAGGCGAGAAGGGTGCATGGTTAAGTATTATTGCGTATATTTTCTTATCAGCTTTAAAGCTGTCGATTGGCTATTTTACAAATTCAGAAGCTTTGTCGGCTGATGGGTTAAATAACGCGACAGACATTATCGCATCCATAGCTGTTTTAGTGGGGCTAAAAATATCACGCAAACCACCGGATAAAGACCATCGGTACGGCCACTACCGGGCTGAAACTGTAGCTGCGTTAATCGCATCATTTATTATGTTTGCAGTAGGGCTCCAAGTGCTGTACCAAGCATTTATAAAATTCCAAGTTCCATCCATGGAGTCTCCCGATATGATTGCGGCATGGACAGCCGTTTTTTGTGCCGTTATTATGTACTTTGTATATTTATACAACATTCGATTGGCGAGAAAAATAAACAGTAATGCCATGATGGCCGCGGCACAAGACAATCGTTCGGATGCATTTGTCAGTATCGGTGCTTTTATCGGAATTGTTGGTTCTCAATTTGGACTACCTTGGCTTGATCCTTTAACAGCTCTGCTCGTTGGAGTTATTATTTGCAAAACAGCGTGGGATATTTTCCGTGATTCTACTCATGCCCTTACGGATGGCTTTGATGATGCCGAGCTTCAAACCATTCGCCAAACCATACGCAATATACCCGGAGTGGAAAAAATCATCGATATCAAAGCCCGTATCCATGGAAATAATAAATTAGTCGATGTAACCATCGGGGTAGACCACCAGCTTAATGTAAGCGAAAGCCATGAAATTACCGAGCATATTGAGAGTCGAGTTCATGAGCTTCATAACATATCGCATGTACATATTCATATAGAACCTTTTGAGAGTCAGAAAGAATGATGTTATAAACCATTTGCAAAAAGGGGCTCGCCGCATGCCGGCAAGCCTCTTTCTTGTTATGCATCTTCCCTGCCAGAGCTAACATGCAAAGCTTCTTCCAGTAGTCACACACCGCACCATAAGCCCCGTACTCAGGTAACGATTTACGAGATACCGTCCCATTTTGCAGCCCATTTATCCATTTCCTTAAGAGCCGTCTTAAAGTCCATACCTTTTTCCGTTAAAGAATATTCGACTGACACCGGTACAGTTGGAAATACTTTACGCAATACAATCCCATTGTGCTCCAGATGGCGCAGCACATCCGTTAAGGATTGCGTCTTGATGATAGCTAAATCTCTATGGAGCTGTTTAAATCGTTTTGGCCCTTTAGATAATTCAGCAATGACCAAAAATGCCCATTTTGCGCCAAGAATTTGCAACACCGAACAGATGTTGGAGAAGCCTTGTTCTTCTTTTATAGGTTCCATTCGCGTTCACCTACTTACTTATATTTAGTTAGTCAAAATATTTGGACAATATCCAAATACTTTGCCTTCTTACATAATTTATGTAACTTAATTATAATACAGTCAAATGATTTCGCAAAGATATGAAAGGAATGAATCGTATGAATCGACTGTCTATTTACATTCTTGCTTTAGGGGTATTTTTAACGGCAACTGCCGAGTTGGTTGTCTCCGGAATCCTTCACATCATCGCCAAAGACTTAAACACAACCATCGCCCTCGCCGGGCAATTGATTACAGCTTATTCTCTTGCTTTTGCAATTGGAACTCCCATCATAGTGTCACTTACTTCCCGCATGGGACGCAGAAAAGTATTGGTAGGTTCATTAGCAGTTTTCATTCTGGGCTGCATAGCTTGTTCTGCCAGCTCGAACCTTACGATCTTGATGGCTTCTCGAATGATTTTAGGGGGAAGCTCAGGCGTTTATCTTGTTGTCGCGTTCGGAGCGGCTGCCAAATTAGTGCCTGCTGAGAAACTAGGCAGTGCCATTAGCACAATTGTTCTAGGATTTAGTAGTGCTATGATCTTGGGAGTACCGATTGGGATAGCTATTACCAGTTGGATGAGCTGGCATGCCATTTTCATGGTTCTAGGCCTATTCAGCCTAATAATTACATTAGTAATCTTGCGTCTTCTTCCGGAGATCGAAGGGGATGAACCGATTTCTTTCCAGCAACAATTCAAAGTACTGGGAAGCCTGGTCATCATAAGTGGTCTATTCCTCACCTTTTTTAGGGAATCAGGCAATTCGATCCTGTTTACTTACCTAACCCCTTTTATAACAGACACCCTTCATATGAAAGCCTCCAACATTAGTATCATCATGCTTGTTTTCGGTATTTTCGGTGCAATCGGTTCACGTGTGGGCGGCTATGGCGTAGATAGATGGGGAGTTTCTCGAATCATTACATTTAGTACTATCGTTCAAGTTGCAACATTAGCCCTTCTCCCCCTGTTCTCCGAATCTTTAGGAATCGGACTAGGGTTGATAGCTCTCATGATATCTTCTATGTTTGTGGCGGGCCCTGCTATTCAAACCTACTTTATTCAACAAGCACCCCAATCGTCCAATCTCGTTCTTAGCTTGAATACATCGATTGTTCATTTGGGATTGGCAGCAGGGGCTGGAGCAGGAGGTGTGATGATAAATGTGACTTCCACTACTCTATATAATCCATGGATGGCATGCTTCATCGTGACTCTCGGGCTGGTAGCCGCCTTCGTCAGTTTCTCGTTGGGGAAAAAGCAGCGTTTGCTTAAGTTTCATAACCAAGCATAAGAGCTTAATCCCCTGGCTACAGGCATTAGCGGAAGTGGTCATTCCTCTATGGCACGGAAAGCACCATAAACAGAGCGGTAGCGGAAGTCCTGGTTCCGTTATCTCTCTGTTTTTGTTCATTGTGCCCCTATTTACCCCAAATAGCGGAATTCAGACTTCCGCTATTTCACGGAAAGCACCATAAACAGAGAGATAGCGGAAGTCCTGCTTCCGTTATCTCTCTGTTTTTGTTTATTGTGCTCCTATTTACCCCAAATAGCGGAATTCCGACTTCCGCTATTTCACGGAAAGCACCATAAACAGAGAGATAGCGGAAGTCCTGCTTCCGTTATCCCTCTGTTTGTTGTTCATGTGCCCCTATTTACCCCAAATAGCGGAATTCAGACTTCCGCTATGTCATGGAAAGCACCATAAACAGACAGATAGCGGAAGTCCTGGTTCCGTTATCTCTCTGTTTTTGTTCATTGTGCCCTTATTTACCCCAAATAGCGGAAGTCCGACTTCCGCTATCGGCTTAAATTGGAGGCAGCAGATCAAATAACGGAATTCTCAGTTCCGTTCAGTACCTTTAAACTACATAGCTGCCTCACCGCGATCGATTTCAAGCGTCGAGAATCATGCCTTGCTGCAATTCCACGTCGTGCCCTATTCATGAGTATCGCTCCAGCAGCTCCAAGAGTCTGCGCCGGATCGACACCTTCAATTCCTCCGGCTCCTCCAGTACGGCCTCGTCCCCTAATCCGATAAAGAACTCCGTATAAAAAGGAATGTCGCTGCGGGGCACATCCTTATCGATAACGCCGCTTCCGTCTTCGCGCACTTGCATCAGAGGAGCAAGCCACAGCTCGGATTCGCAGCGCTGGACGCCGGCCGGGCTTAACTCCGCCCGAAGGCGAACAGGCTCCCGCGGCTCTGCAACCTCTCTGCGGCTGAGGCGGATATCGCTCAGATCGAGCGGGTCCGTGCCGGATGCATCATATATCGCAGCGCGAATTCGATCGCATCGGAATACGCGAAAGCCCTCGCGCAGGAAACAGTAAGCCGTGCAATACCAGAAGCCATTGTTAGCATATATACAGACCGGCTGAATCCGACGGTTACCCGTCCCCTCCTCCTTTGACTCGTATTCGATGGCAAGCACCTTCTGATGTACGGCCGCGTCAAGAAGAATAGCCAAGCTGGGCGCATCGCCACGCCTCGCTGGCGTAATGAAGTCGACCCGGTCCTTCATGCCATCAATTCGGTCCCGGACGTCCCCAGGCATATGAAGGTAGAACTTTCGCAGCGCCGAAGCGGATTCAGCTTCGAATGGCAGCGAGGAGTAATGACGCAGGGCATGCACCGCAAAGAACATCGCCACGGCCTCTTCCTCCGTGAATGCGATCGGGGGCAGTACTCTCTCCCTAATCACCTGATAGCCCCCGTGTGGCCCCACTTCCGAATAAAGCGGTACCCCCAGCTCGCTCAGCTCCTGCAGATCCCTTAGAATCGTACGCTTAGATACGCCAAATTCATCGGCAAGCTCCTGTACTTTGAATCGCCTCTTCCGGTTGACAGTCATCATCAGTTCCATCAGTCTTTTGGACTTGGGCATCCGGATCATCCTCTTTTTCATAAATAAATTAATTCATGACAAATTGTGTCACTATTATAACTTACGATATAAAACGTAAGCAACACTAAACCATTAGGAGTGATCGACCATGCGTAAATATACGGTATTGTTCTTTCTCATCATGTTCATGATCGGAACCGATACGTTCCTGATCTCGCCCTTGCTCCCTACACTGCAGACACAGTTCGGCGTGTCAACGAGTATCGCCGGATGGATGCTTGGCGCCTATACGCTCGGTTCGGCCGTCTTCGCCTTGATCGCCGGACCTCTGTCCGACGGTTGGAATCGCAGAACCGTGCTTCTGAGCGGCTTGCTCGGATTCTCTGTCGCGACAATTTTATGCGGCTTCGCGGACAGCTTCTGGACGATGTGCCTGTTCCGTTTCCTTGCCGGCATCAGTGCGGCATTCACCGCTCCGCAGGTGTGGGCGTCCATCCCCGCCATCATGCCTGCATCCCAAATTTCGAAGACAATGGGCATCGCCTTCTCAGGGCTCGCCGCATCCCAGGCGTTTGGCGTGCCCATAGGTAGCTGGCTTGCGACCGCCCATTGGTCGGTTCCGTTCTGGACGATTGGAATCGCATCTTTGCTGCTTGCCATCGTCATCTTTTACACGCTGCCCGACATAAAGCCAAGCGTCCAAAAGGATGAGCGGACGTCGATCCTTCGCCGGTATGTCCCGTTGATCACGAGCAGGAAAGCAAGGGGCGGCTTCTTCGCTTACCTGCTCCTTCACTTGGGATGCGGAACTGCATTCGCCTTCGTTGGCAAGTGGATGGCAGACCGGTTCGAGCTTCCAGTCGGGCAAATCGGTACTGTAATGATCTTCCTCGGGCTTGGCAATCTTCTGGGGAGCACGGTTAGTGCATATGCATCTCAAAAGCTGGGTCAGTCAAAGGCAGTCGCGGCAGGAATGGCATCACTCCTGGCTCTATACGTAGTAATGCCTCATCTGGCGAGCCTTCCTGGCGTGACGATTGTCTATTTCATCATTTGCACGATACTCGGGATTATTTTCCCGATTGTTATGGGTTCGCTCACTTCGCTCAACTCTTCAATTCGCGGAACGATCTCCAGCCTGGCCAACGCGACGATGAACGGTGCGAACACACTCGGCGCATGGGCGGCAGGCATACTCTATGTTCAGCTCGGGGGCTATTCGTCAATCGGTATCTTCTCTGGGATCTGCATCGCACTCTCACTCGGGACTTTCCTGTCCAGTGGCGTCCTGGGGAGGAATTCAACGAGTAGCGGCAAGGAGTAAGCAGCGGCACTTATACCAAGGAAGGAAAAAAGCAGTACTTCTACGGCCATGCGCCCTGAAGTACTGCTCTTGCCTTGCTGAACGATTAGAAAAAATCAATTGCCTCGAATTTGGTGCCACATGGTCACCATATCAATCCAACCGTGATGTTCCGTAATCTTGCCGTCAACGACACGATATTGACGGTACAGCGTGACATCAATGGGATTGCCCGTAGGCGCGTTTCCAAAGAACATTCCTTTATGCGTGCCTTTCACAGTCATTCTTACGAGTACTTTCTCCCCTTGACCGATAATCTCTTCCACAGTGTAGCTTTTATCTGGAAATGCCTCTAATATCTTCCCCGCAAATTGTTTCAGACCCTCTTTGGATTGATAAGAGAGCTCTTGATAATCGGCTGACAGAAATCGATCTACGCAATTCAAATCGCTTTGATTCCAAAAAGCCTCGATAAACGCCGTCACCCTTTCCATGTTGTTCTGTTCTATTGTTTTCATAATAAAACAACTCCTTATTTGTTAGTTATTTGACTTAGCGACACATGATCTTTCCTAATGAGCACTATTGGGCTTAAATTTGTGGCAAAAGCGTTGCGGTGTCGAACCATCCGCGATGTTCCGCAATTTTACCGTCGACTACGCGAAATTCACGGAACTGAGTTGCCTTCACTATTTTCCCTGTAGCTGCAAGTCCTGCAAAATTGCCTATATGCGTACCGGCCATGAAGATTCTTGCGATTACCTTCTCACCTTGGACTAGGATCTCTTCCACGGTATAGTTCCGGTCTGCAAAAGCCTCCACGATTTGTTGAGCAAAAAACTGATCAGTCCGATCCAAAATGCTCTGATTCGCAATGTCCTCGATAAACGCGGTCACCGTTTCACCATTCTTCTGTTCTCTCGTATTCATAACAAAACATCTCCTTTAATTGTTTGTTTCATAGATTTCAGCTTGCTGCCCCTACCTTGGCAGTAAGTACGCGTACCAGATCCACGAAGCTTCTAACCGTACCTTGGATTCTGTCTCTCATACCCTCATCTAGTGGAGCACCATCCTGACCGAATGAATTCGATCCATACCCGATGGAGACCCATTCCGGACAATTAACGCCGTGCAAGTTGCGCACAATAGTCTGCAGATGCGAAAGTGAGCTTACTCCCATCGGACCGCCTGCGGAGCTTACAGAAAGCACCGCCTTGCCCGCAACCTGACCTCCGTTTATATAGTCCAAGGCGTTTTTTAGTACCCCTGATACGGATCCGTGATATTCAGGAGTTGCCAGGATCAAACCGTCCCCGTCTGCGATTGCTCCCAACACATGTTGGACATTTGGATGAAGCTCCTGGTTGTCGATCGAAAAAAATGGCAGCGGCAGTTCCAATAAATCAATAAATGAGACCGTTATATGCTGAGCTTTCAAAAGGCTTTCCATATACCTAAGAAGCTGCGTGCTCGAAGCGCTTGTGCGGTTACTGCCCGCAATCAATGTTATTTTCATATTCAAATCACCTTTCGCTCTCTTATTAATGGTTGTGAATCGATGGATCTGCCTGTCGCCGGCTGACAAACAAATCAGTATGTGTTAACATGTGACTATATAGTCACTTTTGTTAAGCTCAGGATACGTTGCTATATGGTCACATGTCAAGCGGATCAAACAACTTTTTTCGGACTGTCTGTCAAAAAGGGGGTGTTACGATTGAACAATGAAATATTCAAGGCACTTGCGGATCCCAGCCGCCGAACGCTTTTAGACCTGCTTCACGCTTCAGACGGGAGAACGCTGAACGATCTATGCGCTCCGCTTGACATGTCAAGATTCGGCGTCATGAAGCATCTGAATATACTCGAGGAAGCCGGGCTCATTACTACGAGGAAAATAGGGCGGGAAAAGCTGCATTATTTGAACGCAGTACCTATACGTAAAATCTACGACCGGTGGGTCAGCAAGTACGCCGAACCATGGACGGTCTCATTAACATCCCTACAAAATGAATTGGAGCGTGAAACAAATATGGAAAACAAACCCCGGCATGTAAACCGGATTGCTATTAAAGCGACGCCCGAGCATGTGTGGCAAGCCCTCACGGACCCAGTTAAGACATCAAAGTTCTGGTTCAATTGCTCCATCCGATCCACATGGGAAATCGACTCTCCCTTTGAGCTCTGCAATGGCGATGATAAGAAAGCGGAAGGAATTATTATCGCCATTGAGCCTCCGAGAAAGCTGGTGATGAGCTGGCGCTTCCTCTCGTTTCCGGACACGGCCAGTGACGCCCCGTCGCGCATTACGTGGGAGATCGAACCGCATGCGGAGCTTCGTGGCGTGACCGTCGTAACCGTCGTGCATGATGAATTTGAACAGGCAGCAAATACCGCAAAAATTCTTGAAAATGGTTTGCCGATCGTGCTTTCGGGCATGAAGACATTGCTAGAGACCGGGTCGACGCTTGCTAGTGATTAAAGCGAAATGTTTAACAGAAAAACGCCGCTCCTGCATATGCATAGGGGCGACGTTTTTTTTGAAGAGCAAGCATGCTGCGCTTTTAAATTTGTGAAACACATGGCCGCAGCCTTTCTATCTCTTACCGGAGTCAAAAGGCTCGCCTGCCGCTTTCGGGGCATTCGATGTTTTGGAGAACACAATTAGCGCCAACAACGTGACGACATACGGGAATACCTTGAGAATAATAGGCGGAAATACCGCTAACGATGGGATAACCTGAGATACATTAGCTATCGTGCTTGCAAAACCGAAGAATAGTGTAGCCCCCACAATACCGAAGGGTCTCCATTGCCCGAATATTAAAGAAGCCAAGGCCAGAAAACCCAATCCGGCCACACTGCCTGTAAATTCGCCCGCGAAGGTAACAATCATCGCGGCGCCGCCAAGTGCCGAGAAGGCACCGGAGATAATCACTCCGGTATATCTCATCGATTTTACGTTAATGCCTGATGCTTCAGCCGCGTGCGGATGTTCGCCGCATGCGCGCAAGCGCAGACCAAACGGTGTTTTGTAAAGAACAAAAGTACTGACGAACACAATTAACAGGATAAACCATGTTGATGGGTATGTATTGGAAAAGATTAAGGGACCCACAACCGGAAGCTTCGAGAGCAGCGGCACCTCAAAGGGCGTAAAGCCGGAGGTGATGCGTATATTGCCGCTGCCTGTAATATTGCGTGACAGAAAAACCGTCAGCGCCCCGGCTACCAGATTGATCGCCGTACCACTAATAATCTGATTAGCACTGAGACTGATGCTGGCAAATGCATGCAGGAGGGAGAATACTGCCCCGGCTGCCATCGCGATAAACAAACCGATCCAAATGACAGCCTGATTGCCGGGCCATATGGACTGTAATTTGAAAATAACAAATGCGCCAGTGAACGATCCTACAACCATCAGCCCTTCGAGACCGATGTTCACAACACCGCTTCTTTCACTAAATAATGCGCCCAACGCTGTTATCAAAAGCGGAATGGTAAACACGATGGCATAAGGAAATATTTGTTGAAGCGTCACCCACATAGAATCATTTCACCTGCTTTCCTCTGGTTGATGAGCGTCGGTTAACCCAACGGATCAAACGCTCAATGAGAATACTGGTAGCTGCAAAGTAGATAATGATAGCGATGATCGTATCGGCAATCTCCGGAGGAATCTCAGTCATGGCATTCATGAAGCCTCTGCCTGAAGAAAGCAGACCGAAAAAAATCGCAGATATGAGTACACCAGCCGGTGTATTGGCTCCCAGCAGCGCAACCGCTATTCCGTCAAAGCCTTGCGATGGCATAATCCCAATTTGCATATTCACGGCATTGCCCGCATATTGAGCTACGCCGCCAAGACCGGCGAGCCCTCCGGAAATAACCATTGACAACGCCATACTGCGTTTGACCGCTATACCCGTATATTCAGCAGCATATCGATTAAAGCCAACCGCTTTCAATTCATAGCCAAGCGTCGTTCTATCAATGATAAAAGCGACAAGAATAACGGCTATAAGCGCAATGAAAATCCCCAGGTTAATATAGGATCCCCCGAACAGCTCCGATAAGAACGGCTCCTTCAGCAGGGCAGTATCCGACAAATTTCTTGATTCGGTTTCCAAATACGCCCCTTTGAAATAAGCAGGCACCACGTAATAAACCGTCCAGTAAGCTATCCAATTCATCATAATTGTAGAAACCACTTCATGAACGTTAAACCTCGCTTTGAGTATTCCTGGAACGAATCCCCATATAGCGCCACCGATAAAGCCGCTGATCACCATAAGTGGCAGCAGCTGAGCTCTTGGCAGGTCAAAGCTCAGTCCAATGGCCGTCGCGCAAAGACCTCCAATCAACATTTGTCCAGCTACACCTATATTAAATAAGCCTGTTCTAAAGGCGAAGGCTACGGATAATCCGGTAAAAATCAGCGGGGTTGCCGTTGCTATCGAATTCCCGATTCTTTCCGGGTTTTTCAAACCACCCTGGAACAAGTAGCCATATCCCTCAAATGGATTATGGCCCGTCACCGCCATCAGCAACGCTCCGGCCAGCAAGCCCAGAACGACGGCAAGCAGGGAAGTAATCCCGCTTCTCATACGCCTCCCCCCCTCTTCACACCGGCCATCATCAAGCCTATTTCCTGCTCGTTAGTATCCTTTGACTCCACGACTCCGATAAGCTCACCATTATTCACAACAGCGATCCGATCCGATACTTGGATTACTTCTTCCAGCTCCAATGAAACCAAGAGCACCGCTTTCCCTTGATCACGATGCTCGATTAAACGTTTGTGAATATATTCGATGGAGCCTACATCCAAGCCACGTGTTGGCTGCACGGCAATAAGCAGATCAGGAGCCAGCTCGAGCTCCCTCCCGATGATTGCCTTCTGCTGATTCCCTCCCGATAACGATCTGGCCACAGATACAGCGCCTTGTCCTGATCGTACATCGAAGCTTTCCAAAATCCGATTCGCATACTCACGGATGGCTGTCTTATTCAGAAGCCCTCTTTTAGAAAACGGCTCGCGGTGGTATACCTCCAAAATCATATTCTCTTCCAAAGTATAATCTAGTACCAGCCCCCGTTTATGCCGGTCCTCCGGAATATGGGCAATCCCTTGCTCAATTCTGTCGCGAATTGCCATACCCGTAATATCCTTTCCCTGGAACCAGACATGCCCGGATTCGATCTTACGAAGACCCGTTATACCTTCAACCAATTCTGCCTGCCCGTTTCCTTCAACACCCGCGATACCAACGACTTCTCCGGCACGTACATCCAGTGAGAAGTTATTCAATGCGGTCAGCTTCTTATTGTTACTAATAGTTAGCGAATCCAGTTTGAGCACTACCTCGCCCGGCGTAGATGTCTGCTTATCCACCTTAAAAGAAATTTGACGCCCCACCATCATCTCTGCCATCTGTGCCTCGGTAGCTTCTCCCACATCAACCATTCCTATCGTTTTGCCACGGCGAATGATGGTGCAGCGATGTGCAACAGCTTTGATTTCTTTGAGCTTATGTGTGATCAAAATGACCGATTTGCCTTCCGCAATCAAATTTTTCAAAATCTTTTCAAAATCTTGGATCTCCTGAGGGGTCAGCACAGCAGTAGGTTCATCGAATATCAATACCTCTGCGTCACGGTAAAGCATCTTCAGAATCTCCACTCTCTGCTGCATGCCAACGGAAATATCTTCAATTCTGGCATAGGGATCAACATTCAATCCATACAATTGAGACAGCTTTTCGATCCGCTTGGCGGCTGCCTTTATATCAAGAATAAGTCCCTTCCGGGGCTCGCTGCCGAGAATCATATTTTCCGTAACGGTGAACTTCTCTACGAGCTTGAAATGCTGATGAACCATCCCGATTCCCAGCTTGTATGCAACATTCGGATTACTGATCCGGGTTTCCTCACCATTAACCTTAATGATGCCTCGATCCGCCTGATACATGCCGAAAAGAATACCCATCAGCGTCGATTTACCGGCGCCGTTCTCCCCCAGCAGGGCGTGGATTTCTCCTCGCTTCAAACGAAGCGTAATATCGTCATTCGCGACAATACCGGCAAATTCCTTACGGATATTGAGCATTTCAACCACATAATCCATCTATTTGTTCCTCCTTTACTCGCAGGTTCCGCTATATACCCAGATATACAAAAAGACGGAGGTTATCCGTCTTCTATATACCCGTGGCATTGCTATATACCAATCCTTATTTTATTAGTGAGCCCTGTTCGGCAGCTACTTTTATTTCGCCAGCTTTGAGCTTGGCCAATACTTCGCTAACCTTCTTCACAGTATCCTCGCTAAGATTCGGATTTTTATCCGGTATGCCCACACCATCATTTTTGGAATCGAATGTTAAGGTTTTACCCCCCGGGAATTTACCCTCCTTCTCGGCTTTGACCATGTCATAGGCTGCATGATCGATTTTCTTCATAGCTGATGTCAGAACAACCGATTTATCTCCTTGATATACACCATCCGCATATTGATCCACGTCAACACCCACTACCCAAACCGCCTTACCAGAAGAAACGCGCGTCTTGGTTTCGTTAATGACTCCAACACCAACGCCGCCAGCCGCACAGAAAATAACTTTCACACCGCGATCGAACATTTGCGCAGCCAATTGTCCTCCAGCTGCTACGTTGTCAAAGGAGCCTTGATAAATAACGTTTTCCTTCTTCAAGCTGATCTTCGTCCCCAGTTTTTCATTAGCGTATTGAATCCCTTGCTGGAAGCCCCAGTTATATTTTTGTACAGGTGGAATTTCCATGCCGCCAATAAAACCGGCTTCGCCTTCCTTAATCTGAAGCGCCGTAGCTATACCAGCTAAATATCCCGACTCCTGCTCTGCGAAAAAGATCGCTACCGTGTTTTCCTTTACTACGGATTTGGAATCACCACTATGTGGGAAACCATCAATCAATACGAATTTGGCATCCTTATATTTATCCTGGGACTTGAATATCGCCGTTTCAAACTTAAAGCCAGGAGTTACGATAAACTTGAATCCAGCATCATACAGATTGCCAATTTCCTTCATATAATCAGCCTCTGTCGTTCCTGTCGGCTTCAAATATTTATCGGTAAGCTTCAACTCGCCTGCGGCTTTTTGAATACCTTCCCAGGTTCCTTGGTTAAATGATTTGTCGTCAATCGAGCCGGCATCCGTAACCATCCCTACCTTGAAATTGGTTACTGTCGCTGTACCACCGCTTGGATTCTCTTTTTTACCACCACTACAACCTGTCACAAACATAACAACAGATGCAATTAACACCCATGTTTTGAACCCTCTTTTCACTATTAACGCCCCCTCAAATGTTAATTTATCTATCATTAAAGATAATATAATAACTATATGCGGAAATCCTATTTATTTCAACCTAACTTTATGTCAGATTTCTTAACTTATGATTAAGAGCGCTCTTTCTGCAAAGGGCCTTTCAGTAGATCATATATCCGATAAACAATAGCTTTTCCCACAATATTCTCCTTTATTCTGCTAATAATACCTTTATTAACTAGATCATTCCCTTCTTCATATGCCCTCACAAATAAAGTATTACCGATTGTGTTTTTTGAGAAAATTCAGTTATGCTTAAAATAAGCAACAAATTTGATGAATATATCATTTGGGGTTGATGCGGATTGTTTAGTATATTTTTAATTATTCATCTTCTTACAGGTATTATTTGTTTAGTAAGCGGCTTATTCGCTATGTTTTCCAAGAAGAAAAAAGGCAAGCATACACTATCAGGAGAAATTTATCATTGTTCCTATGTTATTGTATTTGTAACAGCCATTGCGATGTCCATTTTACATTGGGAGACAAGCCAATATCTCTTTTATGTCGCTTTATTTTCTTACGGCCTTGCTTTACTTGGCTATTTGGCAGCTAAAAAAAAGTGGAAAAATTGGTTGGGTTCCCATATAGGAGGACTGGCGGGTTCATACATCGGTATTGTAACCGCCACTTTGGTAGTAAACGTACATAGAATTCCTGTTTTAAATGAACTGCCCCAATTATTGTTTTGGTTCTTACCTACAATCATAGGAACTCCAATTATATTTATAGTCGGAAAAAAATATAGTCCACCAAACGTATAGTTGATACATTCAGAGGTGTATGGGGGGAGGGGGAATGCGAGTATCCAGATCACCGAAATAACAAGCCGAAAATATATCCTATTGGTCACTTACAAAATGAATGTCTTAATGCTATTTATAGAAACAATTTATTTGCATAGTGGAGATTCTCTTCGGTTATTATTAAATTGCATAATCCCAAGCAGCTGCGCCAAGCCCAATAGCAGCATAGAACTTTTTTAACCGCATGACTAACTCCTCACAGCATGGCATGGCAGCCTAGCAAACCGTACGCAATTAGCAGGAAAATGTCATGTTATTTTCTCCCAAAAAAGCGTTCCAATCCCTATAACTGGAATTTCTCATGCTAATTCTAAGGGTTTGGGTTGATCTCAGCCCTATCCCCTCTATTAGCAGGAGTTTTTCCAGTTAGATTGCTCTCAAACGATTTCCAGGCTGAATTAACGGGAGGATTTCCATCTATCATCCGACAACCCTCCGAAAATCCTAGTCTCCTTTAGAATGAAAGCAACTTCTGAACATCTGTTCTAGCGCGGTCACTTATGCCACATTAGAAAGGGTGCCCTACTTTTGCGCTACAAAGCAATTAAACTCCCTCTTACACGTAAGAAAAGCTTCTATTCGAATAAAAAAGGCAGTTGAATGATAAAAATCAACTGCCTTTCCTATTTGGGTGGTTAAGCCTGCTTTAAGCCAGATATTTCATCTTCTGTTACCGTATAAGTGCGGACAAAAGGCTGGTCCTGTACCGGCTCTCCCTTTGTATAATCGATAATGACGATGGAGCCGTCCGCTTGCTGTACCCATTGCGGATATCCGTTATCTCCAGCTGAGAATCCGGATTTATCTAGCAGTACAAAATGATCTCTGCGAAATTGATCGGGGTAGCCGGCAGCCGCATTCCATTCCCAATCGATGGTATAGTCATCCGGATTAATAACCTTTACAGATAACGACCGCCAGTGGCTGACAGAACGGTTCCGCTTAGCTTCATTCTGAATATACCGGTTACCGAAGCTGACCGTTCGCGTGGCCAAGCCTACTGTATTCGTGTGCAGCAGCAGTTCTCCGTCCACATAAATGAAGATCTCATGATGCTCCCGAATGATCTTGTATTGATGCCACTTGCGTGTGTCCAGCATAAATCCTTGCTCTGGCCGCCCGGCCAACGACACGCGGTCTGTCTCGAAGCGGATCCAGCATCCGGCACTAATGCAGCAGCCATACTCGTCTGCCTCCTCCAATCTCATTTCCGTCTCTAGTTCTACACGTGATACATCATTTTGAGCCGGATATAATTGGAACCTCACAGCACGTTCAGGACCTTCCTCCGTTCTTAGGGTCATGACGCCGTTGTCGATTACACAATCAGCTTCATTCCATATGAAGGAGTTCGGCTGATAAGTAAACAGCTCCTCCGGATCGAACACAAACGCATAGGTCGCATTGGTGCCCAACGCATTTCTGAAAACAGCCAGTGCCTTGCCTGATTGCAGCATACCAAGTGTAGGACGGTGACCGTGAAACGGCGCCAACACCCCTTGATCCCAAGTCAAGCCGTAATCATTGCTTCGAATCATACGGCTTGGCTGCCCATAACGAGTGCCATGGTCAGCGCAACGTGTTACAGCGAGCAAATGTCCGGGCTTGATTTCAGCAAATCCGGCTTCCGCGTCCGAGTACAACGGATGGTCCGTCATAAATGATTTCCGTCCCCAGGTTTGTCCCCCGTCATCCGAAAACACAGCCGCCTGCTTGTAATACACTTTAACTCCGGGGAACCAGTCGTATTTGGCCGGGTTGCCAAATTCGTAATAGGTTGCCGGATTAAAGCGCAGTCTAGGCTCCATTTCACCGACTTCCGCTCTTGTATACATCAAGCTCCCGTTCGATAGCTCCTGAATATATTCCGGCTCACCCCCAACATCGTCTATCCGGTGTGGACCATTCCAAGTCAAACCATCATCATAGCTCCAAAACAGTTCATTCCACATCTGCTTATTGTAAACCCAGGTTGATAAATATTGGAATTCGGTTTTGGGATTCCGCAGCCCGCGGTCACAAATAACAACCAGCCTCCCATCAGAAAGCGAATTAATTCTCGGTACTACGTACACACTCCCCTGCTCGAAAACATCGGTATACGCTATCGATTGATGGTTGATCCATGATTGCCCGCCATCCAAAGATCGTGTAATCATGATATCCGTTTTCGTACGATGATGACTGTCCGTACGCAAATAGCATGCCACAAGCGCCCCCTTCGCCTTAGCGATCCCGGGAAATGAAATGTACATATCCTTTTCTTGAGCTACCAAGTGTTTATTAGAATCGGATACCTTTTTCATAGGGTCACACACCCCCCTTAACATTACCGCCTAATAAAATTTGTGAAAGCTTATTCATTCCGTCAGTCGTAAGCGGCTGCAGCGGAAAGTGCGGCACTCCCTCGCCGAAGCCCAGATATTGCGCCATTCCCTTCAAAACCGGAAGCGAATACCCTTCAATCGAGAATGCTTCCTCCAGCCGGACGATAAAATCTTGTATTTCATAGGCTTTCTCCAGTTCTCCCTGCCGAACGGCTTGAAATAACGAAACCATCTGATCAGGGATTACATTGCCGACCCCCGGAATCAATCCGGCCGCACCCATTTGCAGACTGATCACACTTAAAACCTGCACCCCCTGCAGCACCGAAAAATGCGGCAAATCGCTGGTAAGACGAATCGCCTGCTGAAAATGTGGCATGTTGCCGGAGCTGTCCTTGTAAGCTATGACATCTGGAAAACGGGCGATCTCGTTAACCGTCGCCGGTTCAATCGGGTTGCCGGTATACACCGGAACATTATAAATAATGAGCGGCAATGAAGTCGCTTCGCGAATTGCGGCGTAATGCTTGACAATCTCTTTCTGCTTAACACGGAAATAGTAAGGGGTCACAGCAACAACCGCATCCGCCTGCAGCTCCTCCGCCTCGCGCACGAGCTCCAGCACTCTGGCTGTGCTGGTTTCCATAACGCCAACCAACAGCGGAGTTCTTCCTGCACACTCCGATTTCAGCGCCTGCAGCGCCTTCAAGCGCTGCTCACGGGTCAGCATTGGCGATTCAGCTGCCGTTCCCATTGCAAAAATACCGTTTACCCCAGAGCTGATCATATAGTTTGCCAAACCCCGCAAAGCAGCCGTATCGACATCCAGCTCCTTTGTAAACGGTGTAAGGATTGGCGGAATAATACCTTGTAATTTATTCATATTTACTTACCTCCCTTTGTGTATGGTCAGACTTTTGATTGCAAGACAAAACAAGGGCGAATCCAATCCGCCCCAAGTTATAAAACTCTGCCAGTGGTCCCTTCATTTCATGGTCATTTTGCATTCTTTTTCTTCTGATAATAGTCATTCATCAATTGATCTGCTTTATCCCCGCCAAGACGTTTCCATTCCTTCTTTAAATCTTCTGCTGCCATTTGTGGCGTATAAGCCGCTCCGGAAACTACAGCTTTAGCAATTGCCGGATCAACCAAAGCGTTAAAAGCAGTCATCGTTTGATTAAATTCCTGAGTGGACGGCAGCACTGCGAAATCTCTGCGGAACGGTACGGACAATATGACTTTGCCGGCTTGGGCCCTTAATTCATCGATTTCCCGGAAGATCGGATCCGGATTCGGATTTTTCAAAAGATCCTCGTAAGAGCCCTTGTCGTTGTAAAGCAGATTATACGTAGCCGCATAAGTAAGCTCCTTGGCATTCTTTTGCGGATCGACAGGCGCAGGAACCCCGTTGGATATTTTGTAATGCACATTCTCCAATCCATTTGCCAATGTAAACCCGCCTTTGTCGATCATGAAATCGAGGACCTGTACGGCCGCTTTCGGATTTTTCATCTGTTTATTGAAGCCGACCATATTGCCTGCTAAGCCTACCCCTTGGTTATAACCGTTCTTTCCGTATTTGGTGGATACAGGAGCGATTGGAGCCAGCTTCGCCGTTGGAGCATTTTTCTTCAAGTCCTTATACGAGTTGTAAATATCGCCGGTCGTACCGAGAAAAATCCCCGACTTCCCTGTTACCCACAGCTGTTTTTGGCGTTCAAAATTTTTGTCCGTTAAATATTCCTTATCAATGAGACCTTCCTCGTACATTCTCTTATTGAATGCAATCGAATCTGCAAACCGCTCTGTCAAAGCGCCATAGGCAGGCTTGCCGTTTTCCACATGCCATTTATCCGCCATCGTATCGAATATGCCTTGAATCGGACTGCCTAATCCGAGAGGAATATTGAATGAAAAAGGTACTGTATCCGCTTTTCCGTTACCGTCAGGATCTCTTTCTTTAAAGGCTTTGGCAACCTCCAGCAGTTCGTCTGCGGTTGTCGGCATTTTGAGTCCCAGCTTATCCAGCCAATCCTGCCTGATGAAGCCTGCATGAACAATCGTGCCGCTTGTGCCTGCACGCATAACCCCTGCTAAATACATTTTGCCGTCGTCGAATGTGACCCATTCCTTCAGCTCCGGATGCTCAGCCAAATACTTTTTATAGGAGGTGCTGTACTTGTCAATGTAGGAGTCTATAGGCTGAAGGGCACCGTTATCAACTAATGTCGATAGAAACGGCCGATTGGCTTCAACGAACAGATCGGGACCTTCTCCTGCTGCAACAAGCGTGTTCAGCTTCTGAATAAGCGGACCTAAGGTAGGAGGAGTAGCAATCCACTTTACTTGAACGCCTGAGTTTTCATTAATCCATTTCGTCCAGCGGTTCTCCTCGATATTGCCTTCCTCGCTTGCGATATTCCCATTATCTCTGGCATTTATGGAGACGATTTTGGGCAATTTATCATACGGATCGGACGAGCCCTCCGCACTTGGAGCAGGGTTACTCTTCGTGCAGCCGGCGAGTAATAGGGCAGCAGCCAGACCACCGGATAATGTTAATCGAATCGTTCTACGACCCAAAGCCTTTTTATTCATTGACTTATCCTCCCAGGAACATCATCTAAATTTTCGCTATCCTTTGACTGAACCGATAAGAACACCTTTAACAAAATGCTTCTGCAAAAACGGGTAAAAGCAAAGGATTGGCAGCAATGCGATAAAGATAGCCGCGGCCTTTAAGCCCTCCGGCGTTGGAATATCATTCACACTGACGATGGCCGTATCCAAATTTTGCAGCTTATCATTCATGCCTTGCAGCATTTGATACAGCTTCAGCATCATCGTTGCTTTTTTGGCGCTCGAAATATAGATCAATACATTAAAATACGAGTTCCACCAGTAAACTGCATAAAATAAAGATAAGGCAGCGAGCATCGGCTTAGAAAGCGGTAATATAATCTTGAACAACACTGTCCAATCCCCGGCTCCATCAATAGCAGCGGATTCTTCGATCTCAGAGGGCAGTCCCTCGAAATATGTTTTCATCACAAACATATTATAGGTGCTTATTAAAGCAGGAAGCCATAGTGCCCAATAAGTGTTCATCAAGCCAAGCGTTTTAATCAAAATGAAATGAGGAATTAAGCCTCCGGTGAACAGCATCGTAAACGTTATGACCATAAGCAGCGAATTCCGACCTATAAGCCTCGGCTTGGAAAGCGGATAAGCAGCAAGTACCGTCGCGGTAATATTGAACACTGTGCCGACTACCGTCACGATTACCGTATTGAAGAGAGCGGTGAAGATGGCCCCATCCTTCAATAGAATGCTATAGTTCAATAACGTAAATTCCACCGGCCACAGGTATACCTCGCCCGAGCTTATCGCCCTGCTGCTGCTGAAGGAAGCGGCAATAACCTGAATTAACGGATATAGTGCACAAAATCCGCACACCGCTAGTAGGGCATACATGAAGCTGTAGCCAAGTCTTCCTGCCAATGTAGTTTTATTCATACCCTCCCCCCTACCATAGTCCTTTTTCTCCTAGTAATTTCACAATTTTGTTCACGCTGATGACGAGAATTAATGCGATTAGCGATTGGAACAACCCGAGCGCTGTCGTGTAGCTGTATTGTGCTGACAAAAGCCCTATCCGGTACACATAAGTACTAATGACATCGGAGATGCCCAAAACCATATCGTTTTGCAGCACAAAAATTTGCTCGAAGCCAATATCCATCATATGCCCAACCTTCAAAATCAACAGTATAGCAACCGTACTGCGTATGCCTGGCAATGTTATATGCCATATTTGACGCAGCTTGCCCGCGCCATCCATCTTGGCCGCTTCATACAGCTGAGGGTCCACATTAGCCATTGCCGCTAAATATAAAATCGTTCCCCAGCCCGCCTCCCGCCAAATTCCAGAGAGTACGAACGTAATCGGCCACCAAAAGGTATCACCAAGAAAATAAATCGGGTCAAGCCCCAACCCCTTCGTCAAAATACTGTTGATCACACCTCTTGCAGGAGACAATATCGTAATGAGGATTCCCCCAAGAACGACCCACGATATAAAATGCGGAAGATACAGAAAATTTTGCACAATCCGCTTGTACCACTCCACCCGGACTTCATTCAACAGCAGCGCCAGAATAATAGGAGCCGGAAAGCTGAATAAGAGGCTGTACACGTTCAGCAGCAATGTATTTTTCAATACCATATAAAATTCTTTGCTGGCGAACAGGCTTTCAAAATGTTTAAGACCTACCCAATCGCTTCCCCATATGCCGTCTGCAAACCGGTAATTTTTGAATGCAATGATCTCTCCTCCGAGCGGGGCCAATTTGAACAAGAGATAGAAACCGATCACCGGCAGCAGCATCAGATATAAGTTGCGGTCCCGAACGAGCCGTTTTCTGATCCCGGCCCACACGTTCTTATGTGGCTTGGGGGCAAGCACGGATTGTGTGATTATTGTGTCGGATTCGTTATGCTGCAAGTTTGCTCACCTCCTTTGCCCTTATCGTACGTGCTGCAGCTCCATTTTGAAAAGTAACACCTTTTGATGTAGGCCGCTCTTTTTGACAAATGGCTGATCGCATCTTTTGACCCGCACTTTTTGACATAGCAAAGCTTCTATTCGACTGAAGTTTTCCGGGCACAACCCTCCCTCACACGTATCTCATCTAAACCGCGTTGTCCCTTCCGGCTTTCCCAAACTGCTGCAGGTTAAATCCAGGTCCGTATAGCTCCTCGAATAGCGAAAAGGAACGTCAGTTCGTTATTTCATGTTTCAACAGCCATTCACACGACGAAAGGGAACGTTGATGCGCTATTGGCCGAATTTCGGTGCCTTAACCCCGGTTTTCTGTCAAATAGCGCACCTACGTTCCCCGAGTGCCTCTTTTGCCCCGCTTTCAAGACAAATAGAACATCTATGTTCCGCCTCTTCCTGTTTGCGCCGCTCATTATCCGCTCCTGTGAACCTAAACTTTGTAATACTTAAAAAATAAGAAAAACGCCTTGCGGCGTCCTTGGTGTACAATCTACGTTTGTGCGTTGGGAGGGAATCGGGTATGGGATTCCGGCCGCTGTTGAAGTCGTGTTCCTTTGAATGGAAGGCTTGCAGCGGGAGGAACACAAGCTTCAAAGGCGGACGCTATCGCTCCTCCATCCCACACCCGTTCCCTCTTTTGTTCTACTCTGTGCTTTGCGCTGCTTCCTTATTTCCCTAAGCCGGTCTTCGAGCCGTTATTGATAGCCATGAACTCCCCTGCAGGTGTTCCATGTACAGTTAGCTTCGCTATACTTTTAGCCAAGAGATCCCCTGCATCTAAACAATACGCCAGTACTGCATCCATGGAAGTTGAGGGCAATGCGGAAGTAATTGTTCCTTTATCGCCTGAAAAGTCCAAAAATCAGAGTGATAAAGGAACAGCCCGTTCCGTTATCACTCTGTTTTTGTGCATAAATGCTCCATTCGGCCAACATAACGGAATTTCCGCTTCCGCTATCACCCCAAATTGGAGGCGGTAGACGGAATAACGGAACTCTCCGTTCCGCACAAAATCTTCCAGGGCTAATCGCCGCTATTCATATAAAAATCCCCTTGATCATGGGGTGCATTCAAGATCGAAATTCTTTCATTGAAGATACATTTCAATCTTAAAGGCACTTAAACTTTCTTATATCTTCCTCGAAAGGGCTTCTGATCGAAGCCCTTTCGAGGAAGATACATTCGTGTCTTAGCTGTGGCTTTTCTTGCAATATTAGAAAGGTGAACCTCCGGTTCGAACTTATACTTTCTAATATTATCAGAAAAAAATCCCCCTACCGAAGTAAAGGGATTTGCAATGTCCTATGTCCGAAGCTCAACTGTTACGCTCTTTATATTCGCCAGGTGTCATGCCTGTGTACTTCTTGAAGATCCGGTTAAAGCTGTAGCTGTTACTGTAGCCGACTTCCTCAGCGATCTCATTTATTTTCATTCCTGTGCTAATCAGCATCTCCTGCGCCGCTCTAACCCGAATACCAATCAAATATTCAAGGAAATTACATTCCATCTGCTCCTTAAACAACCGGCTTAAGTAGGAGACGCTAAAATCAAACTTTTCGGCAATCAGATTGAGTGACAAATCAGCGCGTTGGTAATTATCGTGAATATAGTCGAGTATTTTGGGAAATGCCTCGTTTTTACTGCGGCTGCTTCGTTTTTCCTGAATTAACCGGATGAGCTCGATCAAAATATTTTTGCTATAAGCGCGTATTTCAGCCAACTCCTGGGAATTATTGATTGTCTGGTACAAATCCCCGTGTTTCCTGGTTATTTCCGACACATCCACGTTAAGCTCCAATGCCTCACTCAAAGACTCGACCAATACCTGGACGCAAAGCTGTTTCATCGTTTCGGGAGGAAAGTTTTCCTGCACAGCCTTATTTATAAGCTCGTCGAAAAGCTGCTCCGTCTTCTTCACGTTTCCCTCACGCAAAGCATCTGCCACACCCTCGCGCGTAGCGAAAATTTTAATCGTACTCTCGCTTGATGGAATTTTTAAATCCTCGATTGACAGGACCATATTCATTCCAAGCACCAGCTTATACTTTAAAGCTTCCAACGATTCCAGATAGGCTAGCTTAAGCCCTCTCATGTTCTCGGTATGTCTGCTCAAGCCTATTGAAACCGATTTGTTGAAGTACTGTTCAACTGAGCTATGTATCAACTCGCCAATAGACAGTGCCGTTACGATATTGCCTGAGGCATTCTCGTCCTCAAAGCTCATAATGAAGGCGGCCTTCCCCAGTTCAAGCTGAATAGAAGCCCCTTTCCCGGTAGCATTCATATATTCCTCCGCCATATTACATAGCCCGAACGTATATAACTGTGCGTCCCTTTCGCTGCCCAACTCTTCCGGCTTATCGAACTCAGCGACCATCACAATGTAATTGCTTGAATATAAACGAATGCCCAAAAAGTCAAAAAGCGGTTTTTCCGCCGCAAAACTTGTCCTGTTCCCTAATAGAAGGTCCATGAGCAAACTCCACTTCATGACCGGTTTACTATCTCGGAGCTGCTGATTCATCGTGCGGTTATCGGTGATCACCTGACTGAACTTTTTCTCCAAATAATCCAGATTACCGTACATTTCCGCCGGGCTGGAATCGGCTTCCCCCTTCAATTGCGTACTGATGCTCCGTAAGGCTTGCTGCATAGGCCGGTAAAACCGGTTGCTTAGCATCAAGGCCGCAATAACTGCAAATACTACCATTCCCAAAGCTACTGTGAGCAAAATATTACGAATAACCCCCAGCTGCTCATCCTGCTTTTCATCAGGCATAAAATTCATAAATATCCACCCGGTATAAGGCGAGGTATAGTAGTAGACCTGACCGTTCATGCCGTCGATCTGTATTTTCTGCTGACCGCTCTGCTGTAATTGATCGAAGTCATCCCCGAACCATATTTTTCCGGTGTTCTGATAAAGCCGTTCCTTATTCTGATGTGAGATAACATTGCCCATTCCGTCCATTACAAAAACTTGCCCGAGCCTGGAGTTCGTATCACTAATAAGCTCATTGAGCTTTTCTTCATTAATATTTGCCGCAACGGATCCTTTTTTTCTTAAGCCTGTAGCAGTTAAAGGATAGGAGCGCATCAGTGTGATGACATTTTTATTAATGCTGTAGCTTGTATTGGCGTTATAGGTTACTTTGCGCGGGCCGATCCAGACGGATATATCGTTGATCTTATGAAACATATCGACCCATTCAGAATCGAAAAATTGACTGCGTTTCTCTAGTGTACTGCTGGAGGCGATAAGGTTGTTGCCAGATGAATAAAGATAGATCGAGCTTAGGATGTTGTTGGCATCCAGTATCGTCCGGAGCGTGTTGGATAAATTGTTAAACACCTCATACTTTTGCTGATCCTCAGGGAGATTGCCCTCCATAAACCGTACGACTTCCATCTCTTGCACCAAGTTCAACGTTGTTTTATCTATACCGCGAAGCACCAAATCAACCTTCTGCCCAAGCTGCTTCAGCAGGTCAATTCGGGTCGCATCCAAATCCTCCTTAACATGAACTGCTACACTCCAATAAGACAAGCTTGCGGTAAGGATGACAATACTAACAAACACGGCTACATATACGGTTAGCACTTTCTGCGGAATTCTTCTTTTAATTATCCTCATAACCTGAATAATAACTCAATGAATTACGGTTTGCTAGGAACTATTTTTGACAAGGTACACCTTTTTTGATATGGAGATTGTGATGAGAAAAGCTTCTGATGAAAGTCTTTTTACATCTTAAAAAACTGACGCTTAACACCCTTTCACTTTCACCCAAAAGAATACGAGGACTTATTCATCCCTAAGGCGATTGCGCTGTCAAGCGTACAAAAAGCAAGCCATCGCACCTATTCGTGCGGCAGCTTGCTTCTTAGTAAACTCAGATTTCTTGGATAAGTACAATGATTACTTTTTTTGCAGCTGAAGCGCTCTTAAAATGACAGTCACGGCTTCAGCACGTGTGGTGTTAGCTTTCGGCTTCACTGTGCCGTCCTCGTAGCCGTTAATTAAGTTTTTAGCAGCTGCGGCTGTTAATGCATTGCGAGCCCAGTCGGATATTTCAGCGTTATCCGTGAAGCTGATTTTCATATCCGTTGAATCGATCTGTGCCGCACGAATTACAATCACCGCCATTTGCTCACGGGTAATCAAGTCGTCAGGACCGAAGGCGCTCCCGCTATACCCGGTAACAACGCCCAGCGTGGAAGCAGTCTCAATTGCACTTCGGGCCCAATGAGCTTCGGTATCAGCAAAAGCTTTGCCTGTTTGTGCTTGGAGATGAAAGGCTTTTACAATGACAGTAACGAACTCAGCCCTTGTTATACGGTTATCCGGTTTAAAAGTATCGTCTGAATAGCCATTAATCACGCCCAGTTGAACCAAATCGCGAATGTTCATTTCAGCCCAATGCCCTTTGGTATCGCTAAAACCCGCTACTGCCGCTGGAGGACCGGTGATCTCCTTTTTATCCGACACTAGAACAGCAAATTTCGTAAAATGACGAACAGTTCCCGAGACAGTTCCGTTAGTCAGATCTACTTTCTGATCATCTAACTGTATCCATCTATGTTCCTTTTCGTTCAACCAATACAAGCTTACAGTTGATTTAGTAAAGTCAATCTTAGTTTTGTCGAAGGGTAATGTAATAATAACTTCCTTACTGAAATCACCAGCTTTATCCTTCTTAATCTCGTATATCTCACTCACCAAGCTCATGGAATCGACAATAGGCAGAATAGATGTATCGCCTATTTTATCTACATTAACCTGAATATCGCTTTCTATGGCTCCGAGAGGCACATCGATTTGGGCTCCGTTCAAGATCAGAGTCCCCCCATAAGCTGCAAAAATGGTTCCGAAGTTGACAGGGCCGCCGCCGCCACCACCTCCTCTGCCGCTGCTAATCGTTGGGGTAATTGGCGAGTAGAAGACATATTTCGTGAAGTGCTTTGTCCACACCACAATATCTTCGCCAACCGTGATTTTAGCATCCCCGCCTGGGACAATTTCGTGATCTGCGGTCGTCTGTATATCTGCCGATACTGAGCCCGTGATCGGAATCAGCTCACCACTTCTTACGTAGCCAACCAATTTGCCTCCCTGTTTCGGGAACAGCAAGCGTATAGCTTTGTCAAAAGTTAACGTAACATCCGATGAGCCCACTTCAATGACCCCGCTCACATTGCTAGCGCTGACCGATACACTGTTGCTGCTCTGCACTTCTGGCAGCCTGATGGTGCCATCCCAAGCCGCAGGAGCAATAACTTTCGTGCCTTCCGGAATCACCACCAACACTTTGCCTTGGGAGGTTTCCACTTGCACTTCGATTAATGGGAGAATGGCCTCTTTGTTCGATCCTGCAATAATTGGCGTAACTGCAATTTTTGCATTCGTTATACCCAATGGTGCGGTAATAGTTACGGGCTCACTAGTTACCTGAATGGATGCGTCAGACACAGCCGTTATTGCCACAGCTCTTTTGATAGTTACTCTATATGTTAATTTCGTTGTGCCATCTTGTGCTGTCACTTCAATAGTGACAAGATTTCTGCCAGCATTTAATCGAATTTCTTTGGACGTTGCAATTTCAGAGTTTATTTTCACACTGGCACGAGCTTCTTCAGGAAAAGCCTTCAAAGTCAGAACATCCACACTATTTCCCACAGACATGGTGTAGTCAAAGATAGCCCTGTTAAACTCAAACACAGCGTCGCTTACTTGTAAGGACTGCAACTGAGCATTACTGTATGCTGCAGATGTTTTATTCACGTACACGAGATAAGTTTTACTTGAGCCGTTGTGATCAGTTACCACCAATTCCATTCGGTTGCTGCCCACATCGAGCGGGATCGATTGAGTTGACTTACCGCTGATTAAGTTAAGTGGACCCCACACAAGCACATTACCACTGTTGTACAAGCTCCCTACAATGCTGGAGCTGCTATCATACACGCTTGCCGTAACGCTAATACTCGGTATTTGACTAGTCACATTAAAATGATACGTAGTTCCCGTTACAGAATCGGCAACTAATGTTAGTCCCCCGCTCGACAGTGTCAGCGCGCTTAGGTTTGCTCCGCCCCCTGAAACAGCAGACCTTGTTACAACCACTATATAGGATGCAATCGTTCCATCTTGCGCGGTGACGGTGTAGATCACTGGTAAAGTGAAGTCGTTCGTCGTCGTCCCGCTCACTTGCGTAGTGGCGCCGACCTTCACCGTCGATCCTAAGGAACTTGTGAAGGTTGCAACTAGTGATGTTACGGTCGCTGCGTTGGGTACGGTTAATGTTATATTCGTGCCATTGATTGTACCCACTACCGCCGGCTGCAAGCCTTCGAAGCTGAACGCTGTCAGTTCTTTGGCGCTGCTTGCAGCTACTGTAACTGTTACAGTGTAATTCTTCGTTGTTCCGTTCTGTGCGGTGACGGTGTAGGTCACCGGGGCAGTGAAGTTGTTCGCCGTCGTCCCGCTCGTTTGCGCGGTGGTGCCTACCTTCACTGTCGATCCCGCTGAACTCGTAAACGTTGCAACTAGTGACGTTACGGTCGTTGCGTTGGGTACGGTTAGTGTTATATCCATTCCGTTGATTGTTCCCACTACTGCGGGTTGTAAACCTTCGAAGCTGAACGATGTCAGTTCTTTGGCGCTGCTTGCAGCTACAGTTACGGTGACTGTGTAGCTCTTCGTCGTTCCATTTTGCGCGGTGACGGTGTAGGTCACTGGTGTAGTGAAGTCGTTAGCGGTCGTGCCGCTTACTTGCGCGGTAGTGCCTACCTTCACGTTCGATCCTACGGAACTCGAGAATGTTGCAACTAGCGACGTTACGGTCGTTGCGTTGGGTACGGTTAATGTTATATCCGTTCCACTAATTGTACCCACTACCGCTGGCTGCAAGCCTTCGAAGCTGAACGCTGTCAGCTCTTTGGCGCTGCTTGCAGCTACTGTAACTGTTACGGTGTAGTTTTTCGTTGTTCCATTTTGCGCGGTGACTGTGTAGGTCACTGGTGTAGTAAAGTCGTTAGCGGTCGTGCCGCTCGTTTGCGTGGTGGTACCTACCTTCACGTTCGATCCTACGGAACTCGTGAATGTTGCAACTAGCGACGTTATGGACGTTGCGCTGGGTACGGTTAATGTTATATCCGTTCCGTTGATTGTTCCCACTACTGCGGGTTGTAAACTTTCGAAGCTGAACGCTGTCAGTTCTTTGGCGCTGCTCGCCGCAACAGTCACGGTGACCGTCCAGTTGTGCGTGCTGCCATCTGCTGCTGTAATCACATAAGTTAAAGGAGTCGTGAAATCGTTAGTGGTCGTGCCGCTCACTTGATTTACTGTGCCTACCTTCGCCGAGGCTCCCGCAGATAAACTGAACGCTGCAACCAAGCTGTTCAAGCTGGTTCCGTGCACTACTTCTATCACCACTGTGTGCGCAGTCGCATCTATCGTTGCCGCTCCGGTTTGCTCAGCCAAGCTGAACGCTGTCAGTTCTTTCGCACTGCTTGCAGCTACTGTTACGGTTACAGTGTAATTCTTTGTTGTTCCATTCTGTGCGGTGATGGTGTAGGTCACTGGTGTAGTGAAGTCATTCGCTGTCGTGCCGCTCACTTGTGCAACTGAGCCTACCTTCACCGTCGATCCACCCGAACTCGTGAATGTCGCAATTAGCGACGTTACCGCTGTTCCATAAGGCACAGCTAAAGCTACATCCGTGCCACTGATCGTACCCACTACCGCTGGCTGTAAGCCTTCTAAGCTGAACGCTGTCAGTTCTTTCGCACCGCTCGCCGCAACAATCACGGTGACCGTCCAGTTCTGCGTGCTCCCATCTGCTGCTGTAATAGCATAAGCTAAAGGAGTCGTGAAATCGTTAGCGGTCGTGCCGCTCACTTGATTCACAGTGCCTACCTTCGCCGAGGCTCCCGCAGATAAACTGAACGTTGCCACCAAGCTATTCAAGTTGGTGCCGTGTGCTACTTCTATCACCACTGTGTGCGCAGTCGCATCGATCGTTGCCGCTCCGGTTTGCTCAGCCAAGCTGAACGCTGTCAGCTCTTTCGCACTGCTCGCAGCCACTGCCACCGTTATAGTGTAGCTCTTCGTTGTTCCGTTCTGCGCAGTGACGGTGTAGGTCACTGGTGAAGTGAAGTCATTCGCTGTCGTGCCGCTCACTTGTGCAACCGAGCCCACCTTCACCGCCGAACCGCCCGAACTCGTAAATGTCGCAATTAGCGACGTTACCGGTGTTCCATAAGGCACGGTTAAAGCTACATCCGTGCCACTGATCGTACCCACTACCGCTGGCTGTAAGCCTTCGAAGCTAAACGCGGTTAGCTCTTTCGCACTACTCGCCGCAACAGTCACGGTGACCGTCCAGTTCTGTGTGCTCCCATCTGCTGCTGTAATCACGTAGCCTACAGGTGTCGTGAAATAGTTAGCCGTCGTGCCGCTCACTTGATTCACGGTACCAACCTTCGCCGAGGCTCCCGCAGATAAACTGAACGTTGCCACCAAGCCGTTCAAGCTGGTGCCGTGCGCCACTTCTATCGCCACCGTGTGCGCAGTCGCATCGATCGTTCCCGCTCCGGTTTGCTCAGCCAAGCTGAACGCTGTCAGTTCTTTCGCACTGCTCGCAGCTACTGTTACGGTGACGGTGTAGTTCTTCGTCGTTCCATTCTGCGCGGTGATGGTGTAGGTCACTGGTGAAGTAAAGTCATTCGCTGTCGTGCCGCTCACTTGTGCAACTGAGCCTACCTTCACCGTCGATCCTCCCGAACTCATAAATGTCGCAACTAGCGACGTTACCGGTGTTCCATAAGGTACGGTTAATGCTACATCCGTTCCACTGATCGTACCCACTACCGCTGGCTGTAAGCCTTCGAAGCTAAACGCTGTCAGCTCTTTCGCACTGCTCGCCGCAACAGTCACGGTGACCGTCCAGTTCTGCGTGCTGCCATCTGCTGCTGTAATCACATAAGCTAAAGGAGTCGTGAAATCATTAGCGGTCGTGCCGCTCACTTGATTCACGGTGCCAACCTTCGCCGAGGCTCCCGCAGACAAACTGAACGTTGCCACCAAGCCGTTCAAGCTGGTGCCGTGCGCCACTTCTATCGCTACTGTGTGCGCAGTCGCATCGATCGTTGCCGCTCCGGTTTGCTCAGTCAAGCTGAACACTGTCAGCTCTTTCTCGCTGCTGGCGGCTACTGTTACAGTTACAGTGTAATTCTTCGTCGTTCCATTCTGCGCGGTGATGGTGTAGGTCACTGGTGTAGTGAAGTCATTCGCCGTCACTCCGCTCACTTGTGCAACTGAGCCTACCTTCACCGTCGATCCGCCTGAACTCGTAAATGTCGCAACTAGCGACGTTACCGGTGTTCCATAAGGTACGGTTAATGCTACATCCGTGCCATTGATCGTACCCACTACCGCTGGCTGTAAGCCTTCGAAGCTAAACGCGGTTAGCTCTTTCGCACCGCTCGCCGCAACAGTCACGGTAACCGTCCAATTCTGTGTGCTGCCGTCTGCTGCTGTAATCACATAAGCTAAAGGAGTCGTGAAATCGTTAGCGATTACTCCGCTTACTTGGTTCACGGTGCCAACCTTCGCCGAGGCTCCCGCTGATAAACTAAACGTTGCCACTAAGCCGTTCAAGCTGGTACCGTGCGCCACTTCTATCGCTACTGTGTGCGCAATCACATCGATCGTTCCCGCTCTAGTTTGCTCAGCCAAGCTGAACACTGTCAGCTCTTTCTCGCTGCTGGCAGCTACTGTTACAGTTACAGTATAATTCTTCGTTGTTCCATTCTGTGCGGTGATGGTGTAGGTCACTGGTGAAGTGAAGTCATTCGCTGTCGTGCCGCTCACTTGTGCAACCGAGCCCACCTTCACCGTCGATCCGCCCGAACTCGTGAATGTCGCAATTAGCGACGTTACCGCTGTTCCATAAGGCACAGCTAAAGCTACATCCGTGCCACTGATCGTACCCACTACCGCTGACTGCAAGCCTTCGAAGCTAAACGCGGTCAGTTCTTTCGCACCGCTCGCCGCAGCAGTCACGGTGACCGTCCAATTCTGCGTGCTCCCATCTGCTGCTGTAATCGCGTAGCCTACAGGTGTCGTGAAATCATTAGCGGTTGCTCCGCTCACTTGATTCACGGTGCCAACCTTCGCCGAAGCTCCCGCAGATAAACTGAACGTTGCCACCAAGCCGTTCAAGCTGGTGCCGTTCGCCACTTCTATCGCTACTGTGTGCGCAGTCGCATCGATCGTTCCCGCTCCGGTTTGCTCAGTCAAGCTGAACGCTGTCAGCTCTTTCTCACTGCTCGCAGCTACTGTTACAGTTACAGTGTAGCTCTTCGTCGTTCCATTCTGCGCGGTGACAGTATAGGTCGCCGGCAAAGCAAAGTCATTCGCTGTCACTCCGCTCACTTGTGCAACCGAGCCTACCTTCACCGTCGATCCGCCCGAATTCGTAAATGTCGCAACTAGCGACGTAACCGGTGTTCCATAAGGCACAATTAATGCTACATCCGTGCCACTGATCGTACCCACTACCGCTGGCTGCAAGCCTTCGAAGCTAAACGCGGTTAGCTCTTTCGCACTGCTCGCCGCAACAGTCACGGTGACCGTCCAATTCTGCGTGCTTCCATCTTCTGCTGTGATCACGTAGGCTACAGGTGTCGTGAAATCATTAGCGGTTGCTCCACTTACTTGGTTCACGGTACCAACCTTTGCCGAAGCTCCTGCGGATAAACTGAACGTGGCCACCAAGCCGTTCAAACTGGTTCCGTGCGCTACTTCTATCGCCACTGTGTGGGCAGTCGCATCGATCGTTGCCGCTCTGGTTTGCTCAGCCAAGCTGAACGCTGTCAGTTCTTTCAAACTGCTCGCCGCCGCAACATTTACAGTAACGATCCAGTTCTGCGTACTGTCATCCGCTGCTCTCACCAAATAGGTGACTGGGTTCGTGAAATTGTTAATGGTCGAGTTGCTTGTCTGCCCCTTGGAGCCAACCTTCGCAAAGGCTCCAGCAGATAAAGTGAATGCCGCCTTCAAACTAGTCACGTTAGTTCCGTACGCCACTTCAATCGCGACTGTGTGAGCGGTAGCATCAATGACGGCAGGCCCTGTTTGCTGAGGGAAGCTAAATGCCGTAATGGCTTTCGCACTACTCATTGCAGCGGTTACGGTCACTGTCCAATTCTGCGTACTACCGTCCTCCGCTTTCACCATATAGACAACCGGGTTCGTAAAGTTATTTGTAGTCATATTGCTCACTTGATCTGTGGAGCCTACCTTCGCGGAGGCCCCTACAGATAAAGTGAACACAGCCTTCAAATTGGTCAGGCTGGTACCGTTGACCACTTGAATCACAACCGTGTGAGCTGTTGCATCAATCACGGCAGGACCAGCCTGCTGAATGAAACTAAATGCCGTAATTTCTTTTTCACTGTTAATCGCTATGGTTACGGTAACCTTCCAGCTTTGCGTAGTGCCATTCTCCGCTTTGACAACATAGGTGACTGGGTTCGTGAAATTGTTTGCAGTTGTGCCGCTCACTTGATCTACAGTGCCGACCTTCGCCGTCGCTTCTGCAGATAACGCAAATGTTGCCACTAAGTTATTTACGCTTGTACCGCTCATCACTTCAATCTCTACCGTATGTGCAATCGCATCAATAACGGCAGAACCGGTTTGCTCAGCCAATCCGAATGTCAGGATATCTTTCGCATCGTTCGCTGTAACGCTCACTGTATACGTAGTCTTCGTTGTTCCATCCGTCGCCGTTACGATAACCTTCTTGCCTGTCGCCAATCGAGTAGCTAAGGTTATCCCGTCTTCATCGTAAACCTCAAATGATGCATTCGTTGCTGGCATTATCGCTGCCTTGAATACGGCTAATGTCGTGCCATAAGGGATGTCCGTTATGCTTTCGCTCGCCGTTCCACCTGTACTTACGTTTCCTATCGTGGAAGTCAGCGTTGCAATCGAGTTCGGTACAATCCACCTCGCATACAAGGTCGTAGTAGCCGCTATTGTAAAAGAACCCCCCGATTTATAGGAAATACCGCTGCCATCCGCCTTCGTATTCCATCCATTGAGGATAAAGCCTGTCTTTACTAAATTGATCGTACCCGCATAAATACTCGCTTTTGCTCCTGGCATGTAAGAATGACTAGTCGGAACGGTCCCGCTGATGTTTCCATTCCCGTCATAGTCCAAGTAAGCCTGAATGGCCGATAAATAGGGATATTTGCCATTATGTAATGAATCGATCGCCCATATATTCGAAAAATCCCAAATATGAGCAATATCTGCTTCATAAGTGCTTTTATTCTGCATCTGTGCAGTAGATTTGCCTACGCCTCCGGCTGAAACCGATTGTCCTGTTGTTACTGTGTCGTAGAAGCTGTTGATGGCCTCTCCTCCGCCGCCAAGATAACTATCAAGTCTTTCACCAACCAGGCCTCCTACATCCATACTTCCGCTCACGCGTCCAGTGGCATAGCTGTTGTTGATCATTCCGCCGCCGTTTTGGCCGGCCAAACCGCCCACTTTAGCATTTCCCCCTACTTGTCCTGAAGCATAGCTGTTGCTAACATATCCATAACGGTTCCAACCAACCAAGCCTCCCACCATTTCACTATCAGCACTTCCTATCACATTCCCTAAGGCGTAACTGTCGCTGATCGATCCACTGTCGAAGTTATCGTTGTAACCAACCAAGCCTCCTACACCATATCCTCCGCCCACTTCCCCTGTGGCATAACTGAGGCTGACTGTTCCGAAAATATTGCTGCCAACCAAACCGCCTACATGAGAACTTAAATCACCTCCGCTCAAGTTCACATTCCCGGTCGCGTAGCTGTTGCTGATCTTTCCATTAACGCTGTCGCCAACCAAGCCGCCCACCTGAAAACTTGAATCGCCGCCGTTCACATTTCCTATGGCGTAGCTATTTCTGATCTTTCCACCTTGAGAGTTGTCGTTTTTCCCAACCAACCCTCCTACACCATAACTTTCATTAGACCCGCTCACATTCCCTGTGGCGTGGCTGTTGCTGATCTCTCCATTGTTGTTGGAAGCAACCAAACCACCTGCATATGGACTGGGATTGGTTGAAGCAGGATTTTGACTCAAGCTCACATTCCCTGTAGCGTAGCTGTTGCTGATTGTTCCATAATACTCATTGGCAACCAAGCCGCCCACACTAAAACTTCCGATCACATCTCCTGAGGCGTAGCTGTCGCTGATCGCCCCGTTTATGTTCCCACCAGCCAAGCCGCCTACATATTGGCCTCCGCTCACCTTTCCCAGAGCGTGGCTACTGCTGATCGCTCCATTTTTATTGTAACCAACCAAGCCGCCTGCATTTCTGTCTGAACTTGTAATCAAACTCACATTCCCTGTGGCGTAGCTGTTACTGATCGGCCCATCAGTATTGTAACCGACTAAGCCTCCTACACTTTTATTTCCACTCACACTTCCTGTGGCGTGGCTGTTGCTGATGATAGTTCCACTATAGGATTCACCAACCAAGCCGCCTATATTTTCAATTCCGTTCACATCCACCGATGCGTAGCTGTCCTTGATTTCTCCATGGCCGCTACCAACCAAGCCACCTGCACCATATCCTCCACTCACACTCCCTGTCGCGGAGCTATTCTCTATTTTCCCTCCATCATTCAAACCAACCAAGCTGCCTACGTTATCTCCACTATGATTAGATACATTTTCCAGCTTCACATTTGCAATTGAACTTCCATTCCCGATACTACCAAATAACCCTGTATAATCACCATTACGTATCGTTAACCCGGTTATTTTATATCCGCTGCCATCCATATGGCCACTAAAAGAAGTATTTACATCTCCTATCGGAACCCAGCCTGCTCCAGCATAACTGCTCAAATCAATGTTACTTGTCAGCTTAAAATATAGGTTCGCAGCTAAATAACTACCTCTGACCTTATTAAGTTGATCGGCAGTCCCAATAAGATAAGGGCTGCTAGAAGAGCCGTTTCCTGAAAAATCTGCTGCAAATGCCTTGCCAATTCCGAAAATCCCTCCGGGTATAGTGCTGAACATTATCATCATCGTAAATATCACTATCATTATTTTATTACCTGATTTACGCATTCCGCTTTCTCCTTTCGGTCCATCACTTGATTCCCAACAATTCAACAGGCGACTTTATTTTTAATTTTCATAATGTAAGCTTACAGCAGCCCAATAAAAGAATAATGAAAAACTCGGCCAAAAACAGAAAAAAACCGCGCAGCATCAAGCCTTCGCAGTTTTTTTAAAGCGGATTGAGCTATTTTATTTTTTGTCGGAAAATCGCCTTAGCAGCAAGTCATATAGATGTATCAGTTCCTCAGAAGGGCGAATACCAAGCTCCCGGCTGAGAAGCCGAACATAATTGGTGTACAGAGCAGTCAATCCCTTTTTGTCCCCGGTCATCTCGTGTATCGTCATAAGATGGCGAATAACCGATTCGTCCAGCGGATTGCGCTCGTTCAGCTTGAGCAGCAGCTTTAATGCTGTTGCCGTGTTCCGAAGTGAAATTAGCACAACGGCAAGCCGCTTTACGAACAAAGCGTACATTTCCGCATAGCGCTCCGTTTCGTGAATGGCCCAGACATACGCCTTGTCCCCAAACAAATCTCCCGTATACAACCGTTCGATTTGTAGCGCTCTCTCCACATTTCCGGCATCAATGGATTGCAGCATCTCTGTTTGTTTTTCGAATTCCAAGTAATCAATAACTGGCTCCTTTAATTCGAGTGCGTAGCCATCGTTCTCCGAACGCACAACCTCGCGCATGCCAAGAGGCTCCAATGACTTACGCAGTTGATAGACCGTTGTATTCAAATAGTTCTCCGCATTGGCTTTGTGCATTCCGCCGAAAATATCCGTTACAAGCCTGGAACGGGGAATTCGTTTGCCGCGGTAAAGCAGCAAATAAGCGAACAGCTCTGCGCATTTCCTAGAAATCCACTTGACACGACCCACTTCGTTGCTTATTGCTACGTCGCCAAGCATCGTTAGGACAATCTTGCCGGAATCTGCTGATACCGGAGCCGACAACGACGGGGAATTGATGACTCTATGGTTCGCCAGCGCGCGATTTACCGTCCGCTGCAGGCGCTCCTGTGAAACGGGTTTGACCAGATAATCGATTACGGACAATTCGTAAGCTTCCAAAGCAAATTCCTTATGCGATGTGACGAAGACGACTTGCATAGGAGAATTTGAAGCTTCCAATTTAGCGGCGAACTCTATTCCACTCTCACCTGGCATGGAGAGGTCTATGAAAGCCATTCCGATATCTGTGTTCTCCCTTAGAAAGGAGGAAGCCGACATCGTATCGCTAAAGGCACCCGCCACATGAACTCCTGGCAGTTTGAGCAACATTTTGCTCAGAATCAAATGCATCGCCGGCTCATCGTCTATCAAAATAACTTTCATACCGAACCTCCTTCATTCCACCGTTGTCCAATTCGTCCCCTGCACCAGCCGAGCCGGGCAAGGTGAAGGAGAAGGTTGTTCCAATTCCTGGTTCACTCTCGAACCAAAGATTGCCGCCATGGATGCGAACGAATTCGCGGGTTAACGCCAGTCCGAATCTCGTATCCCCTGAATCGTCACTGGTAACCATTACCTTTAGGAACGGCTCCTCCCGTCGCAGCAATTCCGATGTCTGATCATCGATTCCCGCTCCATTGTCGCGTACGGACACGACGATCATATCGCCATCCAGAACGGCCCCGACCTCAATCGCCCCGCCGATTCCAGTGAATTTGATCGCGTTGGAAAGCAAATTTCGAAGAATAAGATCCAGCATTTCTTTATCGGCGCTGACCGTAAGCAACTCGTCGATTCGATCCGTCATCTGTATTTGCTTCATGCCGGCTTTCGTGCCGGAAAGCAACAGCGCCTGCCGGACAACCTGCTGCAAATTCCAGCTTAAGGGACGAAACACGACCTTCCCCTTCTGGCTGCGATACCAATCCAATAAATTTTCGACGAGATGGAACGTACTTTGCACTTGTCCTTTGAGCTCCCGCACCAATTCGGCATGCTCAAAGTCCGCGGCGGTCAGTTCATCACCCAGCAGCTCGGTTAAGCTAACGAGGATTGCGATCGGATCGCGGATATCATGCGCCACAACGGTGAACAGCTTGTCCTTGAACGCGTTCAGCTCGGACAGCTGTCGGGCGTTCTCGCGCAGCCGTGCCTCGCTCTCCTTCAACTCCGTAATATCGTTGAACATCAGAATCTTACCGATCAGGATATTGCCCGAATCGTAGATTAGCGACAAACTGCAGTTGTAATGCTTATTTCGGTTAGCATGGAATCTATGGAAAGGGAAGCGTTCGTCCCCGTCATTTGCATGGCGAATACGCTCAAGCAGTTCCGGACTTCCCGACAAAACCTTCTCCATTTTAACGGGGTATTGTGTCGTCAAAGCGAGTTCGGGAAGCACCTCTTCAGCTGCATTGTTGTAACTAACAATTTGGTCCTCATAATCGAGCAGGACGACCCCATCCCGAATGGTTTCGAACACTTTGGCCATCGCAAGCGGCGTTAAGCGAAGCAAATTAAACCGTAAAATTCCCCACACATAGGCAACACCCGATAAGGCGAACCCGAACGGTGTTAAATCAACGCTAATGCTGGTCCAAAGGAAGAGATTGAAAAACATAGGCGCTACCGCACCCAAAAGAAGGACCATGATTTGCTTGCGCACGATCGGCAAAGCCCGCCAATACATAGGGATAAACAGCAATATCCCGCACAGTAGTACGGAATAATTATAGATGGTATGCACCTTATACCAAGGTCCCTTGAGCGTTGTATACAAGGGAACCGAAGCTCCCTCATTCAGAATGTAGCGCTCATAGATCAGATGATGCCAATCGTTGGTCAAATGGAGGAAAAACACAGCTGCGGGTATAACAAACAGCACTAGCGCGAGACGCTTGCGATAGCGAGATGCCGTCCCGGTAAATTGAATAACCTGAAAGAACCAAAGAGTAGTAACGAAAGGAATGCCTAAATATTGAATTTGTAGCGACAGCTTCACTTCGTTCAGGTCCCGGCTCAACACCTCAAACGCATAGCCGAGCGCATAGAAAGCTGCTGCCAGCATGATCAGAATCATCGTTTTGGCAACAGGCAGATGTCGTTTCCGGTAAGACAAGAAAGAGACAAACACCATCAGCGCCGTTGCGAGAAAAAGCATTATAGACATCCAGTGTCTTATGTCCACGGCTTCGTCTCCCTTATATCGAATGACTGTCGGGTCGCCCGATGGGCTATTTCGACAAATCTACCTCAAAATAGGATATCACCTTCTCTATCTTGTGTCCACGGCGGCATCCTCTGCTTATTTTAATTCAAGCTCACTTTTTTGGAAATTTCAGACTATTGATTTATACTTAAAAACCATGTAGGCTATAAACATTTATAACAGAGGTGAGATCCTATGTATTGGACAGCACTATTCGAAAATGATGTACCTACTGAACCCTTATACTCTTAATGGAGATAGGGTCACAGCTTCTCTCCGTTAGGGGTATTTCCTACCTAATTTAAACGGAGGGGTATTCTAGTGAACAAAACATGGTTAGGCTCTATATATTTAGCTTTAGCTGCCAGCATTTGGGGTGGCATGTACGTTGTCGTTAAAGTTGTTATACAGGTCATTCCACCTTTGGAATTGGTATGGATGCGTTATTTAATAGCCATTGTAGCCCTGTTTGCAGTTGGTGTAGCTACAAGACAATCCTGGAAGATCCATCGGCGTCATATTTTATTAATTGTCTTAATCGGAATCATTGGCAACACTATTTCTATCGTTACCCAAGAAATAGGCACCATGCTTTCTTCTGCACAAATGGGGGCCATCATCACATCTTCTACACCCGCATTTATGGTAATTTTTGCTCGTCTGCTCCTAAAAGAGCGTTTGAGCCTGAGGAAGGGCCTATCAGTTGGTTCAGCTACAATAGGCGTACTAATTATAATGGGTGGAACCGGGCATATTGAAGGATCCAATCAACTGGGCGGTATTTCATTGATTGTAGCAGCACTAGCTTGGGCGCTCATGTCGGTTATGATCAAGTGCGTTCCAGGACATTATTCACAAATCGTTGTGACGACTTATTCAACCTTGGTTGCTATCATTGTATTGACCCCATTGGTTATAGGTCGGTTACATGAAATTAATATTCATCAACTGGCTCATCCCTCCATTTGGGGCGGACTCTTGTATTTAGGAATCATTTCTACCGCTGCTGCATTTTTACTTTGGAATCGTGGACTTCAACTTCTTAATGCATCAAGTGGAGGATTATTTTTCTTTTTTCAACCTTTAGTAGGAACATTTCTTGGATGGCTTATTTTAGGAGAAACGCTCGGCTTATCATTTGGAGTAGGCTCCATCCTTATATTAAGCGGTGTTCTATTAGTAATTAAAGAAGGAAAATAGATTAAAATAGAAGGCGCTGTCACTCAAGGCCCAATTAATCCTGCAGCCGATGATTACCAGCCATAATAAGTGATTTGATACATTGTTGGACGAAAAAAAGAATGGACAGAATTTCAGAGAAAATCTGAATTCTGTCCATTGATTAAGCTTAAATTTAGCGAGAAACTAATGGGGATCAAGGTTCTTAAAGTTCAACGATCTTTGTTGCAACATTTTGGCAAAATTCCTTGTCATGCTCCACAAAAAGAATGGTTGGCGAGTATTCAAGCAGCAATTCTTCAATTTGCATGCGAGAAATAACATCGATAAAATTAAGCGGCTCATCCCAAATATGCAAATGAACTTTCTCGCTAAGACTTTTTGCAATCAGTACTTTCTTCTTCTGTCCTCCGCTAAACGCTGAAATATCCTTTTCAAATTGAACTCTGGAGAAATCAAGCTTTCTTAAAATCGATTTAAAAAGACTTTCATCTATCCCGTTGTCTGCAGCATAGTCAGATAAATTGCCTTGAAGATGGGATGTGTCCTGTGAAACATAGGATATTTCCAACTGACTATCCTTCCTGAAGGTGCCTGTATAGTTTATATCCTCGCCGCAAATAAGCTTGATGATACTTGATTTTCCGGAGCCGTTTATACCTGAAAGAGCAACCCGCTCACCTTGCTTAATAGAAAAGCTTAGATCTGCACAAACTATCTTATCACCGTAAAAAATCGATACATGTTCAAGTTCAGCAAGTTGGTTTTTATGAAAAGCAAGCTGCGAAATCTCCAAGCTGTCAGAGCTTTCGATATTTCTAAGGAGTTTGGATTTTTCATCAATAGCCGATTGCTGTCTTTGCTCAATTGCTTTAGAACGCTTCATCATTTTAGCAGCCTTGTGGCCAATATATCCTTTATCTACCTTGGAACCGGAATTTCTTGTTCCGTTTTTTGTTTTTTCCACTTCATGCGACCAATTGCCCGTCCGTTTAGCTGAATCCGACAAGCGTTTAATATCTTTTCTAAGTTTTTCGTTCTCTGCCAGCTCAAAACCGTCTTGTCTCTTTTTGTTTTCCCACCAGCTCGAAAAATTACCTTTTTGAATTTCTATGTTGGTCTTATTGATTGAAAGAATGTGGTCTACACAGTTATCAAGAAATGATCTGTCGTGAGATACCAAAATATATCCGCTTTTGCTATTTAGATAATCACTGACAAGTTTTCTTGCTTGCATGTCTAGATGATTGGTCGGTTCATCAATTAACAGAAAACTATTTTCCTTGATAAATAAAGTAGCAAGCAGCACTTTCGTTTGCTCTCCATTAGACAATGAATCGAAGGGTCTGTACAAAACATCCTCAGAGACCTTTAACAATGAAAGTTCACGCATTAATTTCCAATGAAGATAGTCAGGAAATAGATCGTTGATTACATCAATCGTATTATTCTCTTTGTTTTCGACATGGAAAGGGAAATATTCAAAACTGACATTGGCAGAAATATTTCCGCTGTATTCATATTTTCCAAGCAACAAGTTGAGAAAGGTTGTCTTACCTCTACCGTTTCTTCCCGTAAATCCTAATTTCCAATCGGTATCGATTTGAAAACTAACGTTTTCAAATATGTTATCGTAACTGCCCTCATAGGCAAACGTCAGGTTCGTAACATTTATTTGTGACATGAAAATATCCTCCTGTATGAAAAATATAAAAGCTACAAGAAAGTTACTTCTTGTAGCTCAAATAACATACAGCAAAACCAACCCAAATAATTGGGTTAGATAAGGACATATGGTTTGAGTGAAAAGATAGAGTAACTTTCTTGCATATAAAGAATAAAACATGCGAAAAAAATATCGCTTTTACCGTTTTATTTTTTTATATATTTGCAAGAAAAATTACATTATACTTTTCAGCTCCAATCATTAAGTTAAAGATATCTTATCATACCCATTTATTAATTTCAATTCCCAGGCTCGTTCGCGTTTCCATCCAGATCCTTCAGCGTAAGCATACTTCTTTTAAATAAGTCGAGAAGCTTTCGATATTCATCCGGATATGCCGGTTGCTACCTTCCAGCTTGCTCATCATAATGCCGCCTTCCATGACGGAAAGTGTGAATGTAGCTAAAGCATCGATATCGATGGCAGCATTGAACTCACCGCTTCGGATACCTTCGGAGATTATCGCTTTCATGTTGTCCAGCGTACCTTCCAGACCCTGCTGGGCTCTTTGGCGTAAGATCGGATGAGCGTCATCACTTTCGGTAGCCAGATTAAGGAGTGGGCATCCTCCGATAAAAGGCGGCGCTTCAACCACGTTTTCGTATACACGTAAATAAGCCAACAGCTTGCCAATAGCTGTTTCTTGCTGATTGACTGCATCGTTAATTTTCCCCCCAACTACGCTGCCTGCATAGCTGTATGCCTCAAGAGCAATTTCATCCTTACTGGTAAAGTGGCGATAGATACCGCCTTTCTTAATATCTGTTACTTCTGTAATATCGGACAAGGATGAGCCTGAATACCCTTTTTGGTTAAAAAGCTCAGCAGCCTTAGCGATGATATGCTTGCGGGTGTTTTCTCCTTTTCGCATAATCAATTCCCCCTTACCCACGTAAAATAATAATTTCATTATAACAAATGAAATTGATCTATTGAAAAGGTAAGCGGTTATGCTACAATAAAGATACCGATCGGTATCTTTATTGTGTGAGAGGAGCTTGCAATGGGTACAACATGGTTTAAGGAACCCCGCTATGCATGGATTGGATTAGGTTCACTTTGGATAATCGGCTTTATTGGCGCACTGACCCGGTTTACTATGGCTTATTTTCAGGTTCAGATTTCAGAGGATTTGGAGATCAGCAGAGGATTCATTTCGATGGCATGGTCTACCAACCTGCTCATTACAGCCTTATGCGCACCTCTGGGAGGATGGCTTGTCGATCGTTACGGGCCCAAAAAAGTAATGCTGGTCAGCGCAATCATAGGTACTATAGGAACTGGCACCGTCATACTGGGACATCATCCTATCATCTTCTTTATTGGATATGGGGTTATCTCCGGGTTCGTCGGTATTGGAACGTCCACTACCTATATGTTGATGTTTAAATGGTTTCAGCATCATCGGGCCAAGGCTACGTCACTGTTAGCGAGCGCCTCTTCTGTAGGATTGGCGATCAGCACACCGATTTTCGTTTCCTCGAGCTGGCTGACCTGGAAAGATGCCTTCCTAACCTCATTTGTCCTAGGTATTATCGTAACCTTGCCTACCATTTGCTTTGGCATTAAGGGGTTTGAGCTGAAGGATAACAAAGCAGATAAAGTGCAGGAGAATGAGATCATTACATTGGACGACCAAGCAATACCGAAAGCAACCCGTCCTTTGTTCAAAGGAATAGCCGCACCTCTGCCTATATTCATTGTCGTTGCCTGCGCACTGTTCACTTGTGGCTTCAATATGGGGACTGTAGAGATGAATTTGGTCGCCATCCATCAGTCGGTGAATGTGTCGCCGAGCATGATAGCATTATCCATGAGTGTGCTGGGGGTTATGGAAATTACGGGATCGCTCATTTTCGGCTATTTTTTGGACAGAGTTAATAAGTTTGTTATGATGACCATTTTGTACGGCATACGCATTTTGGGATTTGCTTTCCTCTTTATACATGTAGATTGGTCACCTGTCCTATTTGCCATCGCCTTCGGTATTACTTATTTGAGCGCTATTCCAGGTGGACTGCTGATCGCCAATGAATTTTCAAAAGGAAATGGCAAACAAACTGGCTTTCTCCTTCTTTTTCATCAAGGGGGAGGCATACTCGGTGCGTTGATAGGCGGGATTTCCTTCGATTACTTTAATAATTACCAGGTGCTGATCGGTGTTGATGTCTTAATCTGCACTCTCATGACACTCGGTTATTTGTTCTTGTATACAGCCCTGAAACGAAGCATCCGATTTCATAATGTGAACGCCTCTGCGATACACAATTAGAGTGAAGCATCTATTATTTTTGGAGGAGAGCTGCATAATGTCGATGAGAGAACAATTGGATCAATCAAAGAAAGCTTTTATCGCGAACGCACCTGAAGAAGTGCAATCAGAAATTTTTCGACATATTAGGGAACAACAACAATCCGGTATCACGTTAGGTTTGAAGGAAGGCGACAAAGCCCCCAATTTTATGCTAAACAATCCTCTTAACGATCAAGTGATCCTGTACGACGAGCTTGTAAAAGGACCGGTTGTCTTGACCTTCTATCGCGGCAGCTGGTGCCCCTTCTGCAATATCCAGCTGCGGGCTTACCAGCAGATTCTACCGGAGATTGAGAAGCTAGGGGGCCAGCTAATTGCCGTCACTCCGCAAAGCCCCGACAACTCTTTATCTCATAAGGAGAGGGAGAAGCTTGCCTTCCAAGTGCTGAGCGATCCGAATGGTCGTGTCGCTGCTAGTTATCAGATTTTGTTCCAAATGCCTAATTCCATTCAAAATGTTTTCACTAATACATTCCGTCTGGATCTCACTGAGTTCAATGCATGCGATCGCTGGGTGCTGCCAATTCCTGCGACATATATTATCGACAAGGACGGGAGCATCCGTCGAACGTACGTCAATCCGGACTTCATGAAGCGGATGGAGCCTCAGGAAATTCTTGAGCAATTGCAGAAGCTCTGAGAGCAGCATGAAAAGCCGCTTGCGCGGGGTCAAATAAAGAGAAACCGAACCTTTTTCAAAGATTCAGTTTCTCTTTGGCATTGCCTCTGTTGAATGAAGCTGGGAAGCAGCTACAGTTTTAATAGCGTTCTCAATTCAAGTAAGTCATCAATGATAGCATCCGCTTGTGCTAGCTCGTCTTCTTGGGCAAAGTCAAATCGGCAGCCGATCGCCATCAAACCATTGTTTTTTGCGGCATTAATATCAGAGAGCCTGTCGCCGACTACTGCAGCATTGACGATGTGATATTTTTCTAAAATATGGCATACTAAATCAGCCTTATTCTGGGTTTGTATCTGTTGGATACTGAAGGTTTCTGTCACCCAATTATCCAGCTTGTAATAACTTACGATGGCATTCAGATATTCGGTTAGCCCATTACTTGCAATAAAGATGGAACAGCCAGCCTGTTTCAAGTAACCGAAAACCTCATAGACATGAGGATATAGGGCGCCGCAGCCATTATTAATGTTTGCAATTAACTTCTCGTGGAAAAATTCGTTTGCGCTTTGCCTGAGTACGTTTGAATGATCCGGCAATAACGTTTCCCATACTACTGGTAAAGGAACCCCCATAATCTCACGATATTTTTGAGTTGGTGTTTCGCTCGACCATTCATGAAGCGACCTCAAATAGGCAAACGTTTCTTCGAGGGATATTTCCAAGATTTTGTTTGTTTGAAACAGCGTTCCATCCATATCGAAAATGACTGCTCCTGGCATTCTTTTCTCTCCTATCCCGGATTAATTAAGTATGATTTTACATTGGATACTATTATAATTCGCTTCCCAAAACGACCCTTTCATTATTCAGTCCACCTTTTTATGCTCTTAGGCGCTTTATATCTTGCCTAGGCGGAAAGCCAAACATGCGAGAATATTCGCGGCTGAATTGCGAGGGGCTTTCATAGCCTACTCGAAAAGCCACATCAGCAGCATCTGCTGATTCGGTTAATAATAGGCGACGTGCTTCCTGCAATCGCAGCTGCTTTTGAAACTGAATAGGGCTCATAGCCGTTACCTCTTTAAAGTGTCTGTGAAATGAGGAAATACTCATACTGGCTATTTCTGCAAGCTCTTCAATACGCAAAGGCTTGTCATAGTTATTGCTAATTTGTTCTATAGCGTCCCTGATTCCATAGGTGCCGCTTCCTTCCAATGCGATTTGCGACAGCGCAGCTCCATACTGCCCTTGCAGAAGCCTGAATAGAATTTCCTTTGTGTAGATAGGAGCAAGGAACGGAATGTCTTTCGGATTGTCTAGTAAACGTGCAAATCTGAATATTGAATCCATTATAGGTAACTCCATCTGACCGACAAACATAGCTCGCTCAGCATTTCCTTTAGGGGTGATTCGAATTTCAGAGTCCCTTAAAACCTCTAAGATTTCACTCGCCGTAAATTCAAGTCTAAAACCCAAATACGGAATGTCGGAAGAAGCTTCCGTGACTTGGGCAGTAACCGGCAAGTCAACTGATGCAATAAGATAATCTGCGGGATCGTACTTGAAGCGCTCCTGTGCCAGCCATACCTCCTTCGCCCCTTGAACCACAATGCATAAGGAAGGTTTATACATTCCGTAACTTGGTCCGGTCAATTTTGAGCGACGTATGAAAAATAAATTCGGAATGGCCGTTGAGTGAACACCGTCCTGGACTGAATACCGCTCAATTAGTTTGGCAAGTTCATTCTGCTGTTTGGTTATTATTTCAGACATAAGATCCCCCTTGTTCCGTCATTCCTTATAGTTCGATTATAATCCATATTCATCAGTTACATAAGTGTAGTGAGAGGATTAGGCAATCATTTGACATGAATGGGATAACGCTCACTTTTTCATCTGTTGCATAATAAGGCTATAACCCTTTAACAAAAGGAAACAAAGGAGCGTATCGACAAATGGAATATGTGAAACTTGGAAATACCGGCTTGGATGTATCCCGGATTTGTCTCGGCTGTATGAGCTTTGGTGTAGCAGTGCGGTGGCATCATCCATGGATTCTTGATGAGGAGCACAGTCGTCCTATCATAAAAAAAGCCCTTGAATTAGGTATCAATTTTTTCGATACTGCGAATGTGTATGCAGACGGAACTAGTGAGGAAATTATTGGACGGGCTCTAAAGAGTTATGCGAATCGGGATGAAATTGTCCTCGCGACAAAGGTGCATGGACGTATGCATCAAGGTCCAAATGGCGCAGGACTTTCACGAAAAGCAATCATGAGTGAGATTGATAAGAGTCTTATGAGACTGGAAACCGATTATGTTGACCTCTATCAAATCCACCGCTGGGATTACAATACTCCCATTGAAGAAACCATGGAAGCGTTGCATGATGTTGTGAAAGCCGGTAAGGCAAGATATATTGGTGCTTCTGCCATGTACGCATGGCAGTTTCTCAAAGCGCTACATGTAGCCGAGAAAAATGGATGGACCCGGTTTGTGTCGATGCAGAATCATTTGAACCTCATATATCGTGAAGAGGAGAGAGAGATGCTGCCGCTTTGCAAGGTAGAAAAAATCGGTGTGATTCCATATAGCCCGCTTGCATCAGGAAGATTGACACGTGATTGGTCGGAAACAACGCTTCGTTCTGAAACCGATCAAATGCAAAAAAATAAATACGATGCGACAGCAAATACGGATCGATTGATCGTGGAGCGTGTTGCAGCAATCGCAGAAAAACATGGCGTTCCCCGTATTCATATCGCACTTGCTTGGTTGCTTCAGAAAGAACCTGTCTCAGCTCCTATTATCGGTGCTACGAAGGTGTCTCAGCTCGAAGAAGCCATAGGTGCTCTATCGATTACGTTAACATCTGAAGAAATTTCGTCATTGGAAGAGCCGTATGTTCCCCATCCCGTAGTTGGTGCGATTTAATCTTTGGCATTCTTGGGAACAAATCCTCATACGGATAAGATCAGATAATTTACAAATAATATTAAAAAACCGGAGGATTTTAGATGCAAAAAGTAATTTTGAACAATGGTGTTGAGATGCCTATTCTCGGTTTTGGTGTTTATCAGATTGCAGAGAAAAATGAATGTGAACACAGCGTTTATGAGGCTATTATTGCAGGTTATCGGCTGATTGATACAGCTGCCTCTTATCTAAATGAAGACGCAGTTGGCAGAGCGATCAAACGGAGTAGCGTTGCAAGAGATGAATTATTTATCACTACGAAGCTTTGGGTTCAGGATGCTGGTTATGAGAGTACAAAAAAAGCATTTCATAAATCACTGGAAAGATTGCAACTCGATTATTTGGATTTGTACTTAATTCATCAGCCATTTGGCGATGTATATGGCTCTTGGCGGGCTATGGAGGAATTGTATCGTGAAGGAAAAGTCCGTGCAATTGGCGTTAGTAACTTCCAGACGGATCGTTTAATAGATTTGATACTTCATAATGAAGTAGTTCCTGCCGTAAACCAGGTTGAAACGCACCCTTTCAACCAGCAAATCGAAAGTGCAAAATTCATGAAAGAAAACAATGTTCAGATTGAGTCCTGGGCGCCTTTTGCTGAAGGAAGAAATAGCTTGTTCCACAATGAGGTATTGGCATCCATAGCTGGAAAGTATAATAAATCCGTTGCTCAGGTGGTATTACGTTGGTTGACACAAAGAGAAGTCGTTGTAATTCCAAAATCTGTTCGTAAAGAAAGAATTATCGAAAACTTCAATATCTTTGATTTTGAATTAAATCAAGAGGATATGGAGTCGATTACTACGTTAGATACGAAAGAGAGCCTGTTCTTTTCACATCGCGATCCTGAAATGGTGAAATGGATCGGTACCCGGAAACTCGATATCTAACCATCTTTCGAAAAACGGCAGGTTGTGATTACAAAAAATGAACTCATTAATTTAACAATAGCCTTAAAAAATGTAGCAGATGCTTAGGCAATCTGCTCCCTATTTCGTTTGCAATCTCCAGGTAACTGCATCATTTGACTCTGTTGCGAGTGTATAACATATAAGAGTAAAACACAGGAATTATAGATGCAGCTGCAATCGCTATTATGAATACGATAACTGCTGCTGAACCGCTTAAGAACGAAGATATCACGGAAATTATCCCACCGATCATCATTAGTGGGCCTGCTAGCCTATGGGTTTTCCTCCATATTTCTTCATTAGCCAGCGTCCACGGTGTTCGTATTCCAAACATATAATTATGCTTAACCTGGGTCAAGTAATTGCCCATGATCGCGAAAAACAGCCCTACAACAACCATGGCCACCTTAGTTATGTCGACATGATTTCCTAGGTTGTAGGCAATGATCGTCCAACCTACCACCGTTATCAGTACAGTAACACCGACGCGAGATACTTCAAACGCTTTAGAAAATTGTTCGTAATTTGCTCTCTTGGGGTCGACGAAACGTAAAACACGGATTATTACCGGTATTAGACCAAGCAATATAAGCGTGATGATTAGCATTCCTCTGCTCATGGTACCGTTCACTTCGTTATTCATACCAAAGTGTGTAGCCATCGTTTCTGGAAGCTGGTTGTAAAAAATCAATGCCCCGACAGCCGGCGAAATGCTGAGCAAAATAAGAAAGATTTCTCTCATTATTTTCATCATTTTTCATCCTCACTTTTGTTAATAATATTGAACATCCATCCTATGACATCTTCTACTACTGTCGTATGCAGCGTATAAATAATGTTTTGCCCATGCCGTTCGTCTAAGACCAAACCTGCCTGCTTGAGCAAGTTCAAGTGATGAGATATGCTCGGCTTGCTAATCTGGAAATGTTCCGATATCTCCCCGGGACTCATACTTTTGTCCCGTAACAACTGTAAGATTTGCCGACGAGTCGGATCCGATAATGCTTTAAAAGCGTCATTCACAACATATCACCACCATATTTCAATATTTAGATAAATTTCTAAATGTCTAATTACATAGTACACATAGATTGATTTGACGTCAATAAACATTTATCAGAAAAGTAAGATTATACTGTGTTTGACACGATTGCAGTTATGACATATACTGTGCTTATAAATGCGCAGTTAACATTCTGGCCGTGATACGGCGGTTCGTTGATAAAAGAGCGCATATCCAAATTCGGAAGGATGGAGAGTTATATGTCTATTCAAGTTGGGCAAGCGGTTTTATTTGCAGATGTTGTAAGGGATCGTCATTCCGTAAGAAAATATGATGCGAGCTGGACTATTTCCAAGGAAGAAATGACAGAACTTTTGCAAGAAGCTACCCTCGCTCCCTCGGGCGCTAACGTGCAGCCTTGGCGGTTCCTTGTTATCGATGATTCGGAGCTTAAAAAAAAGCTGCTGCCGATAGCGTACAATCAGGAACAAGTGGTCCAGGCTTCGGCAGTCGTAGCTATTCTGGGCGATTTGCAGGGAATTGATAAAGCGGAGCAAATTTACAGCGCGGCGGTAGACGCCGGCTATATGAGCGAAGAGGCCAAAGAACAAATGCTGCAAAATTTGCGCAGATTTTACGCGGACCCTACGTCTGAAGTCGTTAAACGCGCATCACTAATCGACGGCAGTCTCGTCTCGATGCAATTTATGCTTTCGGCCAAAGCAAGAGGCTACGATACGGTTCCAATGGGCGGTTACGATGAAAAATCCCTTAGAAGCGCATTTCATATTTCCGATCGCTACTCCGTTGTCATGCTGATTGCAGTCGGAAAAGCGGCTCAGGAGGCCCATAAAACGGTGCGCCTGCCAGTGGAGGAAGTCACCTTCTGGAATGCAATTCCAGAAGAAGTGTAAACGTTGGGTGCATAGTTGAACACTGGTCCAGCTTGTTGTTCAACTCCTCGAAAACTATTATAATGAGCTTACGAAACAAGATAAAATAGTACAACAACATCACACCAAGATATCGTAGAGCGATTTATAATAAGGAGTGAACGACATGGGTATGACGAATCGGGGGATACCTATAGGACCTCGCCGTTTCGTAATTGCTGTACATGCATTGGTGTGGCTGGCCCGAAGTGAGAAGCTTTTACCCAGTTCGGCGATCGCTTGCCAGGTTAATTCACATGCGACTTTTTTACGTAGAGTTCTTCAGGTTTTAACTCAGTCGGGGATGGTAGAAGCAAGAGAAGGCAGAGACGGTGGTTACGCACTCGGCAAATCGGCCAGTGAAATTACGTTGGCTGACGTCTACGTCGCGCTCAAAGCCGAATGTGCGGAGCTGGAAGACAATGATAATTGCAGCGAGGCCGACAAGCAGTTGGATTCTATGCTCGTCACTATATTATTCGATGCGGAGCAGCAAACGATTGAGTATCTTCGTCAATTTACGATAGCCGACATGATGACGCGCATTCCATTATGCGATAATAGTTGAATTATAAGTTCCGATACATCCGTGCACTGCACGGATTTTTTTTATCGAGCATGGGTAGAGAATTATCCCCCGCGCTAAACTGCCCGCTTAATGAAAACAGGAACTGCTGCCGCGGCAGCTGCTCCTGCTGTTGTTCAAACTTCGACTTAAGCCCGCGCGAGCAGTGGAAACAGACCGCCGCGGATCGGCTCACCCACGACAAGACCGAGGCCGTTCGTAATCGTATGCGACTTGCCGCTGTACGTCGTGCCGTCGGTCATGTAGATGATGGCGAGCACCCGGCGCGGATTGTCGGTGACGTTCGCATGAGCGTAGTGGAACGTCAGACCGTCGTGGAACGTGCAGCTTCCCGCCTTCATGCGGACGATAACCGGCTTTGTATGCTCGTGTTCGGTCCCTTTCGTATATTCGAAGATATCCTGCGGATCGACGAGACTGATCGGGTTCAGCTTGCCTATGCTGCGCGAGCCCGGTATGAACATCATGCAGCCATTGCGCTCGTCCACGTCATCGAGCGTAATCCATATCGACAGTGCGCCGGTTTCGTTCATCGGCCAATACGTCAAGTCCTGGTGCCAAGGGGTTGGCTTCGAATCACCGGGCATTTTCAGTAGGGCGTGATCATGAAACAGCCTGATGCCGCTTGCGCCGACCAATTGCCTAGCCATTTCCGCAAAGCGCGAATGCGCTGTATATTTGGCCATGCCGGCATGATCTCGCCAAATATTAACCCGCTGATTCAGCACACGGTAGTAAGATCCCCCTTTTTGATCCGTCTGCGTGGACATGCCTTGGGCAGAATTCATCGCTTCGTCCATGTAGTCGCGCAATTCCTCCAGCTCGTCAGCCGTGAGTACGTTGTGGATTTGAACGAAGCCGTTTTTGCGGTAAAACTCGATTTTTTCCTGCGGAAGCAGGCTCTTCGGCTCAAAGGTGTCATACATTGGAATCACTCCTTTCGTTTGATACCAATGTACAATGCGGAAGTGCAGCGCATCTTGGCTAATTTGCCAAAAAAACACGCCGATCCGCCATCCCGAGGGCCACCTCTCCCGAAGAGACAGTACCGAAACGCGGTGGCCTTGACGTCGCCAGCCGATTATCCGCTGTTTCCGCCTTCTGCTTTCGCCGCCCTGCGAAATTGCCCAGGCGTAACACCTACCAACTGCTTGAACACTTTGTTGAAAAAACTTAGGTCGTCGAAGCCGACCTGCCCGGCGATCTGTAAAGTACCGGCGTCTGAGGAGAGCAGCAGCTTTTTCGCCATGGCGATGCGCGCTTCGTTGCGGTATTCGATGAACGTTTTGCCGATATGCTGCTTGAATTTGGCAGTGAACGACGACTGGCTCATGCTGCACAATCTGCTGACCTGATCGAGCGATAGCGGGCGGGCATGATGCGTTTCGATGAATTCGGCCATCCGTTTCATCACTTCTCGCTCGGGAGCGAGCACCGTCATCGGACGATGCAGCGACCGGTCGTAGCAGCGGCTTAGGAACACGAACAACTCGATCAACCGCGTTTTGACGAGAAGGCGGTAGCCCGGCTTTTTTTCTTTGTACTCGGAAAGAATTCGATCCAGCAAATGCTTCATTTCCAGCTGATCATGCGGCTCCACATTCAGGTGAGACTGAAATTGGACCGACTGCCGCAGAAACGGCTCCACATAAAAGAAGTCGACGAACGAATCCACTGTTGATAACATCTGCAGCTCATTCGATAAAATCGACGGCGCGAACAGCACGTTGTATACTGTCAGGTTCGGATCCTTCCCGCCTTTATAGGAATGCTCGGCGTCCGGCTCGATGACGAAAACGTCGCCTTCGTAGATCCTATACGTGTCGCCGCGGTAATCATGCCGGCCCGACCCTTCCGCTACATAGACGAGCTCGATGAATTCATGGGAGTGCGGCTCCACCATCTCCTCTGCTCGGAACGGATACAGAGCGATATGGAACGGAAAGTCGGCGCTTTCGAAATACCGGGAATTGCTGATCCTTGTCAACGTGGTGCCCCCCCAATACCTTATTTCATCGATAATGATCCGATGGTTGCTGAGAACGGAATCATGCATACTCGTATGATAGAACATTTCTCTTTTTCGGGGAAGTGGGAGCGATACGTGAAAAAAAGCAGCCTATGTCCGGTAAACTGTGATTCGGATCAAGGCTGCTTCGTTTATTTCGTGGTTAGCGCGATCGGAAAGAGGTCCGAACAGTAGAAAGCCTAGAGCGTAGGCAAAAGAGAGCTCCGTCCATGCCACTTCGGCCGGCGATGCATGAAATGCATCCGCCAGTACAGAGCCCATCGGTAAAGTAACTTATATACCAGACACGACAACAAGAGAACACCAGACTAAGATGGCCGTTATTAAATAATAGCGTGTCTTCGGTGAATTGCTCAATGTCCGAACATGTTCTGTCACGGTGATCACCCGTTCCAATATTATTCCGTTCAGCTGATCAGCCCGAATTATCAGGTTGTGAAATACTGCTCCCGATCAAGGTCAGGAATGAGCGTTGGTTGCACAGGCTGCCACCCGAATCGTTCACGAGTCAGAGCGCTTGATGCCGGGAGGTCCACCGAAACAAAGTGCGTCAACCAACCGAAGTGGTTGGCTGCTTCCTCGGATGACTTGCTTTTCACCGGAACACCCAGGCGGCGGCCGATTACGTCAGCGATATCACGGATCGGCACTCCCTCTTCACCAATCGCGTGCAGCTTGGCACCCGCAGGTGCCGACTCAAGCGCCAGCCGGTAAAGACGTGCAGCATCGAGACGGTGCACGGCAGGCCAGCGGTTAGCGCCATCGCCCACATAGGCCGAGACACCCGTGCGGCGAGCGACATTGATCAAGGCGGGAACGAAGCCATAGTCTCCATCGCCATGTACCGAGTGCGGAAGCCGCACCACCGACACTCGCACGCCATGCAGCGCCATCGAAAGCGCTGTCGCTTCCGAATCGGCGCGGTGCCTCACTGCGGAGTTAGGATCGGGAGCATCTTCTTCGGTCCCAAGGCGGCCTGGTGTTAGATGCCCGATCACGGAGGTGAAGACTAAGGGGCGGCCAGATTCCGTGAGCGCGGTGCCGAGCGCCTCGATAGCGAGCCTGTCTGTCACACCGGAGGCCGTAAGGTTCGAGAAATCGTGAACAAAGGCGGTGTGGATGACACCATCCGAGGCAGCGGCTCCGCGCCTCAGGCTATCGAGATCATCAAGCGAGCCTTGGTGCACTGCGGCTCCGGCCGCGGCGAGCATTGCTGCGGCCTCATCCGAGCGAGCGAGGCCAAGTACCTCATGCCCTGCTCCTATTAGTTCGCGCACGATGGCGGAGCCGACGAATCCAGTCCCTCCTGTGACAAAAACACGCATAATGAAGTCCTCCTTAAGCTGTTAATATAGTAGAGCTACTTGAATACTAACGGTGCGAATCAACGATTAGCACCGCCGGCCCCAAGGCTAAATTCATTATATATTGCGTTTCACCCGGATGTTTGCCTGTTCCGCGTCGCTTCTTGCCTAATTCACCGGAACGTTCCCGACCTCTGACTGCGTATGAAAGAATATGAAGGTAACTGACGTCCGATATTCCGCGGGTAAAACAAGAAAACCCGCCAAGCCTAATGGCCGCGGGGTACGAGGGTATAATCGGGGGCGTATGCATCTCGGTCCGTATAGTCCGATACAGGGAAGATGACAGCTGTTGTGTCATCCCATACGGTTTGATCAATCCAGCACTTGTATTTATCGACGTAATTTAGCGATGTCTCTCCTTGGAGGGCTCCCGAAAAAGCGGCTGTAGTCTCGGTTAAATTGAGAGGTGCTCACATACCCCACTAGCAGGCATGCAGAGGTCGCATCCATTGAACTGGAGACCATCAGACGTCTCGCTTCATGAAGGCGCAGCGCTTTTTGGTATTGTAGCGGGCTCATCGAAGTGACGGACTTAAAATGCTCGCGAAACGAGGACTCGCTCATGTGTACCAGCTCGGCCAAGTCTGCAACCTTCATCTGCTGGGAGAAGTTGTCGCGGAGCCAAGCAATCGCCTTCGCAACTCGCTGCACGCTGGAATCCGCAAAACCCATTTCAGCAACGTGAACGCCGATGGGGCTGCGCAGGACTCGTATCAAAATCTCATCCATCACGAGTGGGGCAAGCAATTCAGCATCGCCGGGGCTCAGCAAACAATCCATCAGCCTCTTCACCGCGCCCATAATGCCCAAATCGGCGCTCGTGACGTAACTCGCGCTCCGTTGACGAGCTGGAGGCAAGCCCTGGGGATACACTTTCAGGACCAGCTCAGCAATCTTTTGCGGGTCGAGGTCCAGCCTAACGCCTAGGAATGGTTCGGAATAGCTGGCATGTGTGGCATTCATAGCGATCGCTAAGGCAACGGGGAACATGAGCATTTGCGAACTGCCGAACTGATAGATCTCCTGCCCCACCGTGACGACCTTTGCCCCCTGTGCAACGATTAATAAAGAGGGCAAGTAGAAGGTTTTCACGTAGTCCATATTTATTTGCGAAAAGCGACTGATGTTCAAACCGGGGATGCGCTGGCTAAAGACACCATCATGTGGAGTATTCGTGTAGATCAAGCGTGCCAGCCGGGCTGTTTCTGCTTCAAGCGATCCCTCTAGATTCCCGAACGCCGGTGAAACCGCATGTTCATCTAGCATCCTCATCTTTTCGAAGACAACTCCTGTGTATTCAGACATCTTGACAATCGATACCATGCGGTTCGTTTATGATCCATTCTCATGATATCATGTGAAGCTCAACCAATCTAGAATTTCCCTTGAACTCTTCTGACTGACTAATTTAATTCACCAAGCTATCTCCTTCATCAAGTCCTAGCATAAGATTCATATTTTGTACCGCGGCACCTGAGGCACCTTTACCTAAATTATCGTACCTTGAAATGACATTAATTTTATCGTTATGACCAAAAACAAAGATCTCTAGACGGTTCGTGTTATTACATTCAGAAATCATGAAATGCCCTTCATCAAGGTAAACTTCTGAATCGAACGGCATCACATGTTTTGAATTGCCATCCATCCTTATTTGCAATTACATAATAAAGATGTTTTCGTGAAGAAAAACGGAGCATCCTTGTATTGAGGATTTGACAACATTTTAGGGAGAACGAATCCTTTGGAAAATTATACAAAAATGGACGTATTAAGGAAGCAGTGTCTTCCTTAATACGTCCATTTGAACTAACGTTCTCCGTCTAGCTTAGCAATTGGGTTGAACTTAACAAAACCCGCCAATGGAACGTACTCGTCATCATACATTACCAAAGAAAGCTGACTGGAGGCGTACTCTTGTTTGTTTTATAATTACCACAATTTGGTCGAACCTATTACGGACACAAACCGCCATAACATCACGAAAAATATACAATTAATAATAGTAGACAAACATATAAGGGGTCACGTCGTGAAAGAGAAAAAGCCACTCATTTTCTGGTTTATTCCGCTATTGATTTTAGGATTGGGAGCGCTTCCAAGCGTTAGAGAAAGCTTTTGGTGGGAAGCGCTTGGGGCACTCCTATTTGTGATTTTCATCGTTATTTACGGTTGGTCTTGGCTTGATGCGGTTCAGGAACAACGTAAATTATTTAAAGAAGCTGAGCAGGCAACGATTCAAGAAAACAGCACAAATACTGGGCCTTACCGTAAGTCATCTTAGATGGCTATGGAATAACTCCTTATTCTCATTCTACAGAAAACAGACCAAACTTACACCTATTTACACGCTAAAAAAAGCCGTGTGCTGCCCTTCCAAAAGGGCTCTGTCGCCGCCAAACACGAAATTGCCAACTACTTCACCGAGCTTGCGCAGCGTAATGCTTCCAGTCTTTTTGCTCGCTCAAACGCTTTATGTAAAAACTCTTTAGCCGTTAAATCCTCATAATCCCAATTCATGGGCTCTATTGCAGTTGCACCTGAATAATCCGTTTGCGCAATTTTTTTCATGGTTGTAGACCAATCAATCGTGCCGTCAAAGGGTAACCCGTGTTGGGCACGACTTCCGTTATTATCATGTAAATGGAGTGCCATCACCCGGGAACCGTACATAGATAATAAATCAACGCCTGGATAGTAGCGGTAGTGATGTCCGCAGTCATAACAGAATCCGATACGTAGGGAATCCACTTGCTCCAGCACATAGGCCAAATTGGTAAGATTCCGTAAATTCTCCAGTGCAACATTGACACCAAGCTGTTCAGCTTTTTCAGTGATTCTCTTGATTCTATCCAGTCCCAATGCATTATATGGATTATCTTCTTTGGGCAGGTGCACCACCATTGTTGGAATCTCAAATTCGGCGCAATCTGCAACACATTGCAAATAACAATCGGTTAAGGCTTCACCGTCCAGATTGTCAAACCAGAGGCTGTGTTGGTTTTTGACAGGCGCGTGGATATTTTCTATAAAAAGACTCGCTTCTCGCGCAATTTGTGGCCCATTGCGGTAATCGTTCCGATTAAAGTCTTCACTCCACCATAATAAAACGCCATCAAATCCGGCCTCTTTTATTAACTGATAGCGATCCTTAATCGGCAATTCATAGCCAAACCAATCATAAATGGTAATCATAAGCCGCTTCCTTTCTTGTTTTTTTCCATCATTGCGCGCTCAAATTGCTTGCTGATTATTTATTACTGGTAAATTCATAATAAATAATCCTCCTCGGTTCCCAATAATTGGTCCTTGTGAAGCTATGTTATTATACTATTTATTAATTGGCAAACCTTAAAAACACACGTTAGCTTTCTGGATAGAAACATACATTCGCCCTACGATGCCTGATTATGGAGTTTTCAGAAAATGAGATCTTCGTTTATCTTTATATATCTCATTTTTTTGAAATGAGAAGATTCCTCCATTTGCGCAACCATTGTCGCCTTCGTTGCGTCCATTAACTTAGAATGATTAATGCTGAGTGATGGAGTGTGTGCTGCCTTGAAAAAAGTGCCTTTAACGCTTGCTCTAAGTGCCGGACTGTTAGTGACCGGTATGACGACTGTTTTTGCGGCCGAAGCCGTGAAAGCAGTACTGTTTCCCATTCAAGTAGTAATTAATCAAAAAGCTCAGGCACTTCCTACGGAAAGCCCGATACTGAACTACAACAATCAAACGTATGTCCCCCTCCGTTTTTTCTCTGAACAGCTTGGCCACCAGGTCGATTACAAGCAAGGCCCTACAAACGAGCAAAGCAGTGTTTCGCTAAGTTCTCCCTACAGCGGTTCAACAGAACAAGGATGGCACTTGACCTTCTTGATGCAACCTGGCAATCATAGAGACGCCCCGCTTTCCCTAATGCTGAACATGGCAGAAGTAAATCCAGAGGAAAATAAACCTTTGGAGGACCGCACATATCAATTTCAAGCTTCGATTTATAACGTTAGTAAACAGGATATTGTGCTGATGAACGGGTTCAAGATCGGTTTGGAAATCGTAAGAGCAGACGAGGACGGAATCAGCAAGATCGTATGGGAAGGATCTATCGAACATACTCCTTTGAAGGATGGCCCGGTACATATCAAAGGGCTACCGATTCCAGCAGCGAATAACGACATGTTTTGGGGCGTTCAGTCGCCGGCCTGGAACTGGGATGGTAAGGATCTTAACGGTGTTTCGCTGAAACCGGGATTTTATTATTTAAGACAAAAGGAAGGCGCTCATCTACAATATGGGATCATTAACGGATCATCCGAGATCCTCACGCATAACTTCAATCGCAGCATGGCTAATGGATTGGTTGGTTTTAGCATTCGTAATCTTCCTTAAACGCAGATAGGCTGCAGAGCAATGGATGACCGGCAGCCTTATATCCTTCCTGGGGGTTTCGGACATACATGATTGCGTCCCCACTAGGAATGGATACTCGACCAGTATTGGGAACGTCTCTTTCGCTGCTTTCATCGCTTTTGACTAACAGACCACTAGAAAGAGCCTCCCTAGTCTCGGGAGGCTCTTAAAATATTTAAGTCATTTGTGATAAGGTTCATCAATAAAGAAATCACCAAGCATCTATAAATTAATGAAAAAAGCTGTATGTGCAAAGTCTGGAATCAACAGCCTGACGCAGCTCCTGCATAAGCTGCTGAGCAGAGATTAACGCGTGACGTTCAACGTATCAATAACCGCCGTCCAGTGTTCGGGCTCCCACTGCACCTGCGCCCCCAGCGTTTCGCTGACGAGTCGAAGCGGAACGTAGGTGGACCCATCCTCTGAGATGAATGGAGCATCCGCCAGCATTGCTAATTCCCCATTGATAACCGCTCGCGCCGTTCCTATGTAGAGCTCAATCGTGGTCGACCCAAGGACAATCTTCACCGTACCGAGATAATCCGGCTTCGAGCTTTCTCCCTTCCAATTCATTACGCCGCTTGGCGGAGGTGACCATTTCACGGTAGCCCCCATGGCTTCTAACACACCCCGTAGGGGTATGAACGTCGATCCGTCCACCAGCTTTGCCTTCGGATTTACATCCACGTATTTCCCGTTCAAGCGAATGCCAATGTCGTTCTCATCGAACGCTTTGGGAGGTGCATCGTTTACGACTTTCACCACAATTTGGCGCTCCGTAGGAGGGGTTCCCGTCGTATAAACCAACGGCTTTAGTTCATAGACTTTCACCGCACGATCGTCGCTTAGCACCCATTGGACGGATTGCCTCACCGGGTTGTAATGAATCTCTACGCCGATGCCCAACCGAATCCCCGACATCTCTTCCGTCCTAAGGACCTTGCCTTGGCCGTTGACGAGGGCCATGTAGGTCGTGATGTAGCTGCTATTGCTACCGAATCCTGTATCCTTCTGTTTCTCCCAGAGCACCAGGTACTTGTCACCACCAAGGCTCAGCAGCTTCGAGTGTGCGGCATTCTCCTCTTTCATATCGGTATAATCTGTAATCCAGATCGGTTCGTTATGCTGATCCAGCGACCGGCTGACTGTCTGCAGATAAATATTCCTCGATTCATTCTGGCGCTCCGATGCAGGGTCGATCCTATCCGTCATCTCCGATACTCCTGCGAACAAGTACTGCTCACCTGTCGAGACCACGCCCCCCAATTGGGCGTACGTGTATTGATAGACCTTCCCCTGCTTGAACTTGAACGGAATGTACCAGTTCTGTAGTCGCTGCCCCTTCAACGACCGCTTCGAATACGTGAACCCTCTTGGTGAAGCATCGGCTTGATCAACAAAAAGCAGATCCTGACCGTCATAAAGCACCGCCTGGTCAAAGGAATGTCCGGCCGATGCTGAGAATCTTCCATTGGCATCAAAGACTCTCTTCAAGGTATCGGTCGAAGCTGCAAACCCAAAAGACGCCTGATGATTTAATCCATCCACGGATGATTTAAACATCAGCCTGCCGAAATACGCGGTTATCGTTTGGTCACTGATGACCAGCTTGCAATTTCCATTCGCAAAGGGCGTTTTTACCCCCCAATATTTATCGCTCCAGAATGTATCCGGATCGTCACCGGATATGCGTAACTCGCTGACCTTCTCGCCCGTTGAACGATACTTAGCGAGGAGAATGGCAGTCTCTTTCTCTTGATTTTCTTCGAGCTCTTGTCCAAACAGAATGTAATAATTGCCTTCCCTATCCTTCGCATAGCTGCCGAAGAGCGGGAGCTCCCGGCGGATGGTCAAATGCTTGCTGACGCCATAATCCGCATCTAATTCATAAATATGGATTGGCCCTTTCTCTTCGGCGACCCCCACGCTAGTCGTACCATCTGCGTTCACCTGCATCACCAAGGGTGACATCACACTATTCCATCCGTTCAGATAAGCGGCGGTATTATCGATGACGTTCTTCACCGGATGCTCCACGGGAATTCGCTGAATACTTAAAGGGGGGGCAGACTCCCCGCTGGCTGCTGCGGCTGCCGTACTCATCAGAGAAGACAGTAGGATGACTATGATGATTGATAATTTAAGCTTCATACTTTCTCCTCTTCCATAATCCTCTATTATTAGGGGTATTTTTTATCTTTCTATATTATACCATTCACTATTAAAATTGAAGCGGTACTTACTAGTCTTTTTGAGCCTTGATTCACTTTGACCCCTTGGCTTTTCGCTTTACTTGGCGCACCCTGTTGACCCTTGGATAAACTGCGACACACCTTTGCAAACATCTATGAAAGCAATCTCTATACCGGGCAAGCTGATAAGTAAGAATGACAAAAATAGGTATACTTTAAATACATCCCTTTTTTTATTATTGGTTTTTTCAAAATATAGTTCTTCTTTACAGGCTCAACCCCAAAATCAGCACTTGACCCTCTCCCCGACCATTAGCCCTCGCAAAATCCTGCAAAACTGCAGTTATTTTCCTACCGGAATTGCTGTAGAGAGAACAAACCTGCAAAAGTACATCCATTTTCATGGATAACGCTCCGCTTCAGCTAAGAATGAAAAAATAAATGCACATTTGCAGGAATTCAATAAGACTTCGGATATACATCGGCCAATGGCTGTATGAATGCAGGTTTTTGGGAGAAGACCATGGCTTCAAGTCGAATAAATTCGAATAAAGTCGTGTGTGCTGTCATTACCGTTCTTTAGCTTTTGTCCAGGGCTAGGCTGGACAAAGAAACGAAATCGAATGACTTCTTCAAGCGCTGATTTCGGTATTAAGCCTCTTTGCATAGTCTATTTCATACTGGATAAAAACGCCATACTCTCGTCAACCGACCTGTTAATATAATCAATGATTTCACAGTTATTGTCGTTAAACAGTTCCAGCGTTTCATTCATGAGGACTTCATCAATTGAAAAGTCCTTTCGCATCCAATCAAGTAAGGCAGGTAAGTAGTCGCTGTTAAATCCGTCAATGTTCACGGTAGGCAGCATATGCTGATGAAGTTTCAGAGAATATTGTTTAATAATTCGTCCATTTAATCTTGCGAAGTCACGATATGCAACTTGCGCTTTCTCCTTCAATTGCTCAGGAGTTGCGAATTCCACGATTCTCAAATATAACTCCAACCAAACGACATCCGAAATTAAGTGACATAAATAGCCGAGATAAAAGGGTTTATTCATAACATCCTTGTAAGTAGCATAAAACCGCAAGTAGTTTATTCGACTTTTTCCACATGCGTCTATATCCTTAAAATGTGTTACTCCTTTTGCAACTCCCATGAATCCATGTATATCAGGTGCAATCCCCCCGAGCATAAACTCATTCCGGTTATCAATACCTAACTTGTCACTTAATAGAGATGAAATACAATAGTGCATAATTCTTGAACCCATCTGCATGCCCCCTTATTAGCGATAGATAGCAATATTCACATGCCACTTATATTCGGATAAACTTGGATATAATTCAATAATCGTCAACTAACATGCCAATGACAAAAGGATAACAAATATACTGCAGTATCCTGCTCCATAATCAGGAGTCACATTAATTCGTTCCATTAAACTGCCGTTAGGTGAACAAAGACTGCCATTCGTGCCGGCAGTCTGCGTGATCTTGATGTTTATTGAGCTAAAGTGTCATTCGCCTGTCCAATACTTCCGTACAATATGTTTTTACTATTATTTTGATCGAATGGTATAAGCAACACCGCTGAACTAACGTGACCATGGATCGCACCGGCTTTGCAGATCGGTAAGAAAAATCGCAAAAACACAAAAAAGCCCGCTATTTGCACGGACTTAATTCGGATTATGTTCTTGTCTTCGACATGATTTTAGCATCCTTATTCCATAATATTTGGCATGGCCCAGTCACTTCCACATGCGCCCAGCGACGAAATATGCTTTAATAGATAAAAGGAGTGTGATTCAATGGACATCAAATCGTTTCTATATCCCAAGAACGAGGTCTCTTACCTCATGACATCCTCTAATATGAAAGAAGCCATGAATAAATTGGAGGCAAGCCACTATACGGCCATTCCGATCTTGGACGAAAATGGCTTATATTTTGGAACGCTATCCGAGGGAGATTTGTTATGGAAGCTGAAAGCCACACCCGGACTCAGCTTTGATACGATGCACGAAATTCCTGTCGTCTCCATCAAAAAACGGATGAAAGTCGAATGCGTCGAGATCAACGCCGATTTGGACGATATGCTGGCGCTGGCGGCTGATCAGAACTTCGTTCCTGTCGTAGACGCTGATCGCGTCTTCCTAGGCATTATTCGCCGCAAAGATATAATCGAATACTATACCCGTAATATTTCTGATTAGTTGGAATGACCTGATCTTGCGGATGATGAAGGCTGCTGCTCGTCGGCAGCCTTATCTCTGTTCTTATAATCTCCTTTACTAATCATTTAATCCCTTTCCATTGAGAATTTGCTGCATATATTTTTCAACCCTTGACTCTCGAGTTTTGGATTGTTTGGGTTCAGAAAAATAAAGAAGGTATGCTCTTTGCCGTCCCGGCGTCAAAGCTTCAAAAGCAGTTTTCAAAGCAGGGATTTCATCTAATTTAGTTTGAAATTCTTCAGGAATTATGTATTCTGTATTCTTTTTAAAATTCACTTCCAAACCGGATTTTTCAACCTCAATAGCCTCATAAATATAGGCTTTCAAGATGGTTTCCATCTCAACTATTTCTCGAACATTGGTGAACCGAATCTGGCGTGCCGCCTGTACATTCTCCGTTTGTTGGATTAGGATACCATGGGCATCTTTTAACAAGGCACCTTTGTGAAACAGAAGTGCACAGTAATCTTTAAATCCATGTATTAAAACTATGTTTTTATTCTGAAAAGTGTAACAAGGATGCATCCATTTAAATTCTTCGGTCAGCCCACAGTCAAGAACGATACTTCTCAACTTCTCATATTCTTCCTTCCACTTTTTAGCCTTACTTAAAAATCCATCAACCTTAGGATTCATACTGCTATTTGTCATCAAAGAGCACCTCTCTTCATCATAATATAGTGTTTTCAAAATAACAGTTCGTTTTCAAAATCTACTTATTTTTTAGTTAGCTTGCCCCCACTTGCGCCCAATCCATGCTGGCAGACACGGGCTATGATCGTGATCTGGATACATAATAGGAATACATTCTCGCCTCTGCGACTCATAGATTCAATTGTACGGCTTTTTTATGGATTGTACAGTTTGCGTACAGATTCTAGTCGATTCATTTTTTTCCTTCAACAGATTAAAATAATTTTTTGTTGACTTAAACCATGGTTTAAGATGTATCCTATTCCTGTCGACAATGAAAGATAAAAATTTGGAGGCCTCCAGATGAAGTATTGTTCAATTAGCGAAGTTTCAGCCAAATTCAATATTCCAGAATCAACATTACGTTATTATGAAAAAAAAGGACTACTACCACTAATTGAGCGTGATGAAACGGGTAGACGGTTATTTTCAGAAGATCAAATTGCACTCCTTGAAACGGTTATTTGTTTAAAAAATACTCATATTCCAATAAATGGTATTAATAAATATATGGATTGGATAGTAGAAGGAGATAACACCATTGAACTCCGACTTGAATTGATGAAGAAGCACAAGCAAGCTGTGCAAGCTGAAATTTCGTTGATGACAGAATCCTTAAAAGGAATAGACGTAAAAATTACACGTTATACAAAGCGCACTCAGGAAAGAAAAGAAAAATGAGAAGAGGAACTATAATGAAACTTTCAGGAAATACAATACTTATTACAGGCGGAAGTTCAGGAATAGGATTAGCTTTTGCAGAGCGCTTTATAAAATCTGGAAATAAAGTCATTATTTGTGGAAGACGTGAAGATGTACTTCAAAATGCGAAAGAAAAATCTCCTGGCCTTATTACTCGTGTAAGTAATTTGGATATTGAATCCGAGCGTGTAGCATTGTTTGATTGGGTAACAGCGAACTATCCAGAAGTGAATGTGTTAGTTAACAATGCAGGAATCCAACAACGCTTTAATGTGTTAAAAGCAGAAGCGAAGAACAATTGGAGTTATTTCAGTAAAGAAATCACAACCAACATTGAAGCACCTTTTCATCTCTCTATGCTGTTCGCTCCATTTTTTGCAACAAAAGAAGAGGCGACTATCATTAACGTGACATCTGGGCTAGCTTTTACACCGTTTGCGATTGCTCCAATTTATTCAGCAACAAAAGCGGCGCTTCATTCATTTACAATGAGTCTGAGACATCAACTTTCTGATACGTCTGTAGAAGTAATTGAGGTTGCTCCTCCGGCAGTGAATACAGATTTAGGCGGAGCGGGGCTGCATACGCATGGAGAACCGTTAGATGCCTTCGCAGATGGAATTTTCAAAGGATTAGCAGAGGGTAAAAAGGAAATTGGATACGGTACTTCTGTGAATCGCTTACGCATGTCACGAGATGAAGTCGACGAATACGTAGAAAATATGTATAAGGCAACGAAAAACACCATTGAATAACTAATGCACCGTCAGTCTAATACTTTATTTCCCCAGATTATGAAGAACTAATTCTGTTTTATCTATAGGCAGCGAACAACTAGTAAAAGCTCCTGCATCTGCAGGAGCTTTCTTATTCATTGAGCTAGCATTTGGAATGAATGCTCATAATGAATTATCAATAGCATAGCTTCGTTATTTATGATACCGTCCGGCGTGCTATCTGTAACGGCAAGTTTTCGCTTAGACCAAGCGTCCGCTCCGTTGAACTATGAATTTCGTTGATTAGCTCTGGTTTTTTCATGAGTGACACGCCATAAGAAGGAATCATTTCTTTAATTTTCGGCTCCCACGCTTTCAAATGCTGCGGGAAGCATTTTTTTATTACCTCAAGCATAACGGAAACGGCTGTAGAAGCACCCGGAGAAGCACCGAGCAAAGCAGCTATCGAGCCATCAGCGGCATTAATGACTTCCGTACCAAATTGAAGCGTTCCTTTTCCGGCAGCGGTATCTTTGATAATTTGCACACGTTGGCCTGCCACTAGTAATTCCCAATCTTCGCTTTTGGCGTCCGGGACAAATTCCCGTAGAGCATCCATGCGCTTCTCTTTTGATAACATAACTTCCTTGATCAGGTATGTTGTCAATGGAACGTTTTTTACGCCGGCCGCCATCATAGTAACAAGATTATGCGTTTTTACGGACGTTACCAAATCGAGCATGGAACCAAATTTTAAGAACTTGGGTGAGAAGCCTGCAAACGGTCCAAAGAACAACGATTCCTTTTTGTCGATAACTCTTGTGTCAAGATGCGGAACAGACATGGGAGGAGCACCCACAGAAGCTTTGCCGTACACTTTTGCATGGTGCTGCGCTACAATATCCGGTTTCTGACACACCATGAATAGTCCGCTTACCGGAAATCCTCCAATACCTTTTCCTTCAGGAATATCGGATTTTTGCAGCAAATGCAGGCTTCCTCCCCCGCCGCCGATAAAGACGAATTTTGCAGTACGTCGTTCGACGGTACCGGTATCGACATTCCGCACTTTCAACTCCCAAGAGCCGTCGCTAGTACGTTTAATATCATCAACATCATGTTTGAATTTTATATCCACATTTTTACTCTTTAAATGGGCAAACAATAGCCGCGTTAAAGCGCCAAAGTTGACATCCGTTCCAGATTCGATTCTTGTTGCCGCTATTGGTTTATTCATTTTCCGGTCTTGCATCATAAGTGGAATCCATTCCATCAGTTTTACCGGATCATCGGAAAATTCCATCCCTTGAAACAGGGGATTGTTAGACAGTGCTTCAAAACGCTTTTTTAAAAATGTTACATCTTGCTCCCCTTGTACAAAACTCATATGAGGCACTGGCATGATAAAATCCCGCGGATTACGTATCAAATTGCTGTTTATAAGATAAGACCAAAACTGCTTTGAAACCTGATACTCTTCATTAACTTTTATAGCTTTGCTAATATCTATGGATCCGTCCGGTTGTTCGACAGTGTAGTTAAGCTCGCATAGTGAAGAATGCCCCGTTCCCGCATTATTCCATTCGTTAGAACTCTCCTCTCCTGCATTTGCGCGCCTCTCAAACACTGTAATTTCCCAGTCCGGTACTAATTCTTTCAGCAGTGAACCCAAAGTAGCACTCATGATTCCGGCACCAATTAAGATAACGTCTGTTTTAGTTTGTCTGTTGCTCATTTTTACCGTCCTTATACCCTAATATTTTCAGAAAGGATGTAGGCGATCCTGTTTAGGCGCCACAGCAAGCCAAAGCGCGACCTAGTCACACATCTTTTCTGGATCAATTATAACCCTATCATAGTGTATCATTATTAATTATATATTAAAATAATTGTGCATGTCCTTGTACCTTTTTTTTTAGTTTTCACTAATCCTATTATAACCTTTATCTTGCTTCATTTGTATCATTATTGTGAAATCATAGAGCAATCCAATCCACTTGTGAAATGAATTGTGTCTGATAGCGTTTCGAGGCCGCCTAATTGTGCCGGCAGCCTCGTACTTGCTATTATTGAACTCTTGTTTCTAGAGGGAGCTTAATTACTCAGAGGCGTAAAACTTTTCTTTGTAGTACTGCCTTAGTTAGAGCTTTTGCATGCAACAGAACATCTTCAATAGAAGGTCTATATATAGTATTGCACTACCTATTTATAGTGTTACTAAAATGGCTCAAAAATGAAATCAGCGCTTGACGAAGAAGTTATTCGATTGTCTTACGTGCCGTGCCCTGTTCAACTGTAGACAAAACCTTAAGAACGACAATGGTAGCACACACGGCTTAATACGAATTATTCGATTCAAAGCCATTGCCTCTTCCTAAAAACCTGCATCTATACATCTTTTTGGCTTGATATCGGCAGTCTTTTTGAATTCATGCAAATGTGCAGTTATTTTTTCATTGTTAGCTGGACGGGAGAGTTTTCCATGAAAATTGATGTATTTTTGCAGGTATGTTGTCTAAACAGCAATTTTGTTAGAAAATAACTGCATGTTTGCAGTTTTTTTAAGGACTGATGTTCGGAAGAGGATCAAGCACTGATTTTGAGGCTGAGCCACTAAAATAATTCTTTATTATTTTGGACCCCCACCTTCCGAGTATTGCCATTCAAGCTAGCGAAAGACTGCCGCATCATGTCAGACAGCTTCGTCCTGGTAAATAATTGAGTGTCCCGTTGGGGCCAATGCCACCATCCATTCTACAATGAAAACAGGGCATTTGGATGTAAATGTTTTGTCAGATTATCTAATTCCGGGGAGGCGAACCAGTCATTGTCTAGAGCTTGACCATATTTTATAGTGTGTATGACTGAGTTTGAAGACAAATAAATGTTATGATGAACTAATGGTTCGAATGAGACATTCTCCCCTTCCCGCAATAACCGAAACTTTAATTCACCTTCTCTTTTTTCCGCGTACACAATCCATCCTGACTGTACAATATAAAACTCTGATACCGACTTATGGTAATGGCTATTTTGCCAAGCACCATTCTCTGAGGCTACTGTTCGACAATACGAATTTCCATCAGTTGAACAATTTAATCTGAATCTACGTTCACCATTCGGCATCAAATCATATTTAGTTTCAATACCAAAAGAACGAGCTTCTTCTATAGAGATTCCGGGCATATTAAGCCTCCTAAAATAATAGTAAGGATTTCTACCTATATTTTACAGAATCACGCTATATTTTGAGATGGTTTTTTGTAATATTGACATGGAATTAAGTTAGCACTTCGCTACATAGCTTCCTGTGGAACAATAAGGAATTACCCTGATCCCATCATGACCACGGCATGTTCGCCTTCCGCCGCGAGCTCGTCAGCCAGCTTTTTCTGGTAAACATCGCTCTATCGTTCACATACTCAAAAAAAGAAAAGCTCAAGTCGTTAATTTAGCATATACAACAAAAAACAACATCATCTCTCCAATGATCAAGTAATTGGGTACAAGGAAAAATAAATCTACTATGAAAAAAACTCCAAGTAAACCTAATAACAAAACTAAATGGAGTATCCCCAATCGTTGATGGATGTGCCTATATTTATGGAAAACCAGCGAGGTTGAGAAGAAGTAGAGCAGTACAGATCCAAAAATAAAACTTAGCATAAATGTATAATTTAATTGTTCCAGAAATAGCAATTGGATTGAAGCTGCAAGCATACACAAGGATAAATAAATGAATAAATGGCCGTAAATTATGGTCTGCCCGGCCGTCTCTATGCTCTTGTTCACTTTCTTTTCAACATTATCAAAATATTGCCACCATATAGCAATAATTAATAAAAAAGTTATTGACGCAAACAAAATAGATTGCCACGTCCAGTAGTTAGACTGCTGCAATACTGCAAGTATACTGATCACTGATTCACCAAGAAGAATGAGTGTGAACAACGAGAAGCGTTCTAATAAGTGGTGAGTATTTATAGGGCTTTTCACTAAGTATTGCCGGCCGATTAATGGGAGCAATATGTCTACAATAATTCCCGCATACAAAATTAAATAACGAATCCAAGAATCAAAGAAAATGGATAAAGATGAGATCACCAATCCGATCCAAAAACGACTCCCCAAATAACGGGCAGTGATTTTTCTATGATCTTCTTCTTTTTTATGTACCGAAAGATATTGAATGGCGGTCATAGCTCTTAACCCAATATAGCCTATTAAGAATGGAACATAGTATTGATCAAAATTAACCGACAGGCTTGCTGTCATTATTAACACAAAAAATAATTGTACAATCAGAAAAACTCGGTGTGACAGGATGTCTTGCCCAAACCGGTTTACAAAAAGAGATTGCCCAACCCACGCCCACCAAATCGGAACAAATATAAGAATGAATTTGGATAAGTATTCCATTGGAATTGAACCAGATTCGACATGCAACAAGACATGACTCGCTTTAGAAACTGCAGCTACGAACAGCAGATCATAAAATAACTCCAGCCAGGTAACTTTCTTCTCAGCAAATGAGTGTTCATTCATCGTTTTGCTCCCCAATTTAAGGTGATGTTATTCCCTAGTGCTTCAAAGATTGAACGCATGGGAACCATCACGGACCCCTGATAGTTTATAGGTGGAACTTCCAACGCCAGTTCGGTGTTGTCTACTGTGACCCTCGCTTCCTGAAAATCATCGGCCATTGCGCTGCTCTGGCTAAAGAGAACCGTCATCCCTACCATCAAGCACAGGGTACCAAACAAAATTTTTCGCTTATTCATCCTCCGGCTCTTTGTGAAAAGCATAGCAATCCTCTCATTTCTGTTAGTTTTTGACCATTCAGCCGATTCAGCTTAAGTATAATATTGCCTTTCAGTATTCTCCAAAAAAACCTATTTTCCTGCCCGTTCACCACCATGTAAGCGGAAATGGAAGCATCTTTTTTGTAGGGAAATTCCTCTCAGAGTGGGGGTTCGAAGATCCAAAAATGAGTTCGGCCGCTTTTTGGATGTTGCTTAAGTGATGGGGCGAGAAGCGATGTTCAAAGGCTGCTTTCAATCTAGAGGAGACTAGGATTTGTCGGGCGGCTGCGGAAGGAAAGAAAATAGATGGAAATTGTAACGCTAATCCAGCGTGGATATCGCCTGAAATCAATCTAACTGGAAAAACTAACTCTAATAGAGGTGAAATGGTGGATATCAGCCAAAATACGTAGAATTAGCATGAGGAATTCCAGCTATAAGACTTGGAACGCTATTTTCGGAGTAACTAACTTGACATTTTCCTGATAATTGCACGAAGTGTGCCAGACTGCCATGCAATGCCTTAACCGAACCACGAACCATGAATCACGAAACACGAACCACGAGCCATGAACCACGAACCACGAACCCGATACCTGCGATGAGTACGCGCTGGAAAGCGACCTCATCTTATTCATCACTAAGAATACACAAGAATATGCAAAAAAGCCTTCAACTATTAAAGTGGAATTGAGGGCTCTTTTGTAACCATCTATTCAGGATAAAATGGTGGAGGGGTTGTCTCAAAATGACTTTTGGGACAGCCCCTTTTCCGCGTTACCACTCTGCTTGGTCATCAAACCTATTTAGCTTAACATTTGACGAATGGCTTCGCTAAGCGGTGTAGCTGGACGGCCTAGTAATTGTTGAAGATCATTGCTCTCAACGTCTAGCCCGCCCTCCCGAATCCCGCGTTGCATAGATATAAGGAATGGAATCATCGCTTCAGGCACACCGACTTTACCCAGCATTTTGCCATAGGATTCGTCGTCTAAATGCAGAACCCTTACTTCACGGTTCATGGCTTCCTCAAAGATCGATGCAAGCTCATCTTGCGTTAACAGCTTGCCCGACAATTCGTAAATCGTGTTCTCATGTCCTTGTCCTGCAAGGACATGGGCTGCTGCCTCAGCATAGTCGCGGCGGGCTGCCCAACCTAATTTGCCCGATCCCGAGGCTACGGCCCATGGCGCTCCGTTCAGAACGGCTTGGAACGTTCCCATTTCATTTTCTAAATACCAGTTATTGCGCAAGAAGGAGTATGGAATTCCTGACTTTTTGATTGCTTCCTCCGTTTCGCGATGGTCCTTGGCAAGATCGAATTGGCTGTCTGTGGCATTTGGTGCACTTGTATACACGATGAAGCCAACATTAGCTTCTTTTGCAGCTCTTATAGCTGTCATGTGCTGTTCAATTCGATTTTGCAAATCCCCTGATGAAATTATAAGCAACCTGTCAATGCCGGCGAAAGCTGCTACCAACGATTCATATTCATTAAAGTTCCCGTACCGCACATTGACTCCCAGGTCGCTCAAGTGTTCGGCCTTCTTCGGATCACGCACGCTTACAGCGATACTTTTTGCCGGAACAGTCTTCAGTAAGGCTTCAACGACTAAAGCTCCAAGATTTCCTGTTGCTCCAGTTACCATTAATTTCATAATAAATGCCTCCGTTATGTAAACTTATTTATTTTATAGCGGCAATAGTCGTAATATCATTTTCAAAATGGCCGGAAAATATTACAATCGCCTTGGGTCGATTCCTTTGCAGAAGCGTTTCAGACATCGTGAATTCCGATTTTTCGCAGATCCATGTTGCGCTATTCATTAAGGGAATGCCCTTTTAAGCCGTTCTGGGTTTCATGAATTTTTTTTGCCCCAAAAACACAAGTAAACTCAACACCAAAAGCACCAATGGCGTGACGGCGATGCCAAAACCTTGACCAGCCTTGAGATGCGTAAATACAGCTCCTGCCATAACAATAATCAATGCACCGCTAGATACAGAAACTAGCTTATTCCTCCAAAACCCTAGTAGTAACCCCGCTGCTGAGAGAACTTCTATTCCTCCTGCCACATACATAAAACCGGAACCATACCCGTAAATCTCATTAAATGCTTCTATCTGATCTGGATTTCCGCTTAATTTCATAAAACCGGTCAATAAGAACATAACTCCAACCAAGCCCTGCAATATTCGAACTGCCCACTTCATTTTGACGCTTCCTCCTTGTATATGACTTACTTATAGAGCTATAATAATGCCAAGGATAAATTATCGGAAGTAGGCACTTAAAATAAACATAGTATACAAAATGATACCTTACATAGATATGTTATTTCTAAAGGAGAACTTCAAATGTCTGATACTTGTAGAGTCGAAACTGCATTAGAGATCCTGGTCGGTAAATGGAAGCCTGTTATTCTGTTTCATCTATTTTCGAACGGTACGATGAGATTTAGCGAGCTTCAAAAAGCAATTCCGGATATAACAAAAAAAATGCTTACAGCTCAATTAAGGGAATTAGAATATCATGATATCGTTCATAGAGAGATATATCTCCAAATCCCCCCCAAAGTTGAATATTCCATTACTGAATACGGTAAAAAAATGACCCCTCTATTACAGGCGATGAATGATTGGGGAATGGCTCATGTAGAGCATTTGAACGAGTTATATGGGAAAGATCAATCCGTGGAAGCATTCGAGGTAAATGATGAGCTTGTAGGGAAGTAAGCACCCCGGAAAGAAATTCGGGGTGCTTGCCTTGTATTTAGCATCCGCAGCTTAATCAGCCAATCATCCTCTTATGCACCAACAATAATTATTACCAGCTCCAGGCTTCAAGACCAAGCAGTTTTCTGCCCAGAGCGGTCAGCTCGGGATCATTAGGCGTATGAGCATGCTCCCAGTCTCGCGGATCTTTAGGAAACGGATTAAACTTATTGGACTGTTGATGCATCGAAGTTTTGTTCTTCAAGCTTTCAAGCGCAAGTCTTCTACGTTCTTCGAACAACTCTTCCTTGGCAGGGAACATTGTAATATATTGAGCCAGTCGTGGACGATCGAACAAATTTTCACCATTGCCATGGGCAACCAGAACGTCCCACAGGAGCAAATCGCCTGCCTCGCCGGGAATCACTTTCACCTCATGTCCCGTATAATCCGGATTGATCGGGTTTCTGTCCGCCGGCTGCTCCTTGATCCACTGCTCGAATTCTTTATAGATGCTGGGCACACAACGGAATCCACCCTGATGAATATTCGTATCCTCCAAGAACAGAACACCTTGCAAAGGACGCGGTCGTGGCAACGGGAACGTCAAATTTGTCGTGTCCGTATCCCAATGAATGAAGCTGGTATTAAGCTCCGGCTTGTCTTCTCTCTTCGGCGGCTTCATGTTCACACGGTCGACCGTCACCCACAGCTTCTCTTCCTCCAGCAGTTCGGCAAAAGCCTGATATAACCGCGGAAATTGACGATTATCCCAAAGCGAAGGATGGTGGATAAAAGGTATCATGCCTCTTTGCTGGTCATGCCACAATTCGTCCATTCCTGCTGGCGGGGTGTACCAGCCTTCCTTGTTTTCAGGGTCCTTGCCCATGAACTCCCAAATTGCGTTTACGGCACGCTCGCAGTTTTCTTTAGGTACTGCATTTTTAATTAAGATATAACCGTTTTCTTGGAAAAATAGCTTCATTTCTTCTGTAATGACTGTCATTGCTCATTTCCTCCCTGTATCCGAATATGAATGATATTATCCTTTTACCGCACCACTGGTTGTGCCCGTTGCGATATACTTCTGTACGAAAAACCCGATAATGATCATCGGCAACATAGTAATCGTGGCAGCAGCGCTGCTTTTTCCCCAGTCCACTGAAATTGCGCCAACGAAGGTCGAGATGCCGACCGGCAGCGTATACGTGTCCATGCTGGTCAATTGCATCGAGAACAACAGCTCGTTCCATGAATACTGCATAGCCAGAATGAAAGCAGCCGCCATGCCGGGCAAAATAATAGGAACGATGATTTTCCAAAATGTCTGCATTGGCGTACAGCCGTCGATCTTGGCCGCATCACTCAGTTCAGTAGGCACATCGCGGATAAATCCCATCATCAACCAAATAATAAAGGGCAAATTCAAAGCCGCATGAGCGATAATCGGTCCTGTCAGCGTGCCCAGTAATCCCGATACTCTGACCAATGTAAACAATGGCAGCAGCATCGATATGGCCGGTACCAGCTTTCCTAATAAAAAGCCGTTTGCAATCGTACCCGACCATCTTGAACTAAAACCAACCAAACCGTAAGCTGCCAATGTACCGAAAATAATGGCAATAAATGTTGACACAATGGCGACAAGCGCACTATTGCTAAAATAGGAAGAGAAATCCCCTTTTAAGAACACATTGACGTAATTGTCCATAGTTGGTGTGAAAAATAGCTTAGGCACCTTTGTAAAAATGTCCATTTCACGTTTAAACGAGTTGCTAATGACAAGCGCGATAGGAACGATAGTCCATAGGGTAAACAAACCTAGCGCAGCTGTTTTGAACCCGTGTCCGAGCAAGCGGTTAAGCATTCATTATCTCTCCTTTACCCTGCTTTGCCGGAAGCGGAGTTTTTCATCAACGAGCCAAAAATCAGGAGCAGACCGACTAGTGTAATGACTGACACAGCCATCGCATAGCCCATCTCATTGTTCTCAAATGCTTGCTTGTAGGCATAAATACTAAGCGAAGATGTTGAGTTGGCAGGCCCGCCGCCGGTCAGCGCAAAAATGATATCGAAGACGCGGAACGCATCGGTTCCCCGGATCAAAGTAATAACAATAATGACCTTCGATAACATCGGCAGTGTAATTTTCGTTAACGTTTGGAAAGCACCCGCTCCGTCTATTTTGGCCGCTTCATACAAATCATGCGGTATGGACGTTAATCCGGCAGAGACGACAAGGATCAAGAAGGGAGTCGCATGCCAGGCATCCGCGATCACAATGCTGAATAACGCTGTGCTTGTTTTCTGCAATCCGCCGAATGATTCCAGACCGAACCAGGACAATACATAATAAACAAGACCGTACGTCGGATCATACATATACCGCCAAATTAAGCCAACAATGACATGGGAAATGAGCAGCGGCATTGTAAATAATGCTCTCATGAAATTAGCCAGCTTCGCCGGGATTGTCGTCAGTAATACAGCTATACCGATTCCGAGCAGAAGCTCCAAGCATAATGCCATCCCCATAAACAGAAACGTATTCCACAGGGAGTGCAATGCCGTCTGGTCCTTAAAAAACCGGACATAGTTGTCAAAAAAGACGAATACTGCTTTGGATTCCTGTCCTAAACCGTATTGAAAGAAGCTCATAAACAACGCATAAACAAGAGGGACAATCATCGCAACAAACACGATGACTGCTGCCGGCAGGACTAGAAAACCGGCCAGAAAGCTGGCTTGATTTTTCTTCATCATGCGGCTTTGCTGATAGTTAATGACTGCTGTTCCGCCTTGGGGTTTATCCACTTTTTCTACTCCCCCGTATGTGATTTTTAGAATTGCGAGGCAATCTCTTGTTGTACTCTCTCCAATATTTCCTTAGGATCGGCGCCCGAAGTAATAATGCTCGACATACCGTTACCTAGCGCTTCGACAAGCTTAGGCGCGTTTGCTTGAAGCGGTGATGTGATACCGTCTTTCAGAGCAGTTCCTACAGCAGGCAACCACGGCGCCTTCGACACAAGCTCCTGATCGTTAAAGAGAGATTGGCGCAGACTGATATGGCTGGCATTTTTGAGGCTCATCTTTTTCTCCGTTTCCTTGCTGGTCAACCATGCTGCCAACTGGAACGCCTCTTTAGGATGCTTGCTGTCCTGCGGCAAACACCAACTCCACACGTTGATTAAGCCGGCCGGACTTTTCTTATATGGCAGCGGTGCGTATCCCAATTTGCCGTTGACCTTCGACTTGGTCGGGTCCTCCAACTGCGAGAACAGTCCCGATTGCGTAATGCCAAGCGGAATTTGTCCGAATTGCAAAGCTTTCGTGACCTCATCCCACCACCATGTTGTACTGCCTTTCATTGAATAGGAAGCAAGCGTTTTCCAAAATTGCATCGTTTCAATATTCGCAGGCGTCGCCAATTCCAGCTTACCGGAAGCGTTGAAATAATCCGAACCGTTGGTACGCTTCAAAATGGTAAAGATACTGACGCTGGCGCTGCCTTGCTTTCCGGGAATGCCGATCCCCGTTCCTTTGTCAAAAAAGTGCTTTGCCACTTTCAGCGTATCGTCCCACGTTTGAGGAGGCTGCAGTCCTTCGGCCTGAAGCATCTCTTTGTTATACACGAGCAGCGGCATCTGCTCGAAATTCGGCAGCCCGTACAGCTTGTTGTCGACGGTAAACGCTTTAATCGCGCTCGGGTTCATATCAGCCGCATCGTATTTGCTTCCAGCTTCCTTCACATAATCATCCAGCGGGGCCAGAAAACCGGATTTGACGTATTCCCCGATCCACGATTCCTGTGCCCAGATTAAATCGTACTGCCCGGTTTTACCCGACATATTCAAAGTCTGCTTAGGCTTCAATTGGCCAAAATCAATCGCATCCATCTTCACCTTGATGCCCGTTTCTTTCTCAAATTCCTTCAGCAGCTCAGCCTGATCGTCTGCATGGGGTCCCGCCCATCTGGAAATCGTCAGTGTCACATCGCTTTTGGGCGCTTCTTTAGCTGCGCTTGAAGCAGTAGTACCGCCGTTCGTGCCGGATGCTGCAGGTTTCGTGTCGCCGGTGGCGCAGCCCGATAGCAGCAGCAGAGCGGAAAGGGAACCCGCAACCAATTGTTTTGTTTTCTTCATAAAAACAGTCCTCCCGAAACGTTTTGGATTTTTCAACCTAACAATGTTTTAAAGTATTGGGCAAACTCATGAAGCATTTGTTTCGTTGCGAATTCTCCACTGTAATCCTCCAGACCCAAATACCCCTCGTATCCGACTGTCTTTAAATCGCCGACGAGCTGAGGCCACGGGACGCAGCCTTTGCGCAAGCCAGCCCAATCGGCCTTCCAAATATCATTCCCCTCTGCCCCATCTACCCGGTTCCAGCTCACATTCTTTACATGGACGTGGGCTAGATACGGACCTATTATGTCGAGGCCCATCCTAAAGTTCTCGTACCCTTCGTAGATCATGTTCCCAGGTCGTACAGGATGCCGATGAATGCCGGATCGAATCCATCGCATAACCTGCGGGCGGCCGAAGCGCTGCTGATGATCGTGTTGTGATGAATCTCGACAATTCCTTTAACCCCATAACTACGGCATAATAGTTCGGATTTGCTCAAATATTCCCGCGCATCGGCATACAATTTTGAATAAGATTTGTCTCCGTTGTATAACGGAACGCCCAACCGGATAAATGAAGCATCCATGAAGCTTGCCGCCTGCAGGAGGCGCTCCGTTGTCACCAGGTCTCCTGCAGCCATATTCGGCAGGACGCCAACCGAGGTTATATTCGCTTCTTCTGCCGCCAACCTGTACTCGAACCATTTCGTCTTCTCAGAAGCAATGGGAATGGAACAGAGATTGTTTCTCCAAAAGGATGGCGTCTCGTCTAGCGCATCCCGGGGAACATCGGCAAATCTCCATTCAATTCCGTCTATACCTGCTTCCTTTACTGCTGAAATCGTCTCACCCAATGTTAAGTCCGGCGTCGATGCAGTGAATACAGACAACTTCATTCGTGCTTCCCCTTTCCATTTGATTTAATCCAAGCCAAGAATGTTATGTTTCATAAGTTTTTAGCAGCAATCTATATAATAGAGTGCTAATTTTACAACCAAACATCACCCCCTTGTTGAAATCAACTTTTTTTCTTTATTTTTTCAAAAACTCATTGATTTGCCTTTGCTTCTCGTCAATGATCTTGTCTACACCGGCCTTTTTCAGCTTATCTATGAATTCCTTATACTTGGCATTCTGCTGCACATCGGTTCCGGAGCCGCTTTCCAGCGTTTTGCGGTATTCCACCACAATCGTGTTCACCCTGGATATTTCCGTTTTGACTGGATCGGGGTTAAAATCAAACCCCGATATGACCGATCGGGTAAAATTATTCGGATCGGTGCTCATCTGGATAAACTTCTTATCCGAAGCTGTCGCAGATGCCGGAATTCGGGCATTGGACCAAGGTGTTACCATCCACCATAAATTTTGAAACACTTTGGAAGGATCGATACCATCTGGATATTTGAACTCCTTATCGCCTACCGGGATGAAGTCTTTTCCTTTAATCCCATACAAGTACAAGTCTCTAACGTCTTTATCCTTATACAGCAAATTCAGAAACATCAGCACCTTCTCGGCGTTGCGGGAAGAGGGCGTAATGACGATAAAATTACCGGCTTTAAACGAGCTGACCATTTTAAAACCTTCTCCTTCGATGGACACATAGTCCAATCTCGCTCCAGGATCAAATTTCGCCCGCCCCGCGCTGTTCTCTCCCGTATAGCCTTCCGGAGCATTGCTGATATAACCAAGACTTTTTGTGTCAGAGATCAGTTCCGACGCCAGAGAGGATTTGCTGAACAACGAATCTTTGTCTATCAGCCCTTCGTCCCACCACCGTCTCTTCAATTTCAGAAAATCTTTGTACTGCTGGGTCTCGAATTGATTGATGACAACGGGTTCGTTATTCAGCAGAAAGCCCGGGGAGTTGAAATCATAGCTGGGAACAAATTCACGCTGTGTGCCAAGAAAAGCCATAGCTTTATAGTCACCCGTGTATTCACCGTTGTATCTGATGCCTACTCTGCCGTTTGCCTTCTCTGCGGCCAACACCTTCTTCAGAAATTCCTCCACCTGCTGAAGCGAACCCAGGTTGCTCGAATTGTATCCGTATTTCTCTGCAAGATCCGCCCGAAAATGAAAACCCTGCGGATATTCGATCGGGCCTGGAATCGGAATCCCGTACAGCTTTCCGTTATATTTATTAGAGTTAATATATTCAGGGGTAAGCCCCTTATATAAATCGGGAGCGTAACTTTCAATTAAATCAGTAACATCTTTGGCTCCCATCCGGTTCAAAATCTGCGAATAGTTTTGCCAGTACCCGTTATAGAAGAAATCGTAGTCCTCGCCGGCAGCCATTTTCACAAGCAATTGGTTATTGTAGCTGCTCCAGGGGATGTACTGAATATCCAACGTCGCATGAATAGATGCAGAAAGCTTCTTATTCAGTACCTCCATGACTTCACTGTAATGGGGCGGTGTCTCACCCGGTAATACGAGCTTTAAAATGACTTCGTTATTCCGCTTCCCATCCGTCACAGCTTTACTTAATAATGGTGCATTGCCGTTGTTGTATAAGGATACGGTATCGCTGCAGCTAGAGAGCAGCAGTATCGCTGTTATTAAGGACAGCCATGCAATTAGCGTCTTTCTGTTCACGAAGTTCCCTCCTGTAGGAATATTGGGGGTCGTTTCTTGGTGTATCGTAGCCTTTTACAACTGAAAAATATACTTCAAAATATGATTATTACTCAGAAATCCTTAAATCTGATGTTTTTGCAGCAACTGATAGAGCGAATTGTTGAAAAAAAGAACCAAGCATCGCGGCCTGGTTCATTTGGTGTTATTCAGTCTTCGGTAAGCGTTGGGCGTTAATCCGTATTCTTTCTTAAATACATAATAAAAATAGTTGCTTGAGTTAAATCCAGCAGCATGCGCGATTGCATTAATAAGCATATCCGACTGCTCGATCAGCTCCTTGGCTTTCTGCAGCCGTTTACGGTTGATATAGTCATGAACAGATACTGTCGTCTGCTCTTTAAACAGGACATTCATGTAGCTTACCGAATACTTTAAGTATTCCGCTACGTCGGCGGCCGAAAACTCTACCCGTGTATAATTCTCGTCGATAAATGTGAGTGCGCTGACTACCATCTCATTGGATTTTGTCTTTTTGCCGTTTTCCTGTACGTTTATCGCATCCAGAATGAATTCATTGATCCAAGACGTGATTTCCTCCACGGACTCGAGCTTCATAAGCTGATCATACATCTCCTGATAGGACAGAGTCGGCAGCGGGTTACCTTTGGACGCAGGCGGCAGACTTTTAAGCACACTGATCGTAACTTCGCTTGTAATTGCAAGCATATCCCGATAAGGATAGCTTTCCAGCCCTTGGAGCAAATTTTCTATAGCAGGCTTTACCTTATCCAGTTTTCCCAAATTTATCTCGTTGATGATGGCTTTTTCTTTATCATGCGGATACCCCGATTTCTCCAAATGCCGCAAACTTACGTAGTCCAAGATGGAACCGGCTCCTCTAAATATGCGATGATGCGTTGCTGCCAAAGCCCCCTCGTAGGAGTATTCGGCTTCGTACAAAGTTTCGACCGATTCCCCAATGCCAATCGTTACGCTTATATTCAAATAGTGCTTAATATTGGACTGTACCTCGGATAATACCTCGCTCAGGTTCTGAAGATCATCCTCCCAGTTATTGATAATAACCGCCACATGATCCGCCGCTATATTGACAGGCAGACTGCGATAGCTCCGTTCCATCGTTTCTTCTGCAATATTGCACATGGCAAACCGTACTAAATATCTGCTCTTACTGTCAAAAAGCTCCTCGAACCGGTTGTAATGATCGATGCGGAAGACGATGACAGCAGCTTGGTTGTCGGTTTCCAGCTGAATGTGATGTTCCTTGATCTGCTCGTCAAACCGACCTCGGCTATCGTGATGACCCAATAATAGGCTCTTCAAAAACTGCTCTCTTAGCAGCACCTGCGTGCGATGCGAGAAATTTTCCAGCGATTCGTTTTCTACAACCACCTTGGAGAAGGCTCTTTTAACGATTTCGATGTCCCCTTCCATCTCGATACCCGCTAGTCCATTCGTCTGCCGCTTGACCAGCTGAATGAGCGACCTGATTGGTGAATAAATAACCCGCGATAGAATGACAGAGATGATCAAGCTGGCCACAAGCAGCACCGAAGTACTAATTAATGTGATATTTTTAATATTGATGAGGCTTTTGAACATCTCGGTGTACGGATAAATGCTCACATAATGAAAGCCGGTGCTTTCCATAGTTGTTTTCTGAAAAGACACGACGTACTTATTGCCATTTACATTCTCGATAAATGAGCCGTTGGATTCTGCACTTTGCTGAATCCGCTCAAAGAAGGCAAACTTCCCATCCCCCCCGGTAAACAGGCTAGTGGAAGGCTTCGTTACAAATTCCCCATCGTTCTGAACGATGAACATTTGATTCAGCGGATCATTCACCATCTGATCGATAAGAGCCTGAAATTTGTGGCTGTTAATATTAATAACCATCGCCCCTTGAATCTCCCTTGAGCTAGGTGAAGGTTCGGTTATAATAAGCGACAGAAGTGGTCCATCTGAATCGTTCCCGGGCGGACCTTTGCGCAAAATATATTGAATTTTCGGAGAGGTATACCGGTATCCGCTTAAAATTGCCGTCATTTCGGTGTCCGCAAAATCTCTGACTCGCATATTCGCATACTTGGTCGAAATAACGACATTTTGCTGTATGTTGTACAAATAAATCGATTGAACGATTGGATTGAGCTGCAGCGTCATGTTCAATCGGGTGCCAATGTTGCTCTGCATGAACGTATCCATCTCGTCATGTGAGAACATTGCTGAAAATATAATATCGTTATAGTAAAGATCGTAGCCTATTTTGACCGTAGAGGTGTATAAGTAGTTGGAGATATTCTGCGTCTGAAAAAGCATGTTGTGGGATAAGTCTTTAATTTCTCGTTCCAAAATATTTTGAGATTTATAATAAAACAGTCCGAATACTAGATAAATATTCAGGATGTTCAGGATAATGAAAGACACGAGTAGCTTCATGAATGTATTTTTTCTTATGGAAAGGGAGGTGCGCGTGATTCCTAACGACTTCATGCCGGACAGGTCCTTTCTCGTGGTCAGCGTTTGATTAGTTCTTATCCTATTCTAGCATGAAATCTAAAGAAGTTTTGAACTTTTCAGGAACTGTGATTTAATTAAAAAGGGTTACCTCACAAGCAGTTTTCCTACTGCTTGCGAGATAACCCCAAGTAAATATAAAGACTAGCAGACAGTCAATAATACTCAGCCTTCCGTCGCCTAATTAGCCAAAACTTTATCAAGATAACGGAGAACGGCCTCCTTATTCCCTGACACCTCTTGCTCACGTTTTTGGTCCATGACAACCCGGTCTTGAGCTGCACGAACAACCTGCTGCTCTTTATCCTGCGGTACGACAACGACTCCGTCGACATCTCCAACAATAATATCACCTGAATTAATGCTTACTCCTCCGACGGAAACAGCCACTTTCGTTTCTCCCCCGCCAAACTTACTGCCGGCTGCTACCGTAGTCCCTCTGGAGAAAACAGGAAAACCAAGGTCGCGTATTCCCTTAATATCACGGATCACGCCATCTACTACGATCCCCTGCAGACCCAAGGTTTGAGCCAGTCCGACAACAAAATCACCGGCCACCGCGCGGTAAGTGTCTCCCTTGGCGTCAATGACCAAAACATCTCCGGGACTCGCTTCCCGAATCGCCCTAAGCACCGCCAAATTATCGCCGGCAGGTATTTTAACTGTGAAGGCTCTCCCTGCAATTTTGTATTCTTCCTTTAACGGCTTGATGGCAGGATCCAGATTGGTAAGGCCGTTCAAAGCATCCGAAATACTTGTTGTTGGAAGTTCAAGAAATTGGTTTTCAATTGCAGACATTTGAGTTTCCCCTTTCCACTTCGTTATTTTGTTTCCACACGCGTATACCGGTTAACGGGAATCGGCAGCCCCAGATTTTCACGAAGTGTGCGGCCTTCATATTCGGTACGGAACAACCCTCTGTTCTGCAGCTCCGGGATGACTCCGTCAACGAAATCCTCTAATCCACCCGGAACGTAGGGGGGCATGATATTGAACCCGTCAGCTCCGTTTCCAGCAAACCATTTCTCAATATGATCCGCTATTTGCACCGGTGTACCAACCACGATTCGATGCCCGCGCGCTCCGGCCACTTCCTTATACAGCTGGCGAAGAGTGAGCCCTTCCCTGCGCGCGAGATTAAGCAGCAGTTGCGGGCGGCTTTTCCGTCCGTTCGATTCCGGAATGTCAGGAAGCTGATCATCTAACGAATACCCGCTTAGATCAAATTGGAATCTTTCAGAAAGGGAAGCAATCGCTCTGGAATCATCGACAAAGCTTTGCAAATATTCATATTTTTCCCTCGCTTCCCGCTCAGTCTTACCAATAACCGGAAGGAGTCCGGGCAAGATGAGCAGATGCTCGGGAGAACGGCCATACTGCTGTAAGCGGCCCTTTAAACTGGAATAAAAAAGCTGCGCTTCCTCTAACGTCTGTTGAGCTGTGAACACAACCTCTCCAATTCGAGCGGCAAGATCTTGCCCGGTATCGGAAGAGCCGGCTTGAATAACGACCGGATGTCCCTGAGGACTTCGTGTCACATTCAGTGGCCCCTTCACGGAGTAATATTTGCCTGCATGGTTCAATGTGTGCAGCTTATTCCTATCTATGTAATCACCGGTAGTCTTATTGACAATATAAGGATCTTCCTCCCAGCTGTCCCACAAACCTTTGACAACCTCAACAAATTCCTCTGCACGCTCATACCGGACCCCATGCTCTTCATGCTGATCTCTATTGAAGTTTTGCGCTGCTGACAAGGTCGAAGTCGTTACTACATTCCAGGCCGCCCGGCCCCGGCTTAATTGATCCACTGAAGCGAGCAAGCGAGCCAGATTAAACGGTTCATAGTAAGTAGTGGAAGCTGTGACAGCTAAGCCAATACGCTCCGTAACCTTGGATAGAGCCGCAAGAAGCGTAATAGGTTCAAACCTTGCAACAACCGATGCAGGAGAATCAGGCGAAGTCGTTAATCCGTCTGCCAAAAAAACCATATCAAACTTCGCCCGCTCCGCCGTCTGGGCCAATTGCTGAATTAATTCGAAGTTTTCACTGCCTGCTTGAGCTTCATGATGTCTCCAACCGGCAACATGATGTCCAGCAGCTTGTAAAAATAAACCGAATTTTAGTTGTCTAACCGTTTGACTCATATTCGACAAGCACCTTCATTCCTTGAAATGTATGATTGCATTCATGGCTTTATTTGGCTGGCTTCAGCTTAATATCTTCTGCATAGAACATTTCGTCCATTCTCGGATTGAATTCGATTCTATTATTGACTCCATACGTAAATTTGTTTTGATAAAGATAAATTCTCGGACGGCCGTCCGCAAGAATCTCTTGTACCTTCTTATACTGTTCTTCTCTTTCCTTATCATTAAGATTGCTCGAAGCAGCTTTCAGAAGTCTGTCCACTTCCGGATTGCTGTAATCCGTTTGCTGCTTTGCTCTTTCTGTAATGAACGGCTCCAGCGGCAGTGGCGATTCAAACATCGAATTTCCTTTACCCTGCAAAGCAAGCTCTTTGAACGTGTTGGAATTATCACGCTGCTTATACTGAGTTTGTTCCAATATTTCAAGCTTTACTTTGAAACCGACATCCTTCAAATTAGCAGCAATTGTTTCCGCGATCTCTTTAAACGAAACCGGTGAGCTTAATGTCAATTCTGCACCATTCGGGTAGCCGGCTTCCGCAAGCAATTGTTTGGAGCGTTCTTTATTGTAAATATTTGTGTTAAACAATTTCGGATTGTTGCCTAAGATCCCGGGACCTATGCCTTCTTGGGTTGGCACTCCTGCACCTCCCAGTACATTATCTACCAGTGTTTTCTTGTCGATAGCCAGTTCAATTGCTTCGCGAACCTTTGGATTTTCTGTTAGAGTCCGAGGAGTTTGACGAACCAGCAAGCTTTGCACCCGTGCGCTATCTTGCTGTGTAAAGTAAGTGGTACCGCTATCTTTTACACGCTTGATGTCCTCTGGGGGTATGGTGATGGCAATGTCTACCGCGCCTGTTAACAGCTCGGAAATACGCGTCGTTGATTCAGGAATAGTACGGAATACGAGTCTGTCCCATTTCGGAGCTCCGCCATAATAATCTGTATTTTTTACCAGCTCCACCCGGTCATCCTTAATCCATTTGACATATTTGTAAGGACCTGTTCCGACCGGATTTTTCATAAAATTGTCCAGCCCTTGCTCTTGAAAATATTTCGACGGTAAAATACCTGAACTGATCCTGCTCAAACGCGCCAATAAAATTGGATCGGGCTCCTTCGTAATAATATCGACCGTAAAATCATCTACAATCTTAACTTCTTTAATAACGGAATAAGAGGAATAATCAATAAGCTTCTTATCGTTAGCGGCTCTCTCTAATGTAAACTTCACATCAGCTGCGGTGAACGGATCACCATTATGAAACTTCACTCCCTGCTTCAGCTTGAATCGCCAAGTCGTATCATTCGTACGTTCCCATGAAGTAGCTAGACTAGGTATTTTCTTCTGGGGGTCCGATCCGTCTTTCTTAACCAAATAATCAAATAGATTGACTTGAATGGCTTCCGTTTGCGTATTGCCGTGGTTATGGATATCAAAGGTTACATTGTCGGTTGTTTGTGCAATCGTCAACACCTTCTCTTTACCCGTCTCTGCTGCTCCTGTTCCCGCACCTTTAGTGCTGCTGCAGCCTGTAATCGCCAATAGGATCAATAGTGTTATGACCGGAAATTTACGAATCCAATTCATCTTTTCTGTCCCCTCCGAATATATGCATATCTAATGCAAATGCTAACCTCTATTTTATTATCGCTGTCCCGCAAACTGATTGCTCGGGCGGGTTAACCCCAAATTCTCCCGAAGTGTTCTTCCCTTGTATTCGGTATGGAACAGCCCCCTGCGCTGCAGCTCTGGGATAACTAGACGGGCAAAATCATCGAGACCTGTCGGCAGCTGTTGGGGTCTGATAACAAAACCATCGCAGGCTCCATTCAAGAACCACTCCTCCAATTGATCAGCCACCTGAACGGTTGTACCCGCAAAGGTCCGGTGTCCATTACCTCCGGAAGCTCTTTGAATTAATTGGCGTATGGTGAGCTTTTCCGTTTCAATCATATTTTTCATAAGCTCAAAACGGCTTCTGGTTTCATTAATTGTTTCAGGATCAGGCAGCTGTGGAACAGGACCATCCAACGGATAGGAGAACAAATCTACCTTTAATCGGTCTGAAAGCCGCTTCAACCCCAGTTCGGGTATAATGGATTCATGGAGCTCAGCCTCTTTCTCCTTGGCTTCTGATTCCGTTTCTCCTACGATCGAGCTGAATCCAGGCACAATTTGTACTTCATCCGGACTACGACCATATCGAGATAATCTGGATTTTACATCTGCATAAAAGGCTTGAGCCTCTTTCAAAGTTTGTTGTGCCGTGTATACGATTTCTCCCGTTCGGGCAGCAAGTTCTTTGCCTTCTTCTGATGATCCTGCCTGAGCAAGTACTGGATAACCTTGAGGAGGACGCGGGATATTTAACGGACCTTTAACTGAAAATGAATCGCCTTTGTGATTGATTGCATGGATCTTCTCTGTATCGGTGTAGACTCCCGTACCTTTGTCAGCAACCAGAGCATCATCCTCCCAGCTATCCCACAGCTTGGTTGTTAATTGAACAAATTCCAACGCCCGGTTATAACGTTCCGCATGTTCAAAATGCTCCTCTCTGCTGAAATTCAAATGGGTTTTGCCGATTCCCGTCGTAACGATATTCCATCCTGCCCGCCCGCCGCTTAAATGATCCAGGGAGGCAAAATAACGTGCCGTATGATAAGGTTCGTTATACGAAGTGGATACGGTAGCTATCAATCCGATTTGCTCCGTTACTGCAGCCAAAGCCGACAACAACGTATAAGGTTCCAGCCGTCCAAGCGCTTGATGCTTCACACTGCCGCCAAGATCATAGCCATCTGCCAAAAATACGCTGTGGAACTTGGCTTGCTCTGCACGTTGAGCCATCTTCTTATAGAAGGCTAGGTCGGTCACGCGCTCGGGTTCTGCTTTGGAGAGTCTCCATGCGGTTTCATGAAACCCGGTGCTGTTCATAAAAAAGTGTAATGTCATTTGACGTTTGCTGCTCATTCTGGTTCACCTCATGTTAATTATGAATAGTGTGGCTATGTAAAATATCTGAAAATAAAGCCGATGTTTCTTTTTATATCGCAAAGTGGCAGGCCACTCCATGCCCGCTAACATTTATTTCAAATTGTGGAGTCTGGCTGCGGCAAATATACTTCGCAATAGGGCAGCGTGTATGAAAGCTGCAGCCGCCAGGAGGATTGGCAGGATTCGGAAGATCTCCCTGCAGGATGATACGTTCCTTCTTCTCCTTCGGATGAGAAACCGGAATAGCGGATAATAAAGATTGTGTATAGGGGTGCTTTGGATTGGAAAACAATTCATCCCTGTGCGCCAGCTCAACAATTTTACCAAGATACATAACAGCGATCCTCTCGCTGATGAATTTCACAGTAGCTAAGCCGTGCGCGATAAATATATAGGTCAGCTGGTATTCCTTTTGCAGCTTTTTTAATAAGTTTAAAATCTGCGCCTGTATCGAAACATCGAGAGCCGAGACAGCCTCGTCACATACGATCAGCTTCGGCTTTAATGCCAATGCCCTGGCGATACCTACACGCTGCCGTTGGCCTCCGCTGAACTCATGAGGATACCTGTTCATCTGATGCTCGCTTAAGCCTACAACTTCCATCAGCTCGATGACTGTATTCCTCAGCTGGTCTTTACTGGATACACCGTGAATTCGCAACGGTTCCGCAATTATGTCCTCAATTTTCATTCTTGGATTCAATGAAGCATACGGATCCTGGAAAATAACCTGTAAATCACGACGAACCTTACGGATCTCATTGCTGCCTAGTCCCGTCAATTTTCGTTGTTCAAACCATACCTCTCCATCAGTCGGTTCCAGCAGCTGCAGGATCATTTGTCCTGCGGTTGATTTGCCACAGCCTGATTCACCGACAATGCCAAGTGTTTCGCCCCTCTTTACCGAGAAGCTAAGACCGTCTACAGCTCTGACATATCCAGTTTCCTTGGAGAATATACCCTGCTTGAACGGATAATATTTTTTCAAGTCTTTTACTTCCAATAACGGGTGCTCGTCTATAATTATTGAACTCATACTACGTCACCTTTACCTTCTGCATGAAAGCAGCGGACCTGATGCCCCATAGCCTTTTCTTCCAGAACCGGCTTCTGCAAGCTGCATATTTCGGTTGCGGCAGAGCATCGGGCTTGAAACGCACACCCGGACGGAAGATGCCGTAAATTAGGAATCGTTCCTGGAATGGAGTACAACTCCTCCTGCTGCTCATTAATTTGCGGCAATGAGCTTAATAAACCAATGGTGTAAGGATGAAGCGGATGATCAAACAATTCGACAGCAGCAGCTTCCTCAACCACCTCACCGGCGTACATAACCACGACACGATCGGCCATTTCGGCTACAACTCCCAAATCATGGGTAATCAATATAACCCCCATCTCCAGCGTTGCTTTAAGCTTCCCGATCAGCTCCAAAATTTGCGCCTGAATAGTTACATCGAGCGCTGTCGTAGGCTCATCAGCAATCAACAGCTTGGGACTGCAGGAGAGGGCCATCGCTATCATCACTCTTTGTCTCATGCCACCCGATAGCTGGTGCGGAAAGGAGTCGACTATCTTGTCAGGTCGCGGAATCCCGACCAACTCCAGCATTTCGATACTCCTTCTGCGTGCCTCCTTCTTACTTAGCCCTGTATGAACAAGGACGGATTCGGAGATTTGATAGCCGATCGTAAATACCGGATTAAGCGAGGTCATCGGCTCCTGAAAAATCATGGACACCTCATTGCCACGAATTTTGCGCATTTCCTTTTTGTCCATTTCCAGCAGATTTCTGCCTTCCAGCAGGATCTTCCCCCCAACAATCTCACCCGGGCGAGCCACAAGACCAATGATAGACAGCGAGGTGACGCTTTTGCCGCAGCCCGATTCCCCCACAATACATAAGGTTTCTCCTTTGGCAACGCTGAACGAAACTTTATTGACGGCAGGGACTATTCCTTCATTCGTTACAAACGAAGTTTGCAGTTCCCGAACCTCCAGCAATGTTTCCGGCATTCCATGCCCTCCCTTCTCGCACTCAATAAATGGGCATCAATTTAATTTCGGGTCCAGCCAATCACGCAGCCAATCCCCGACAAAAATAACTGCTAAAACTGTAATTGTAATTACCACTCCCGGGAAGGTGGCAACCCACCAGCTAGTGGCCAAATATTGCCGCCCATCGCTCAGCATCCCGCCCCATGAAACATCCGGGGATTGGATTCCAAGCCCGAGAAAGCTTAGGGAAGCTTCCGCAATGATGACACGGCCTACACTCAACGTAGAGATGACGATAAATGAAGAAATAACGTTCGGGAGCACATGGACAAAAATAATTCGGAAGTCACCTGCACCAACTGCTCTTGCAGAACGGACAAAATCACGCTCGCGGACAGCTAAGACCTCGCTTCGGACCATCCTTGCGTAGCTCACCCAACTGGTTACGCCAATAACGAAGATAAGCGTTCCAATTCCGGGTCCGAGCACGAACATAAAGAGCATCATGAACAAAATAGTCGGTATAGCCAAAAGTGCATCGACAATTCGCATAATCAAACTATCAACCCAACGACCGTAGTAACCGGAAATCAGCCCCAAAACAATCCCGATGATGCCTGAAACTACGACAGAACAAAATCCGACGATAAGTGAGACACGTGAGCCATAAATTAATCGGCTCCATATATCCCTGCCTAAATTATCTGTTCCAAAAGGATATTCCGCCAAACCTCTAGCCGCCCATGCTGGTGGAAGCAGCTTGCGAGCCACATTAGTTTGAGCAGGGTCATGCAATGCCAGAACAGGAGCAGCGACAGCAATAATCGCAATAACAAAGAGGACAACCATGCCCACAGCTCCTGTTTTACTTTGAACCAGCCTTTTAAAGGCGCTCTTCAGCCATCCTTTTCTGTCAACAGACTGCACCGGCAAGGACGAAGGAGCGGTCTTAGTTTCGATAGTTACAGACAACTCCTCACCTCCTACACTCTCAATAACATACATATCCTAGAAGATTAATGGGTTTTAAACTCAAAAAAAATAGTTCCTCAAAATCTTTAAAAGAGGTCTTCAGCCGACTGATCGACACAGAACCATTCATAAATACAGCATAACACAGGCTTATTCAAACAATATAATACTTAATTGTTATCGTGCTATAACTTGCGGGAATGAGGAAAGTTACGGCTTTTTTTAGTTGACAAGTAGGATTTTAACCAATTATAGTTTCTAATTAATACACATAGGAATAGTGTGAATTGAATTGCACCAGCTTCAACTCAAACCTCAAAAAAGTATCAATCAAAGGAGAATCTAAACAATGAGCAATTCAATCAGGAAAATCAAGCTCGGACTTTTCATCCAAGCTGCAGGGCATCATGTAGGCGGATGGCGTCATCCTGATGCACAAGCCGGGGGCGAGAATTTACCTCTGCTGCAGCATATTGCGCAAACTGCGGAGCGTGGAAAATTCGACCTGCTGTTCCTTGGAGACGGATTGGGCACATCGCCTAACGCTGCTCCATCCGTTGTCGCGCGGTTTGAGCCCTTCACCTTACTGGGCTTTTTGTCAGCGGTCACCAAGCATATCGGGCTTGCCGCAACCTCCTCAACGACTTACGGCGAACCGTTTCATATGGCTCGTGCCTTTGCCTCGCTGGACCATTTGAGCGGAGGAAGGGCCGCCTGGAATGTCGTGACAACTTCGTCTGCGGAAACTGCACTGAATTTCAGCAAAGACAGCCATCCAGATCATTCATCCCGCTACGAGAAGGCTAAGGAATTTGTGGAAGTTGTTAAGGGACTGTGGGATAGCTGGGAAGACGGGGCTTTCATCCACGACAAGGAATCCGGGGTATTTTTTGATAAAACAAAGCTTCACTACTTGGATCATAAAGGACCGAATTACTCAATTAGAGGACCGTTGAACGTGTCCAGACCTCCTCAAGGCTATCCCGTGCTTATTCAGGCCGGATCGTCCAATACGGGTCAAGATGTCGGAGCGGAAATTGCCGATATTATATTTACTGCACAACAATCATTAGAGGATGCACAATCCTTCTATGCCGGAATCAAAAGCAAATTAGCACAGCACGGAAAGTCTCCGGAACATTTCTTCATCATGCCTGGCCTGATGCCTATTATCGGAAAAACAGAGCAGGAAGCAAGAGATAAGTTTGACCAATTATCGAGTTGGGTTGATCTTTCCGTCGGTCTGGATGCGTTATCTGCTCGCCTCGGACAAGACGTATCCAAATTCCCGCTAGATGAGCTTCTTCCAGAGCTGCCGGAAACGGATGGCGCCAAAAGCCGATCACATCTGCTCACAGCATTAGCCAGACGCGAGCAATTAACGGTTCGCCAGTTGGCCTATCGGGTCGCAGGCTCGCGTGGACACGGCGTTATTCTCGGCACCCCCTCCCAAATAGCCGACCATATGGAAGAATGGTTTGCTGGTAAAGCCGCCGATGGCTTTAATATCATGCCGCCCTACTTCCCTTGCGGACTCGACGATTTTGTTGAGCTTGTAGTTCCAGAGCTGCAGCGCAGAGGTTTATTCCGAACTGAATATGAGGGTCGCACGCTTCGCGAAAACTTAGGGTTACCTCGTCCGAAGAGCCGATATGCCCGTGTATAACGAATAACATATAGCCCGGTGATACCAAGGTCAACTGCCTTGGTATCACCGGGCTTATCTTGTGTTGTATGTACAACAACTTAATGATTGTACTTAATGCGCGGATCAAGAAATCCATACGCAATATCGGTTGCAAGGTTAATCAAAATAACCATTAAGGCTATAACAAACACAGCCGCCTGTACTATCGCCATATCATGGGAGTTGATTGCCTGGACAATGAGCTGCCCCATACCGGGCCAGGAGAAGACCGTTTCTGTTACCAAAGCTCCACCGACCAGATTTGTTAATTGAAGCGCAGTAATTGTAACAACCGGAATAAGTGCATTGCGAAGTGCATGCTTATTAATAACGGCAGATTCCCATAGCCCTTTGCTTCTCGCCGTCCGGATATAATCTTGTCCGAGAATTTCCAGCATGCTGGATCGGACCAATCGGGTCATTTCAGCTGCTACACCCATTCCTAAAGTAAGAGCCGGAAGCACTAAGTGCCCAAAAGTACCACGACCGGAAACCGGAACCAGACCCAGGTTAACGGAAACCAACAAAATCAACATAATGCCTACCCAAAAATTGGGCATCGCCTTACCCAAAACCGAGATGCCGGATATTAAAATATCTCCTGCCGTATTGCGTTTAACCGCAGACCAAATGCCAAAAGGAACCGCAATACAGCAAGCAACAACCATAGACGCAGCTGCCAGCTCAAAGCTTGCCGGCAGTCGTTCCAGCACAATGGGGAGCGCTGCTTCTCTGTAACGGAAGGATGTGCCGAAATCGCCCTGCAGCAAATGTGACATGTAGCGATAATATTGAACATACAACGGCTGATCCAATCCGAGGGCTGCCGAAAGAATCCGCCTGTCCTCTTCACTTGCCGTATCCGAAAGCATTAAAGCAACCGGATCTCCCGTGACATGAACCAAAATAAATACGATCAAAGAAATAATATAAAGTACCGGAATGATCTGCAAAAACGATTTATACAAATACTTACTCATTGATCTCCGTCCTTTAAACTGTTACCGCACATACCCATAAGCGGCTAAGGAATCTTTGCGGCTATGCTTCCTGGGTGACAGCGCTTGATGTGTGAACAACCTCTCCAGCTATATTCTGCGGATTAAGCAGTAAATTGTAAATCGGGCATACTCGCTCAACTGCTTCATGCAGCGCTGCGATAGTCTCTGCAGATTCATTGGAAACAATATGCAGCTTGTAATGAATGTTATAGGGAATGAATGGAATCTCCTCAAAGCCTTCTTGCCCGCCGAGCGGATGCTGCTGACCGAATACTTCAACCTCAAGTGACTCCAATGATACGTCTCGCTTGGCGGCTTGAATCAATGTAATGTGGGTTAAGCAGCTTCCCAATACACCAAGCTGAAGCTCCGGAGATGTAGGTCCAAGACTGTAGCCTGCAAAATTTTCCGGGCTGTCGCTGATGATCTGGTAGTCGCGGATGCGAATTTCACGAACTCCGCTTCTTCCAGCAGCACGGACTTTCGCTGAAAAATGGTTAGGCTTAGGATCTGCTTTCGCCTGTTCTTGCAGCGCAATAGCCGCAGCTTTTTTTTGAGCTAAATACTCGTTCAATGTAGTCATGTTTAACTCTCCTCTTTAATTCTTATTTTACCTACCTATTTAATTGGTTTTGAAGTATAAGAACACGCTCTAATCTGTGCATTCGCCCTGTTCTATACCCTTCATTGTTTCTAAATATAGCATAATCCTTATTTCTGATACAGTATTGTTATTTCATCATATTATAACTTTTCAGAATGAATCCTGATGCGATGGATCTTGAACCTCCTTTGTCTCGAAAGGAAAGACCGGATCATTTAATTCTATTATGGTGCATGTATTCGACGCTGCTGCTTTTTGCTTTAAAAAATCAAGAAACGTTTGACTGGCTTTGGACAAATAGGTGTTGCGCTTTTTGCACACTACCAACTGGACCGGAATCGGCGGATAGATCGGAACAGTGCTCATCTTGCTGTTCGAGATAGTAACCATCCTCAGGAGCATAGTAACGCCTACGCCTTCAGCAACAAGGGATTTGATAATCGACAGTTGATTGGTGGTAAAGGTTACATTCATTTCAAGCTCCGCTTTCTTGCTGACTTCAATAAGAAGCTTTTTCTGAAAGCAGTCATTCTTAAAAAATATTAGCGGCTCGCTTAATAGCTCATGCAGAGTCACTACTTCTTTATCCGCAAGAGGATGGTCAGCCGAAAAACATGCAACCATATAATCGTTAAGCAAAGGTATCACTTCAACTTCTGTCTCAATCGGATTGGCGGAAATGATGCCGAAATCAATCTCCTTGCGTTCTATCCATGTACGAATTTGTTTGGTTCCTTCTTCCACAACACTAATATTAAGCGAAGGATAGCTGCGCTTGAACTCTTTGATGATCGGTAGAAAATAGGCACTGCCAAACATGGAGGGCAATCCGATTCGAATTTCCCCCCTCTGTAGCTCGCGCATTTCTTCCATCACACGTCGTGCATCCTCCATTTTACCTAGTATGTCATTAGCATAATCGAACAGTACTTTGCCTTCCTGAGTCAGAATCGCGGATTTCTCTGATCTGTCAAAGAGCAGCAATTGAAGCTCATCCTCCAGCTTTTGAATCGTCTTGCTTATAGCAGGCTGAGCAACCAATAATTTTTCTGAAGCCTTGGTGAAGCTGGATGCTGAAGCAACCTCTGCGAAATAATGTAATTTTCTGCTGTCCATAAGATCCACCCTTTTCCTTGTCTCCGAGGGAGTTATTTTTCATTTTCTGATAAAACAAGCCCGTAACGGCGATTGACCAAATCAATTTCTTCCAACGACATAAGAACCCTGCCTTTTCCTCGAACTGTAATCAGATGTAACAGAATATCGACTACAAACAAGCTGGCAATATGGGAATTGGCGAACGAGTAGGACATTCCTTGAACTAACAGTGCAACAGCCGCTTGCTTCGCAAGAGGACTGATTAAGGAGTCTGTAATTGTAATTTGATTGACCCCCCGTTCATATGCAAGTTCAGATGCCAGTATAGTATGCTTACCGTAGGTTGGAAGTCCAATCGTTATTAAAAGATCTGTACTATATAAGGAGCGAACACTATCAAATAACTCATCCGTTCCAGAACCAATCAAGATTGTATTCGTAAATATTTCATTTAAATGTACGGCTAGTACGGTTGCCGGTCCTCTGGCGTTTCGGCTTCCGACTACAGCAATTCGGTTCGAGCTCATGATGAGTTCTATAGCCTTTTCAAACGAATCCGACGAATTACTTAGTTGGGTGGCCTGCAGATTTTTCACAGTCAAATCAAATATTTTCTGTGCTATTCCCGAGCAGCCATTTTCTTTCGATATGAGAACATCAGTATTCACTTCCCCCAAGGTTTTGACAGCGGTCAAACGATTCTGCAATATGGCTTGCAGGGCATTCTGCAAATCGGGAAAGCCTGAATATCCGACATCCTGTGCGAACCGAACTACAACAGACTCGCTAACACCAACTCTTTGAGCAACCCTCGATGCTGTAAGAAATGATACATCCTGCCAATTTTCCAAAATGTAATGACCGACGCTTTTCTTCGCTTCGCTCAGATTGGATAGTGAAGCTTGAATTCTTCCAAACAAGGTTCCAGAATCAGACAAAATGAAGCTCCTCTCCTATAAGCAACAATTTTTTTCACTTCGACAATAAATATTCTTGCTTTTTACTTCATGATTCAGTAATTCCTAACACTATCCATAATTCCAGAAACATTACCACTACTGAAGATAAAAAAAAGACACAACTAGAACTCATCGAATAATGAGGTAAAAGTTGTATCTTCAATTTGAATGATAGATACTTATAATTCCTATTGGACTAGTGGGTATATATAGATTATCATTTCATTTTCATACGGTCAAACAAATAACAAACGGAATCTCTTATCTCCGCATCGCTCGCTGTCTGATTTTAAAGATAAGGTAAACGATCAATGGAATAACGGGAAAATAAGTGAAATCCCATGTCACCCAATAAGGATTCATTGAATCGAAATAAACAACGTTAGGCGCGATCACTAAAGCGTAGCTGAAGGTCAATGTCCCGAATGGTATTGTAAGATAGCGGTAGTCTTGAATTTGCAGCAGTTCAGCTATCCCTTTAATGAATCCATACCCGTAGATAACCATGCGAAAATAGGTACATAACAGCCAGCTGATGGCAAGGATAGCCTCCACTCTCTCCAAAAAATGACCGATTCCGATTTTCTTGGCTAACGTATAGGTTGAATACATCTGATGCTCCGTGAGATAGGCACCCAACACAAGCAAGGACATTAAAACAATAGCAAAAATGGCTATCCCTCCGATCACAGAGGCGAGGATGAAATCCTTTCGCAAATGCTCATTTGCCTTAACATTAGGCAGAATCATCCACATTACGAATAGCTCCGTGAAAGGAAAAGCAATGAAAAATAGTGAGCCATGTACTAGCGTGGGAATGTCGTGCTCCAGCACAGGTGTTAATCGATCCAGCTTGGCTTCGGGAATGAGAAGCAAAATAACCGCAATAAACATGATTGCAAAAACAAGAATCAACACCTCTGCGGTTCTCGCAATCGACTCCAGCCCACTGCGAATGGCCACAACCAGCATAATTACCATTAATATACAAATGATTCTCATCGGTGTTTCCGTCATCATCTGTGTTGTAACAAAGTCGCCGATTTCTCGAACTTGAGTAGCAGCGTCATGAAACATGATAATCATATAAAATAGGGACACAGCACCGCCTACCCATGTCCCCAGTACTTGTTTATGAATCTGTACGAGATTCAATCCAGGGAAGCACTGACTGAATTCAAATATGAGCCAGGCAAAGAGAAGTCCTAGCACGAGACCTATTAAGCCGGAAATCCAGGCATCCTGATGAGCAATTGCTGCCATGTTTGAAGGAAGGAAAAGCAGCATATCACCAATAACGAAAAAAATAATAAGGACTGACATCTGCTTGGTGCTGATCCGTTCCATCTTCAAGTACTTTCAACCTCCTCCTGGAAACATAGCGGCAAACCAATCATTGACAGGCTTATAGATCCATACCAGCAGCTGAAAGGGACTCGGAAGCTTAATATTGATGCCTGTTATGATGCAGAGAGCCATCCCTATAACCAACATAACCCCGTAAACTGCCGCTTCCCTCCCCTGTCTCTGTTTGATTAGCTTAGGAAGCTCCACGGCAGCAGCCAGAACGGAAACAGCAAGCACTAAACCTGTAACCATAACGAACATAGGCTGCTACTCCTTGATATTGTTTTGAAATGAATTGTTAGTTGTTCCCGTTCTTCGAATGGTTACATTGATATCATAATTGACCTTTAACCGAGGAAATCTTTCCTTCCATTCTCCTTTCAGTTTTTTCCAAACCTTGGGATCCTTTTTGTAAACTGCCTGTCCAAACCCAAAAACATCCACATTATACTTGGATTTGACCTTATTTATCGTATGTTGGAGTAAATTTCTCAGTTTTTTTTCCGCTTCGTGCTCCAGCCATACAATTGTATCGGGCTCCGTAATATCGATTTTACATTCAACTTCTCCTATGTTGGATTCGATAACAACACCAATAAGAATAAGAGGCTCACCGTTATCAAAGCTTACTTTCATTTTGGTATCCGAGCGGAGCGTCTCAAGTGCAAGAACTCCACCGTCCGGACACTTTATATGACCTGCAGTGCTTTTGACGTTGTTTCTTATGTAATTATAGCCCTTACTCTCGTCCTCATTCAGCCAGCCGATTAGCTTGTCTTTATCGAATATCGCAAGGCCCGCTGATTGCAGTAATCCTGCATTCTCGATTTTATCTACATTTGATTTACTATCCCCAGTCGACAGGTTGCCTAACACTTCTACTCCAGGCAAGACCAGGTTCAAGCCGCTGGTTACCAATTGAAGAATCGCCTGATCCATTGTAACAGTTGTTGTCGGGGCCCAGTTCTTGGAGGATGTATCCAGAGAGTAAAACAAATTATTTGCAGGTATTTTCTCCAGGGAGGTCATTACCTTCAGTACCTCTTCAGCCTTTATTCCCCTTGAAACTATCACATAATAATCCGTCCTTGCCTCGGGATTGCGAGACAGCAAGTCTAATATCTTCCCGATTCCTTCTTGGGCAAGCGACTCACCAATCACTAGGACTCGGGTATGCGCTGAATAAATTTTTCTGGGGCTTGTCTCAGTCAGCTTCCGGAAAGCTTCAAAAATGGTCGGCGCACTTGCTTTATACAAGGTCACTGGTGATCTGCCAGTGGTCAGCCTCGATGAAACCTCCCCAGGCACGACAACCTGTACAGCCAATTGATATTGATCGCCAATCTTATCAATAGCCATTCCCATCTGGATTCCAAGCTCATTTAACTCCCTGCGATTCCAACAACCGGTTAAAAGCGTCAGCAGCAGAAGCCAAGCACAAAGTTGGAAGCCTAATTTCAATGCTGAAGCACTCCTTCTTATCAAGTCTTGGGCTTGGGTGTCTTCGGCTGCCGCCAAAGGTTTTCCTTAGCTGTGGACATAGGCCTAGTTGTCATGAGTGGCCATGGAAGCCGAAATAAGGTGTCCTTCTGGTCCTTTCCATGAAAAGGAGAAAGTGAACTTAAGAACGGAACACCGAATGAACGCAGACAAGATAAATGGATGATCAGCAATAGAAGCCCTACCATAATTCCGATTAATCCGAAGGAAGCCGCCAAACCCATTAGAATGAATCGAATCATACGGATGGAGATGGACATGCCCGCAGCAGGAATGACAAAGCTGGAAATCGCCGTAATGGCCACAATAATGACCATGACTGCGGATACTATTCCAGCTTCAACCGCAGATTGACCGATGACCAGCGTACCTACAATCGAAACAGCTTGTCCTACGGTTTTAGGCATGCGAACGCCGGCTTCCCTTAGGATTTCAAACGTAACTTCCATCATAAGAGCCTCAATGAATGCGGGGAAAGGGACGCCTTCACGTTGTGCCGCCAAATTAATAAGCAGATTGGTAGGCAGCATCTCTTGATGAAAGGTAGTTACCGCAATATAGAGCGATGGAGAAAGCATAGTAATAAAAAAGGCCATAAACCGCATGAGCCGCAGAAGTGAGCTCACGTCAGCCCGTTGATAGTAGTCTTCGGCGGATTGGAAAAACTGAACGAACAATGCTGGCACTAGTAGGACGAACGGAGTTCCGTCGACGATAATCGCCACCTTGCCCTCCAGCAATCCGGCTGCAATCGTATCCGGTCGCTCGGAGTTGTACACCGTCGGAAAAGGTGTCCATGTCTTATCCTGAATAAACTCCTCGATGTAACCGCTCTCCAGTATGCTATCTATATTTATTTTATCCAGCCGACTGAATACTTCCTGCACCAAGCTTTCATCAGCTATCTGCCTCATATACATGACCGCGACATTCGTCTTGGTGACCGTGCCGATTTGACGTCCCTCTAGCCAAAGCTGAGGATCTTTAATTTTCCGGCGAATAAGAGCAGTATTGGTGCGAATATTTTCCGTAAAGGCCTCCATTGGGCCGCGGATAACCGTTTGCGTAGTTGGTTCTCCGACGTTGCGGTCCTCCCAGCCGGCAGCACCGATATGCAAGCCACCGGCATGGCCTTCTGCAAGCAGTACTACGTCCCCGGAGAGCAGGCTGTTAAATAGGCAGCTCATCTCCTTCAATTGACCGATATCGCCTATCGATAGCACTTCTTCTTTGAAAAAATCCAGTAGATTTGCAGGTGTTGAATAACTGGGGAGGCTGCTGCTATACTTGTCGCCGTTTAATAAAGAAGCAATAATCGATTGATTCAATACATGTGTATCCACCAAACCATCGATATACACCAAAGCGATGTCTGTCGTACCATAGGTCATCTCTTTTACGACCAGATCCTGGCTCCTGCCGAATCTGTCTTGAATTTCTTCAATATTCAGGTCAAGCCTTGCAGCCAATACATGCTGCTCAGAGGCTGTAGATTCTTCCCTCACGGACTTGTCCCCCTACTCGTTGACCCATCGATGTTATAATATTATCCAAAGCAAGAAAGATTATACGGAAATGGTAACAATCTCAATAAATAAGCAGTGGATCGAATATATGACGTTCGATGGTGAATCATCGATGGCCGACCTACGAAAAGCAAATGGCAGAGAAAGGTATTGGGAGTTGGCTTATTTCGGCATAGGCAACGAAAACTGGGGTTGCGACAGCCGAATGAGGGGCAGGCTGTCGACTTTGACGAGAGCGGATGGTTCGTCATTATGAAGGCGGCGTAGAAGGGGCAGCAATTATTTAAACATCACTATTTGCTGTTATGTGCTTGTATTCTCTCTATAAACTGCCGGATGTCGACTTTGCTAACAGGTTGACCCGTTCCCATGGGGCCAGCTGCCCGTTGAATCAACTCGAGACCATCGATCGCAGCACCTGCACACCTTGGAATAAGATGGATATGCAGATGTCTGACAACCTCTCCCACTGTCAACGTGTATACCCTTTCAGCCTGAATTTCCTGATAGAGCATATTTTCCAACTGTGAAATAATCTCGGGAAGCTCTCTTTTTTCATCGGATGTTAATTTATGCCACGATTCAACATGCCTCTTCGGTTCAACATACAAATAACCAACCAATTGCTTTTCTACAGGAGCATGGTATATCACATAATGGCCTTTCTCCATAACGAAATACGGATCGCTGCTTTGTTCCTTCATGCAAATTTTGCAATTAATCATAAGTACCGCCTTTTCCTTTAATTTTTCCGGGGCTGACACCAATATATTTTTTGAACAGCTTGCTGAAGTAAGCCTCATCCTTGATTCCTACTCGCTCTGCCGCTTCATAGACCTTCAAGTTTCGTTTCATAATCAGTTCCCTGGCTTTTTCCATCTTGGTTCGATTTACAAAATTAATAAAGCTATCGCCCATTTCTTTTTTGAAAATGTAGGAAAAATAGCTTCTGCTCATGTTCGAAAATTTGGCTGCATCCTCAAGTGAAATATTTTGTTCAATATTGTCGTAAACATATCTCTTGACGCTCATGATTTCAGGTCTTGCCGCCTCCCCCTTGATGGAAAGCATAGATTGAATGAACCCGGCGATGAATTCCTCTACGTACCCTTTGATGTCATGCAGCGTTTCTGCGTCCAGGATCATTTCCGTCCACTTCATGTTCGAATCGTTGTATGCCGGAGGCATCTGCTCCTCGTAAGGCTTGAATACTTTCATGAAAATATACAGCACATTTAATATCGCCATCTTTACCCTCATCGGATGATGAATCCCATTGGACAAAATCATGTTAAAAAAACGATCGATGACAATCTTCACTCCGTCATAGTCATTAGCGTGAATATATTCAATTAATAACTTTTCTTCCTCTAAACCGAAAATAATTTCTTTATCGATGAACTCGGTCATACTATCGGCAAAAATAATACACTCTCTCCCTTGATAGAAACGATATCCGGAAACGTGTTTTGCTTTACTGTAGAGTGCAGGAACATCCTTCAGGCTATTGGTCTTTCCGGAAACCGCAAAAGAAACGGTGATATTCAAATAGCGCTTGAGAGAATGATTCATTTTCCGGTAAAATTCAGTCATCACTTGATGATTTGATGCTGCATGGACTGATGTATCCAGTAATATCAAATAATCCCCGTCGTCCAATTCGGCAAACTCGGCTTTCGTAAATTCGCTAAGCCCTTCCTTCAAAATATTAAGAAACGAAGAGCTTAACAAATGACTGTCTCGCAATCTGCTTTTGGTCGGAGCATTGAAGTAGTCGTCAATGGTGCAGTAAATGACAAGAAACTGAACAAATCCCGGCTGAACCTGCATAACCGACGCTTCTTTTTGAAAATCGGAATAAGCTATGGAGCCGCTCACTAATTTCTTGTACAAGCCGTTTTTTATGACCTGCTTATTCGCTCTTAACACCGATTCAAAATTGATTTTCTCTTCATTTTGCACCCTTTCCTTTTCCACTTGCACCTTGGCTTTGAGCAGTACCTCCAGAAGACCATCGGGCTGCATAGAGAGCTTCAATATATAATCCTCGGCTCCAAGTCTCATCGCCTTTTTGACGGCATCCATCTCATTATGACAGCTTAAAACGATGACTTTGATATGCGGATAAAGGGTCGAAAGTTGTCCAATCAGCTCCAGGCCATCCATATTCGGCATTAATATATCGGTAAGCACGATATCAGGACGAGTCTTCTCAATCAGCTCCAATGCCTGTATTCCATCCTCCGCTTGTCCGACAAATTCAAAGTCGTACCTTTCCCATTCGATACATGACTTTATTCCTATTCGGACTAAAGCTTCATCGTCCACTATAATGACTTTTAGCATTGGATTGACCTCCCTTTCCTTCAAGCCTCAATATGAACTGTCTTCCTCTTTGATAATCGCCGGAATCACCACAGACACGGTTGTCCCTTCCCCCTTAGATGCCGAAATTCGCAATCCGAACGGCTCTCCGTATTTAAGCTGCAATCTGTCATCAATATTTCGGAGACCTACACCGCTAAATTTATGTTGAGTTCCTGTATCTTCGTTCACATCATTAAAAATTTCAAGGATTCTTCGCTCTTCAATCCCTTCCCCGTTGTCGGTCACATCGATTCGCAAGCATCCCGCTTCCAGCTGTGCTCCGATTTGGATCCTGCCGCCGGTCTTTTTGTTCTTAAGCCCATGCAAAATACAGTTTTCCACCACTGGCTGCAGCAGCAGCTTTATGATCTGATATTTCTCCAGGCTAGGGTCGATATCCATATGCAATTCGATACTGTCATTATAGCGGGCGCTTTGAATATTCATGTACGCTTTAACGAGATGCAGCTCTTCTTTTAAGGTGATCTCTTCGTCACCCTTCTTCATACTGACCTCCAGAAGCCTTCCCAAATCGGCAATCATATTCGAGGCACTAACCGCCCCATTCATCATAGCAGTCCATTTAATAATATTTAACGTGTTAAACAGAAAATGCGGGTTAATCTGAGCCTTCAACGCTTCATATTTCAGTTCCTGTTCTCTGCTTTGCTCTTCGACTACCTTAAGAACCAGCTCATCAACCCTTTTAAACAAATGGTCAAAGCTTCTCACGATACTCTTCACATCGTTGGAGTAAGTAATATCCTTAGTTCCCAGGCTGTAGTCCCCGATTTTTTTCTTCCTTAAATCTTTAATAAGAAGCTTTAAAGGGTTTGTAATATAAAGGATTAGCGAGACACTCGACAAAAGAAACAAGCCAAATACAATATAATTGATAGTCAACACCTGATTTTTAAGGCTTGACGTATTTTTCATCACATCTTCATAAGGAATAACCGATACGACCGTCCAGTTCAGCCGGTTCAGAATATGATAAGTAACCATATACCGCTTTCCTTCAGAGGCTCCGATAAAATAACCCTTTTGCGTACCATACAGCTTCAGGTCTTTTTTCACATTATTAATATCGTTTATCTCTACCTCGCCTGAGGTCTTAATGATTCGATCCTGACTATCCAGCAGCAGAATCGATCCTTTGGAACGAACTGTAAATAGGGATACGAAATTATCCAGGTCCAAATTAATCATAACGACACCCAGCATTTCGCCGGTAAAGCTGCTTTTTATAGATTTGGCAAGGGATACGTATTGTTTATCGTCATTTAAGTTGGAAGAATGATAAAGGAACGGAACCGTCCAGACCGAATCTCTTTCATGCCGAATGAGAGAATTAAACCACTCATCATCTTTTAGCCAAGAGCCGAATTCTTGCTTGAAATTCAAATACTCCTGGTTCATATCGATATCGCTTACAATATTCCCCATCACATTGCTGACAATTCCGTCCGAGCTGACTATGATCATATGTGCGTTATAATTAAAAAAATTGTTGTTTTTGGCATAATTCAGGCGATTTTCAATCTTGGACATTCTTGAATAATCTTCAGTTGTCAGCTCCTGCGGAAGTTTCATCCTGCTGAACGCTTTGAAATCCGGACTTCTGGAAAAAGCACTTAAATTCGATGTGATGGTATCATCCAGACTTAACACATTCGATAGCTTCATCATGTCCAAAGTAACATTCTCAACTTGATTACCTACCTGCTCAAGGTTGCTGATTAACAGGTCGGAGGTTTCTTTCTCAAATAACGTTTCCGTATGCTTAAAATTGATGTTCAGTGAAAAGAATACGGCGGCAAAAACGAGGATGACAATGGAGACTATGATCCGAATCTGCAAATTGCGATACAAAAAGCCAATCCATTGCTTAATCTTGTACAGAATCGGCTTCCCCTCCCGAGAACTTTCCGTAAGGAAAGTTTACTTCGTAAGCACATGCCGAGTTTTTGCGCAGCAAAGACTCTCTTCATGTTGTATCTATTGTACTGGAGTCCTATTGGACCAGCAACAATTATATAAGCAGCCCCCAGACAAGAGACTGGGGGCTGCCAAGACTCAAGCGGCCATTACTTAATGAATGTATCCTCCAGCGTGATGCCGGATTGGAAGGATAAAAATCCCGGCATGTTCTTGAATCCGCCGACGCTCGCCTTCATTCCGTACGCTTGCTCACGCCATGATAAATATACGAAAGGCGATAAATCGAGCGCCCGGTCAATCAATTTATCGTAGATCTCTTTGCGCTTCGCTTCATCTATCTCTTTTCTGCCGTCGATTAGCAGCTTGTTGATTTGCGCGTCATCAAAGAAAGCCGAATTGTTAAGTCTTGCAGGGCCGCCGGTGTAGAAGTTGCTAAGCCAGTCTGCATCTGTAATATCTCCCGCTGTGCCCGCTACAACAAAATCATAGTTGCCTTCGGTATTTTTCTTCACACGGGTAGCCCAATCAGGTAGATCAAGTTCGATTTCGATTCCAACCTTCTTCAGCTCGGACTGTACGGCCACAGCTGTTTGCTGGTGATAAGAAAATTGGGATGTGGATAAGAGACGCGCTTTAAAGCCGTTAGGATAGCCGGCTTCCGCAAGCAGTTTTTTCGCCTTTTCAATATTGTACTCAAAATATTTCTCATTCTTTTCATTATAACCCATATAGCCTTCTGGAATAGCCATGCCATATATCGGTTTTCCGCGTCCATTAAACGCTGTGTTAATAATCGATTTGCGTTCGATCGCATACGAAATGGCCTTTCTGACTCTTGGATCACTGAACGGCGCGAACTGCGTGTTGAACTGCAGCTGCATAAACGGCCCGCTTACTGCGTCAAGCTTCAGCTTCGAATCCTGTTCAATCGCTGCTGCGTCCTTCCAAGGTACGGTGTCGATCAAATCCACATCGCCGGCTTTGAGCGCATTGACTCTTGTATTTTCATCCGGATAAAAGACGAATCTCAAAGTATCCAATTTTCCCTTATCCTTCTTGTAGTATCCGTCGAATTTCTTCACTACGAATTCTTGACCCTTCGTCCATTTAACAAACTGGAAGGGACCTGCTCCCATCGGAGACGCGTTCAAATCGCCGTTTTTCTCCTCGGTGTACTTCTTGGATACAATAACTGACTCAGGAAGAGCCAAGTAGTGAATAAACGGAGCAGAGGGCTCCTTCAGTGTTACGGCAACCGTTTTAGCATCAGTTGCTTCAATCTTTTCAATGACGGACAATTCGTTGCGGAAAGTCGCGTTATTTTTTGGATTAGCGATTCGCTCGAATGTATATTTCACATCCTCTGCGGTAACTGGATCGCCGTTTTGAAATTTAGCGTCGCGAAGCTTAAACGTGTACGTTTTTTTATCGGCCGACAAGGAATACGTCTCTGCCAATTCATTGCTCAGCTTTCCTTCCTTGTCATAATTAACAAGACCGCGATAGATAGCCAGTTTGATCGTTCGGCCATGCGTCCCGTTTTGCACCAGCGGGTCCATGGTCGCCGGCTCACCGGATAGACCGAAGACGAGGTTGCCGTTTTTAGCGCTGCCTTTATCCGAGTTGTCCGGTTTGGCGGAGTCGGCCGCTTTATTCGGTACCGCCCCTCCACAGCCGCTCACAATCAAGACAACGACCATAATTAAAAACATCATTTTAGACAAACGCTTTACCATATTGCATGCCTCCCCTTGTTATTTATAATACGGTATTTATAATAGGGACAGCCATTGGAAATGGCCGCCTTTATTACCAAAGCTTAAGAACGGTTCAATTTCGGATCCAATATGTCTCTTAGACTGTCACCCAACAAATTGACGGCTAAAATGGTGATACCTAAACATAAGGAAGGCCAGACGGCATACATCGGATTTAAGCTGATATAACCCCTAGATTGTCCAATCATTTGGCCCCATGAAGGTTCAGGTGGAATTACGCCTAATCCGAGAAAGCTAAGTCCCGATTCAAGAAGAATGGCGGCAGCTATAGTCAAACTGATTTGGATAATAAGCGGGGACATGATGTTGGGTAAAATACAGCCGAACAACACCCGCATATGAGACGCTCCCAAAGACAGCTCACTTTCTACATATTCCTGCTGCTTGATCTGCAATGTCGACGAATAGGCGATTCGGGCAAAGTGAGGAGCATAAACGATTCCTATAATAATGATCAGATTTTTGATGCCTGCTCCCCAAAATCCAACCACCATCAACGCCAACAAAATCGGCGGGAAGCACAAAATAATATCCACAGCCCGCATAATCGTTTTTTCGGCAATACCACGGAAGTAACCCGATACAATCCCGAGCAGCAGCCCAACGGAAAATGCTACTATAGTTGAGCCTATCGCTACAGTGAGTGAGGGGCGTATTCCTAGAATTAGCCGGCTTAATATATCTCTGCCAAATTCATCCGTGCCAAGGAGATATTCCGGCAAGGTAGATTTAAGCACGATATCCGGATGAATTTCAAGCGGATCATGAGGAAGTATCCATGGTCCAATCGCGGCAATGATTAATATAGGAAGCAGTACTATAGAGCTAATGACAAACGTTCTGTTCCTGATGCACTTGTTCAGCATACATCCAACTCCTTGACGATATTCGGCATCTCACAGCATGCGCTGCCTTCGGCTTTAGCGAACTCTCGGATCCATGAGTCCATACAACAGATCAACGCATATATTAACTACGATAAAGAATGTGGCCATGACGACGATACAGCCTTGAATTAAAGGATAATCGCGGTTTGCTATCGACTTGACCAATAGCGTGCTCATTCCCGGCCAGTTAAACAAATACTCGATGAGAACCGTACCCCCGATTAGGTTACCGAGCTGCAAGCCGATTATCGTGATAACGGGAATAATCGCATTCCGGAAAGCATGCTTGGAGATAATCTTCCACTCCGGTACCCCTTTTGCTCTAAGCGTCTGAATAAAATCCTTATTTAATACTTCCAGCATGGACGAGCGCGTCATTCTTGCGATCGAAGCCGCCAAGCCCAATGCTAGTGTTAAAGAAGGCAGGACCAGGCGCAGCATATGCTTCCCCGGGTTATCTGTAAACTCGACAAAACCGCTGGCAGGAAGCCATTGAAGCTTGAAGCTGAACACGAGAATCATAAAGGCGCCTAACACATAGACAGGGAAAGAAACGCCCAGAGCCGATATAGACGAAAGCGCCAAGTCAATAAAGCTCTGCCGTTTCAAGGCTGCGGCAATGCCCAATGGCACACCGATGATCATGGCGAGAACGATGGATACAAGCGCCAGCTCTATTGTATTCGGAAGTCTTTGCATGATATATGTGTTGACCGAGGTTTTATCAAAAAGGGATTGCCCCAAATCAAATTTCGCAAAATTAACAAGCCAATTCAAATACTGCATGATCAAAGGCTGGTCAAGCCCAAGTGTATGGCGCATTTCCGCCACTGCCGCAGCGTCTCCTCCTCTTTCCGTACCCAGCACGAGAACTGCAGGATCCCCCGGCATAAAGTGAATCAACGAGAACACCAAAGTACCGACGACAAGCACCTGAACGATAAGCAGTACTACTTTTTCACCCAAATAACGTACCATTCGATCACCCTCTATTCAGCAAAACCGGTTGTTGTTGTTGTTGTTGTTGTTGTTGTTGTATTTCTGCGCTTGCATTTGTAAATAAGTGGCATGCCACGGCATGCTTGTCGCTTAGCTCAATAAACTCCGGAGCAACTTCGCTGCAAATCGGCATGACATCCTTGCACCTTGTACAAAACCTGCAGCCTATCGGCGGATTAACTGGGCTTGGAACGTCGCCGCTTAATATAATGCGCTCCTTGTTGAAATCGGGGTCCGGCATAGGAATGGCGGACAGCAGCGCTTTCGTGTACGGATGTCTGGCATTAGCATATAATTCCTCCGCATCGGCAATCTCGACAATACTCCCGAGGTACATGACCGCTATACGATTGCTCATATGCTTGACGATCGATAAATTGTGGGAAATAAACAAGTAGGTCAAACCGAATTCTTTCTGCAGATCGTCAAGCAAATTCAGAATCTGGGATTGGATAGACACATCCAAAGCGGATACAGCCTCGTCGCATACGACAAGCTTAGGATTTAGCGCAATCGCCCGCGCTATTCCAATCCGCTGCCTCTGGCCGCCTGAAAATTCATGAGGATAACGGTTTATATATTGTGGACTTAAGCCCACTAATTCCAGCAGCCGTTTCACCCTTTTTTCCTTGTCTGCTCCGGCTGCGGCACCGTGAATTTCAAACGGCGCTCCAATTATTTGTCCAACCGTTCTTCGCGGATTTAACGATTCGAACGGCTTCTGAAACACCATCTGAAATTTGCCGCGTTGCTTCCTTAATTGCTCGCCTTTCAGTTTTAACAGGTCGATATTGTCAAATTTAATTTCACCGCTGTCAGCATCGGTAAGCCGCATAATGACGCGCGACAGTGTGCTCTTCCCGCAGCCGGATTCACCGACAAGTCCAAATGTCTCCCCCTTGAATATGGAGAAACTAACATCATCAACCGCCTTGACATATCCGAGCCGTTTTGAAAAAACACCCTTTCTTAAAGGAAAATACTTTTTAACGTTGTTAACCTCCAAAAGAATCTCCTTCATCCTGTTTCACCTTCCCTCCATGCCTGATCCAGCTTCCAGCAGCGAGCCTTGCCGTTATGACAGGCCTGCATCATCTCCGGTTCCTTTTGCCGGCATATATCTGCCGCATCCGGGCATCTGGGGCTAAACCGGCAGCCATCCGGCATGGAACTGATACTTGGAACGGTGCCGCTTATACTATACAGCTTTTCATTCTTTTGCCCCATATGAGGAATCGATTTAATCAAGCCTTGGGTATAGGGATGCTGCGGATTGTGGAAAATCGACCTGACATCCCCCTCTTCCATAACTTTTCCGGCATACATAACGGCAACGCGGTCAGCCATTTCGGCTACAACTCCGAGGTCATGCGTAATTAGCATAATGCTCATATTCATTTCTTTCCTGATTTTTTTCAACAATTCCAGAATTTGCGCCTGTACCGTTACATCAAGCGCCGTGGTCGGCTCATCTGCGATAAGAAGCTTAGGGTTGCATGACAGCGCCATCGCAATACTAATTCGCTGGCACATCCCCCCGGAAAGCTCATGTGGATAAGCATTCATACATCTTTCCGGGTGAGGGATGCCAACTTGCTTCAACAGCTCTACCGACTTGTCATAGGCACCTTGATGGGATATTTTTTCATGAATTCGAACGGCTTCAATAACCTGGCTGCCGCATGTATATACGGGGTCCAAAGCCATCATCGGGTCCTGAAAAATCATCGCAATGGACTTCCCCCTGATTTGTGACATTTCTTTTTGGCTAACCTTCAGCAAATCCCGACCTTCAAACGAGATCTCTCCTGTCGTTATTTTCCCTACCGCAGGAATGAGCTTCATCAAGGAAAGTGACGCCACGGTTTTACCGCTCCCACTTTCACCGACAATGCACAATATTTCCCCTTTATCAATCGTTAAATTAACTCCGCTAATAGCCGGGAATACACCCTTGTCCGTCTTAAACTCTGCAGTAAGGTTGCTAATTTTCAATAGGGCATCATTCATGAGTATCACTCCCAGCTTTGTTCGCCTACCAACGATGCAATCGCTTCAAGACTATTTGACCACTATAAATCTAACATGAACATAACACAATTCACTTCTCTATCTATAACTAATTATATATTCATGTCACATTTCATTCCATGCAATACTGTATGCTTTCCTTGTAAATTCATATCGTATTTTGTAAAAAATGCGTGGTACGGAATCAGCTGGTTCAGACGGTTCTAGCTTCTTCTACTATATTCAGATTTTGTTGTATTATCGTCTTGTATTGATGAAGAGTGGTCCATTTTACATTCTACATTTTACATTTGAAATCGGAATCGGTCTCCGCGTGAAATAATTTTAACGTATTCCATAACTTGTCTTTGTTCCGAATAGACTAATGCGGTCATCAGAAACATGGACGCGCCTTTTACGGTATTCAACAGCCTGCTCTCGCTTGGCGAGGCATAGACGAGTTCCAGCGTTTTACTGGAATATGCAGGCCGCAGCCCGTACTTTTTATCGAGTATCTGATATAGGGATTGATCAACCAGAATTTCATGCTGAATCCCCGGACACCGTTCCAACGACAAGTAGGAGGTTTCCAGCGAAACCGGTTCGTCGTTAATGAGCCGAAGCCTCTGAATTTCAGCGATCTCTGAGTTTTCCGGTACTCCCAGTAATAATGCCATCTTCAGGGATGCCGGCGTTACTTTGACGCCCATCGATCTGGCTCCTGCAGTCATCCCTCGTGCCTGCATACGATCGGTGAAGCTAGTCACGTTCACAAGCTCCCGGTCGATTTTCGGCTTGGATACGAAAGTCCCTTTGCCCTGCTTCCGGGCTAATATCCCCTCATTCACCAAATCTTCAATCGCCTTGCGGACGGTAATACGGGAAACCTCATACTCCCCGGCCAAATCCATCTCGGCGGGAAATCTGTCTCCAAACTGCAGCTGATCCGATTGAATCAATTCCCGGAACTGCTCTGCCAACTGGATATACAGCGGAGTTGAAATAGTGGGGTCCAGCTTGTTCTTCACTTGTCTTTCACCTGCCTTTACGTATTACTTCAGGCTGCTCTTTGTCCAAAAAACGGCCACAGCACAGTGAATACATCTGTGCCATGTCCGTAGGGATGGTTTTAAGATTGCTCTATATTAATAAGGAACCTGGAACATATAACGCCGAGTCTCGAGAGGATGATTTCTACTTTTCGACAACGCCAGGGCAAACATGCGCAGTACGACATTGATGACGAGCGGAGCCAGATATCCTTTCATTTCTTCATCAATGCCGGTAAGATCAAAATTTTTGGCATCGACCACAATCAGCTTTTCCCCGTATTGTTTTAGGAACGTTAGTGCCCGCTCTTCCAAAGGACGAGTTTCATCCAAGCCCATCAGCAAAATGAATGGAACATCCTTATCCAGTATCTCGAACGGCCCATGAAAAAATTCCCCTGCATGAATGGCGTGAGAATGAATCCGCTGCATCTCCATCAATATGCATATAGCGAAGGAGTACGCCATGCCGTAACTTGCTCCACTAGCCATCGTATACATGATTTTTTCGTCCTTATATTGCTCGGCATATGCTTGTACCTGATCTGCATTCTGCTTCATGACTCGCTCGAATACAGTGCCAAGGTTCTCCAGGCTGCTAATCAGCTTTTCATATTTTTTGTTGCCTTCTTTCACATACAAAAGCCCCATAGCCAATTTATAAAGGATCGCATAGTTCATAATTTCCGGGAGCGGCTCCATATTTCCGGCCGAAATCCAGCTGTAGTTAACAATGAAATCAGACTCATCGGCAAGCGGGGCCGTCTCCACATACATCAGCGAAACTGTTAAAGCACCTTTGCTTTTAGCAAATTTGGCGGCCTCCGTCGTTTCCGGAGTTTTGCCTTTATGCGAACATAAAATAACTAATGAATGCTCGCCCAATGATTGGGGATTTCTGTGAATGAATTCATTGGAGCTATAAATTTCAGCTGTAATCTTGCTGGATTCGCGGTCAATGAAATATTTACTCGGATACATAAGTGCTGATGAACCGCCACACGCCACGTAAAACACTCGGGTAATCGTTCTTTGTTTAAAAGCCTCAAAGATCTGTTCAAGCTGCGTATTTGCATTCATATAAGGTGCTGAGTTTACCATTTGGATAGTCCTCCTGTAATCTTGATTATTGTTTTTTCTTGCCGTATCCGAAAGCGCCGTAATGCCCGCAGGTTACCGCAGCCGACCGTGAAGCTTGAATGAGAGCAGCCTGCATATCCCGATACTCGTGATAATGTGCAAGGAACCCCCCGATAAAAGAATCGCCGGCGCCCATCGTATCGATGACATTGCCCGTCATATGAGGTTGGCTGCAGATGATGCCGTCTTTCGAAAACATAGCAGGCTCCGCCCCTCTTGTCACACCAACTACTTGTACTCCCAACTGATGAACTTCCTCGAACAAGGAACTGATTTCGCTGTGAGACATGTCGCTGCCCGAGAAAAAAGCATAGGTCAAATACGGGCAAACAAGCTGCAAATATGCTTTATTCCATCGCTTCGTTGTGGAAAAATCAAATGAAAGCGGTTTATGCGCCAAACGGGACAGCTCGTGCTCGATATCACTATTCACACTTGTATGCACGACGTCATATTCATTGATATAGTCGAGATCATCCTGGGTAAGCTTAAGCATAAGCAAGGACTGTAACCGGATTCCACGGTTAGTACCTACGAAAATCCGATCGCCCTCTTCATTTAGAGCAACGACTGCTTTGCCACTAAGGCCGTATGCCCGGCGAATACGGGAGAAATCGATTCCTTCTTCCCCCATGCATTTCACAACATGCTCCGCTTCCGCATCATCCCCAACGATTCCCAGATAAGCGCATGCACTCGCACCGTTTCGTTTACTGGCGACCGCTACATTCAAAGCATTGCCTCCCGGATACATCAGCCCTTGGTCTTGATAATAATCAACAACGTTATCCCCGATTCCAATCAGCTTCATTGTCTCGCTTTCACCTCTTTTAGGCCTTTACTCCGTTTCGTAATTCAATAGTCGCCAATTCGTCGATCTGTAAGCCCGCAGGGGAATTCACCAACACAACCCCGTAATCCCCTTGCGCCGATTCCAAGGAAACTTTCCCTTCACGCACATCTGTGAGCACTGACTCCGCCGGGCGTTCATATGGATTTCCGTAACCGCCTGATCCCGGTGAGCAAACGCTCACTAAGTCCTCTTTGTTCAGCGTAATCCCGGATATTTTAGAGCCCAGCTGCTTGAGTTCGCCTCCGCCCAGAGCGGCCTTGAAGCTGCCCGGACTTCCACTCTTTCCGCCTTCCAAGCCCCATGGAGAGAACTTATGGCGGTCACCAAGACCTGTATAGCTCATTCCATCGTTCAAAATTCGGAAGTCTCTTTGAATGCCGAGGCCACCCCGGAACCGTCCTGCTCCTCCCGAATCAGTCCGCAGTTGATACCGCTCCACCAATACCGGGTATTCGCGCTCCAACGCCTCCACCGGCAGGTTCGATGTGTTGGTCATATGCACTTGAACGCCGCTTAACCCGTCTCCACGACTGTGTGCCCCGGCCCCCCCTGCGATCGTTTCAAGATAAACGAAATAATTGCCAGTCTTCAGGTTTGTACCCGAGAAAATAGCCGATGTCACGACACTGTTGCACGCCGCCAGGACACGTTCTGGGGCCACTTGGGCTAATGCCCCCAAGATCACATCTACCACCCGTTGGGCTGTATCGATCCTCTGTCCCACTGGAACCGGCAGCTTGCAGTTGACAATCGATCCTTCGGGTGCCGTTACCTGCAAAGCCCGGTAAATCCCTTGATTCGCAAAAATTGATTGTCCGGCAACCGCTTTGAAGCAATAGAAGGCCGTTGTCAGAAGTCCCGAATATGTCATATTCAGCGGACCAGGCACCTGTGGACTCGTTCCCGCGAAATCGACTTTTGCCATGCCGTCCACGATCGTGATCGCAGCCCGAATCGGAATCGGAGTATCCGAGTTGGCGCCTGCATCATCCAAATAATCTTCAAACGTGTAGGTTCCCTCCGGCAGCGTACGGATCCCGGCACGCATCAGATGTTCCGCATAGTCCAGCAGAGCATCGGTACATTCGGCAAAATAATCCGCACCGTATTTCCGCACGACTTCACCCATCCGTTTCGCTCCTGCAATATTCGAGGCGATTTGCGCATCGAGATCTCCGCTCCGCTCCACAGGGGTCCGGGTATTCAGGATAATGTAGTCATAAGTCTCCTGGACAAGCTCTCCCGCCTGACAAATCCGTCCTAATGGAATCCGCAGCCCTTCCTGATAGATGTTGTCCGAATTCGCCGATACACTGCCGGGTACCATCCCGCCGATATCCGAATGATGCGCAATATTGGCCACGAAAGCTACCAACCGTTCATCGATAAAAACAGGTGATACCATCGTGATATCGGGTAAATGAGTCCCGCCTCCAGCATAAGGATCATTTGTAATGAACATATCACCAGGACGCAGCGACTGCACCGGGAACTTCTTTAACACCTCGGTGACGACGCCGAGCATCGACCCAAGATGCATAGGCACATATTCAGCTTGCGCAATCATTTGTCCCTTTCCGTCAAACAGCGCTGTCGAGCAATCTTTTCTCTCTTTAATATTGGTGGAGTAAGCCGTCTTCACCAACGTAACGCCCATCTCTTCCGCAACGGAGAGCAGCAAATTTCCGACAATTTCTAATGTAATGGGATCTATCCGTTTCATTGTTGTTCCTCCTCGCCAAAGGTATGAATCAGCAGATTGCGGTATGCATCCACTTGCATGGTTTGCCCCGGCAGCAGCAGGATCGTAGAATCCATCTGTTCAATGATAGCTGGACCCGTGACCCGATCCCCGGGAACCAGTTCGCTCCGCTGATAAATAGCCGTCTGGTAATAATCCGGACGATCTGCTTCCGAGAAGTACACTTCCCTGTACAATGATGATTGCACCGTCCGGCTGCCGTTCTCATCCCCACGCTGCAGTGTCGCCTTGGGCAGCTCACCAAGAGCAGTGACCCGATAATTGACGAACTCCACGATTCCTGTCCGGTTGGAGTATCCGTAATTTTTCTCATGCTGCTCATGGAAACGCGTCAATATCCCTTGCATCCCTTCGCCAGTCAATTCAGACCATTCGACGGGGATCGTTAGTTCGTAATTTTGTCCCTTAAACCGCAAATCCAGTCCAAGTACAAATCTGCGCTTCGCTTCTGTTATGCCTTCCTTCTCCAGCATTGCCGCTCCCTCTTGCTCCATACCGGCAAAAAGCCCGCGGATTGTCTCCATACTGCTTGCACTTGATTCAAGCAGCGAGGACCGGACATAGTCGGAGCGAACGTCCGTCACCAGAAGGCCAAGCGAACAAAATGTACCCGGTGAAGGCGGAACCAGAATCCGGGGAATACCGAGTTCACGCGCCAATGCACCACAGTGAAGCCCACCTCCACCGCCAAAGGAAACGAGCGTAAATTCCCGGGGATCGTATCCTTTCTCCACGGAGATTAAGCGGATCGCCCGTGTCATGTTTGCGTTCACCACAGAAAGGATGCCCATTGTCGCTTCAAGCAGCGATAGATTCGTTCGGTCGCAAATGTGTTCCTGCACGACCCGTTTCGACGCTTCCACATCTAGAATCATTCTTCCGCCCAAAATACCATTTGGATTCAAACGGCCGAGTATCGTATTAGCGTCTGTCACGGTCGGCCGCGTTCCGCCACGTCCGTAAGCTGCGGGTCCAGGCATGGACCCGGCGCTTTCCGGCCCTACCTTCAACGCACCGCCGGCATCCAGCCATGCAATCGATCCTCCACCCGCACCGCATGCATGAATATCCAACATCGGAATGCGTGCGGGGAAACCTTCAACTTCACGTTCCATCGAAATTTTGGGCTCGCCGTTCTCAATTAAACTAAAGTCAGCCGAAGTGCCTCCCATGTCAAACGTAATCATATTTTTATAACCTGTCAGCTCGGCCAGATGTGCTGCCGCCACGACACCGGCTGCTGGTCCGGACACTGCAGTACGTACCGGATTTGCTACAGATTCTTGAATCGAAATGATACCGCCGTTCGATTGCGTAATGTATGGATCTACCGGAATGCCCGCCTTACGGACGGATTCCTGAAAATTTTCCATATACCGCTGCATAACCGGACCAAGGTACGCGTTTAGAGCTGTTGTGCTTAAGCGTGCATATTCTCTAAACTCCGGTACCACCTGATGAGAAGCGGACACGTAGGCTTCCGGGTACAGCCTCCGAATTTCCTCTACTGCTTGTTTCTCGTGCTCCGGGTTGAGGTAGGAGAAGAGAAAACATACCGCGATCGATTGTACACCTTCACTCTTCAAGTGTTCAATTGCTTCACGCAGACGGTCACGATCCAACTGTTTTCGTACGCTGCCGTCCGCATACAGGCGTTCGTCGACCTCCAACCGCAGATGGCCGGGAATGACCGGTTCCGGCTTTTCCTTGAAAAAATCGTAAAGACTTGGGCGGGTTTGACGCCCGATTTCAAGCAAATCACGGAATCCTTCTGTGACAAGAAGCCCCGTGAGTGCTCCTTTTCTTTCGATCAGTGAGTTGGTGGCCACTGTTGTGCCGTGAGCCAGATAACGAACCTCCGACACAGGAACTTCGTTCAGCTCCAGAATTTGCACAACGCCGTTCATGATAGCCCGGGATGGGTCTTCAGGCGTGGAAGGAACTTTATGGTTCAATATCTCTCCTGAATGTGAATCAACCAATGTTACGTCAGTAAAGGTTCCTCCGACATCTACTCCGACCATGTAACGCATATTTTTCCTCCTCGTACGCACTTGTACTGTAACCAGTTGTTATATATTGTCCTGTTGTACTATATTGTTACAAGGAAATTATATATCGCAGGTTTTGGGCAAACAATGTAATATATGACTTATTACTTGTCATATTGTCCTTTAATTAGCGGCTAAATTGGCTTTTTCGGATTGATAAAAACCTTAAGCAGCCACACTTGGCTCATCAAAATTTGCAAATGCGGAAACAAACATGAATAAGACGATATAATACAACTTTACAGATAAATATTACCTCTCGGAGTTTACCATTGCTCAAATAGACAGCACTGGAAATCGCAGCCTATCGACGAAATAATATTTTGGAGTGGGACTGCCCGCTTTCCCCAGAGTCTCGCGAAGAGGGTCCTAGAAAGACCTGTCGTTACAAATATTCGTGCGACGCACAAAAAGGCTGTCCCAAAAGGGTATCAGTGAATGAATCAGTCCCAAACTATGTACAAAGACGCCTCCAAAACCACCATGTAAGTGGAAATGGAAGCGTCTTTTTTGTAGGAAATTCCCATCAGAGCGGGGGTTCGAAAATCCAATAATGAGTCCGGCTGCTTTTTGGATGTTACTTAAGTGATGGGGCGAGAAGCGATGTTCAAAGGCTGCTTTCAATCTAGAGGAGACCATGATTTGTCGGGGCCGCTACGGAAGGAAAGAAAATAGATGGAAATTGTAACGCTAATCCAGTGTGGATATCGCCTGAAATCAATCTAACTGGAAAAACTAACTCTAATAGAGGGGATATGCTGGATATCAGCCAAAATACGTAGAATTAGCATGAGGAATTCCAGCTATAAGACTTGGAACGCTATTTTCGGAGTAACTAACTTGACATTTTCCTGATAATTGCACGGAGTGCGCCAGACTGTCATGCAATGCCGTAACCGCACCACGAACCATGAGCCACGAACCATGAACCACGAACCACGAGCCACAAGCCACGTGCCACTAAACACGAACCACGAACCCGATACCCGCGATGAGCACACGCTGGAAAGCGACCTCCTCTTATTCATCACTAAGAATACACAAGAATGTGCAAAAAAGCCTTCAATTATTAAAGTGGAATGAGGGCTCTATCCCCAGAAGTGTGTTTAGTCCCCCGATGTCTTTAGGCCAAGCGGACTTGAACCCGTTTTCAAGTAATTAAGAATGACTAAAATTCTTTCAAGTGGTTAACTGCCTTATCCAAGAATTCCGGTTTGCCGTAACTTCCCGATTTCAAAACGATTAGCATTTCATGGCCCAGGGACAGTCCCGAGGGGACACCCGTTTCGATTTCCTTTAGCACGTAATTGCCGGTGAATCCAAGTTTTCTGCTGACCGTACCCGATGTATCTCCACCTGCTACAACCAGGCGTCTGAGTCCTGTGTTATCCACCAAACGCTTAGCCACTTCAGCCAGAGCAGCGGAGACCAGTTTACTCGTAGCGAGAGGATCCATTCCTTGTTGCTCACCCAGCGCCTTTGTTTGCTCGACGACCTTGTCGCTATTATCCGCCATAACCAGTACATCAAAGCCGGACTCGAGAAGCGGCTGTGCTTCGCGTATGACTCGCATGATTTCCTCTTCCCGATCGGAGCTGAAAATGCGGCGAGAATCCAAGATGATAACAGGCTTTCCGATATGAATGAAATAGGCGGTTTGCTGCAGGGTGTTGGGAGTCAAACTTCCAGAGATCACCAACACGCCGCAACGATCACGGATTTCCAGTCCATGAAGCGGGTTATCTGTCTGAGACGCTCCCATGAATTTGGGAAGTTCTTCTGCGATGGCCGAACTCCCAGCGATGACTTTGAGGTCGCTTACAGCCTCTGCTATGATCCTAAGATCCTCCTGCGTCTCGCCGTCGATGATGCAATAGATACAGCGATCTTTCAGGCGATCGATCATCTGGCGTAATTCCTCGGCTCCGTTTCTTACGGTATCGATAGAAATGGATTCGACTTGGCGGGACGTTTGCCGCTGAAGGATTTCCACCAAGTTGGATTGCAGCATGGGATGGACGGGATCCCGTGAAAATGGCGTTTGTTCGAGCAAAACCCCATTCACTTGGTGAATGGCATTCCGCGTGGTTCTGCCGTTTTTGGGAAATGCCAGGATAATGACCGCGAAATCCTCACCTGTGGCATCCATCATGGCGTCCAGTTCTTTCCCCACGTTACCTCGGAAAACGGAACAGGTTTTATTGAAGAAGGTCGTACACCCCATCTTCATCAACTGGTTCGTCGCCTCAAACACTTTGCGGTAGCTTTCTTCCGGGGAATCCAACCGACTGTCCGTGTCCAGGATCAGTACGTCTGAGGCCCCGTTCTCCATGGTATACGCGTGCTCATTAAAAGTAACGACTTTAGCGGTATATCCGCCGTTTACGAACATAATTCCAATATCGTTTGCACCCGTCGTGTCGTCTGCTACGACTCCAATCATATATGCCCACTCCTTTGCACAAGTTGTTTCTCCCTATAGGAACAGTTCCAGCGGACTTACCGCTGCAACTCGATTTCCGGGTCAGCGGTTAATCCCTTCGACGATGGCTTGCGAAATCTCGCTCGTCAGCGTAGTTCTGCCTAAATCCTTCGTTTTAACACCTTCAGCCAACGCAGTAAAATGCAGTTTCCATCGTTTGAGAGCCGGAGTTGTGAGGTCCCATGATCTAACCGTGAGCTAGATTCAAGGCTTCTTTCGTTACTTGCAGGATGGGATAGCCGTTGGGTCCTACTTTGCTGCCGTAGGAGCTGCTTGATATTCGGAAGCTTTCGCTTACGCCCTAGGGCAAGGAAGGCGATCCCGGCATACCGGTCAATTGTTTTGTTCAATCGACTTCTTCTTTACCTTTCGAATTTGTACCGCTTTCAAGCGCAGGTTTCTTTCTCGGCTTGTATTTGGAATCTTCAAGAAAGCTTCTTACCGTTGTCTTCGGAATTTGCTCCATGGCGATCCCCGACGCTCTGGCCATTACGATCATACGGCATGCCATTTCCAATGTTTCCAGCCGCATTTGAACCTCCTTGACGGAATCGTCATAGACGACCACGCCGTGGTTCCGCATGAGAATAATGTTGGATTTACGAGCTTGCTTCTCAATGGAATCCGCCAATTCATGCGTTCCCGGATGCATATAATCCACATAGGCGATGTCTTCGAGATAATACATAGTTTCGATGAACAACTCCGACACGATCGGAATATTCGAGCATGCGAGAAGCGTGGTATAAAAAGGCGACGAATGCAATATGGCATTCACGTCCGGACGCTGCCGATAGATTGCCACATGGAACGGGGTTTCCTTCGAAGCCTTGCGGCTGCCGGTATATGTTCCCGTACCAATGTGGTATTCCACGAAACTTTCCGTATCAAGTTCCCCCATATAGGTGCCTGATGCGGTAATCAGCATTTTGTCTTGATCCAATCTTGCGCTCATGTTGCCGGAAGTACCCCAGGCCAATTGATTGTTCAACAAATAACGGCCTGCTTCGACGAGTTGCTTTCTTACATCCACTAGAACCATCTGCCTCCATCTTAGATTGACTGATCTTAGCTGTAGTGTATTATAATCGGTTTCAAAAAAATAATAGCGATATTGAATAGCGGATCATAACCAAAATCTATTGTAGAAACACGTTCATTCTTACGGATTAAGCAGAGTTGTCCATTCCATTCTTCTATGATAACGATTGATTCTTGTTACTTTCATTAGCCGATTTTGCCTGAAGGTGCCAGTCTATCTCCCTGCCCCGGAGCCAGACGGTTACACCTCTTCCGTTTTACAGGAACTGCCCAGAACAGGCGACAGGCGCCTCAGTCTCTGCAGTGCCGTAAGGATAAAAAAACTTCATCCTCAAATCACGCCCGATTTTCGCTTACATTCTCATCCCCCACATGCGAGCCATTCTCTTTCTTTATATCAGATTATGTCAGGTCACGAAAATCCACACTTTCCACAAACTCAACAAACGTCCGCAATACATTCAACTTTAAGAAATCGTCCTGGTAAAACATCCAGGTTTCACGCTTCAGTGGTACTCCATCTTGATCGGTAAGATCTATCGTATGAAGTCCGACCGAATCGTCCAGCACCGATCTGGCGAGAATTGCGTAACCCAAACCATTCAAAACCATTTCTTTGCAAGTGTCGGATTTGTCAACCTCCATACCGATGTATGGAGGAACGGAATAATTTCGGTACCACCACTGGTTCACCCATTGTCTAAATTTGTTATCCGCTTGATATACGATTCTCGGTAATCGAGGAAGATCATTCAGGTGAATCGGTATGCTGCTCGCGACACAGAGGTTCTCCTCGGAGATCAAATGTTTCTTGTCATTCCATTCGTAATTGCCTCGGATGAAAGCGACGTGGACTTCTTGGTTATACACTAAGTTGTAAATTTCAGAACCCCAGCCGCTTTTCACTTGAAATTCGACATTCGGATACCGTTCTTTGTAGAGCTTGAGAATACGGGGCAACTTAAACCTTGTAAAGTAATTGGAGGCACCCACCCGTAAAGTGCCGGTAACTGTCTTTTGCATGTTCGAAATCGTATCTTTCATTTGCCGGTAACGTGTCAGCATCTCCTCCGCGTATAGAGCCATATACTCCCCCTCCGGAGTAAAATGGACACCTCGGCGCCCTCTCTGAACGAGTTGAACTCCGAATTCGCTTTCGATCTGCTGGATCCGTTTGGTGAGTGCCGGTTGAGAAATGTACAGATTTTCGGCAGTTTTCGTGATGTTTTTTTCCTTCGCCAACACTTTGATGATTTCCCAGTCGGAAATGTCCATCGTTTCACCTCCTAACGCAAAAAAGCGCGGAAGAGAAGGATCCTTCTCTTCCCAACGCCTTATTTATCTTTCGCGATACCGAGTTTTTCATAGGTCTTCAGATAAGTGGCATCTTCCTTTTCCAGATACTTATAAAATGCGTCACTGCCAAGATATCCATTCTGGAGACCCACTTTCTGGAGTTCTAATTTCCATTGTTCGGTTTCACTCAGTACTTTTAACTTTTCATTCCAGTATGCCTTGGCTTCGTCAGACATATTCTTCGGACCGAATATCCCGCCCGCGCCTGCCGTCACAATCATCGTGAAGGGCTTTTTCGAATAGGTGCTCTGCCCCCAATCTGAGTTAGTGCTTTCAACACTTAAATCCACTGTACAACAATTCTTTGAAAAGTTGAAATTCACAGAAATTATTTCTGTCGATAACTTTTTTATATGGTTGGTGTTGCATGAAGTTTGACCTTGAGCATTTGAACGATCGCGGCGGTTAGTTCGGTTGTCGAAGCCGTACCGCCCAAATCGGGAGTCAGCGTTTTCCCCGAGCTTACGACCTCGTGGGTAGCCTCGACGATCGCCTTCCCCTCGTTCGGATAACCGAGATTGGAAAGCATCTCCGCGCCAGAAAGTACTAACGCAATCGGATTGGCAATGCCTTTTCCCGCTATATCGGGAGCTGCGCCATGGGAAGCTTCGTAAACCGCGCAATTCTCACCTATATTAGCACCCGGAGCAAGACCAAGAGATCCCACCAGACCGCCAGCTAAATCCGAGAGAATATCCCCGTACTGATTCGACGTTACGATTATATCAAATTTCGACGGATCTTTGACCATAAAATAACAAGTCGCATCCACCATGAAATCTTCAAAAAGGATATCAGGATACTCGAGTGCCACTTCACGACAGCACTGCAGAAATAGGCCGTCTGTATAACTTAGTGCATTGGCTTTGTGAACGCAGGTTACCTTCTTCCGTTTGTGCTTCCTTGCATATTCGAAAGAAAACCTGGCCACTCGCACGACGGCTTCGCGGGTTGTCAGCTTGATCGCTTCAGCAGCGTAATCGCCGATCTTATGTTCTAAAGCGCTGTAGACGTCTTCGGTAATCTCACGCATGATAACAACATCAAGCCTCTCGAATGAGCCGGAAATCCCTTTGAAACCCCGAATGGGTCTGGGTGCGACGAACAGTTTGAGTTCCCGCCGTATGGCATTGTTGATCGACGGATAGGTGATTTCAGAACCATCCGGCTGTACACAATTGATTCGGCCGGCTTGCTTCTCCACGATCAAAGGTCCTTTGATCGATACTTTTACTTCTTTGATCATTTGAATGACTTCTGGAGCAAGTGGATGCCCATAGCGCTCCAGCGATTGCTGCGCAGTCGGGATCTGAATCCACTCAAAAGGTAATCCGGTAGCTTCCAGCACTTCCAAGGTAGCTTTCGTAATTTCCGGCCCGATGCCGTTCCCCTCAATTACACCGATTTTCAGCATTTCGTCAAACCTCCATGTTCAAGATGATGTTTTCATCTTAAGAATAGAGCTTCCGCGAAACAAAATAAAATATGGATAACGAATCGCCATCCATAGGATTTTTGCATACCTTGCCTTTTTCCACAAGATGTTCCCCATTTCGTGATATCGCGGTGCTTCCCCTCCTGTTTCATTCTTATGACAAAAAATGAGTATAACCATCATATAGGAAACGACTGGTCCTATCCGAAAGTCTTGAAAACAAAGAAGAAAAACCCTCCGCTCATGCATGAACATAAAGCGAAAGGGATTCGATTGTTTCGAACCGTAATACTGACCCGACTTGTAATTATTTTTCTATACCTAGTCTTTTAATAAATGCAACAGAGCTTGCAGATGCTGAACGGCCGATTTCGCTGCCTCGAAACTGTCAGGCTTTTGACTGATTTCCATTGTTATATAACCCGAGTAATTCAAGGATTGGAGCATACGTAAAACTTTCAAATAATCAAAACTGCCTTGCCCGGGAGGCTGCCGATCTGTGTCGGCCGCATGGACATAAGTCAACAGCTCTTTCCCATCCCAAAAACCTTGAGTGACAGAGCGGTCTTCCTCGTTCATGTGATAAACGTCAAGCATAAGCTTTAAATTCGGTATTTGCAAATCATGGATAAACTGAATCGTTTCCTTGGTTGTATTCAGGTTATTTACGTTTTTTTTATTTTGCGGCTCCAGTGTTACTCGGATGCTGTATCGCTCGGCATGTTCGCAGATTCGCTCGAGACCTCCCCTAATCCATGATAGGGATTGTTGCGGCTGATGTATATCTAGATCACCTCTCAGCTTGCCTATGCTTACCTGAGACCCAAAAAGCGAAGCAAATTCAACGATTTCCATTGCCCTATTAACGGCTGCTTCACGTACAGCGGGATCTGCAGCTGACAAAGTAAGTTTGTCCTCGCTTACTACAGGTCCGGTTCCCACAGCAGCTACTTCCAGGCCGTGTTTGTCCAGTTGCTTGGTGAACCGTTTAACGTCGAAGTCCTTTGGATTACGAACAAAAGGCTCAATTCCCTTATAGCCGAGTTCCTTCAAAAGGGGAAACACATCGTCCGCCTCACCCCGATATCCGAGAATTGGCAAGGTAGTTTCAGGTGTTGCATACGGATATGACCACTTCAAACGCAGGCCCTCCTCTTTATTTGTGATGCTTTCATTACAGATCATATATTCTAGATAACCCCAGTAATTAAACAAACGATAAGCATGACGATTGTAGTACCGATTGCCCATTTCATCGTAAAACGTTGATGATCACCGAAGTTTACTCCCACAAGACCGACAAGCAAATAAGTGGAAGCAACTAGTGGGCTCAGCAAGTGTACGGTTTGTCCGAGTAATGAGGCTCTGCCAATAACCTCTGCAGGGATTCCATATTTCGCAGCCGCCTCTGCAATAATAGGAAGTATTCCGAAATAAAATGCGTCATTGGACATAAAGAAGGTAAATGGCATACTTGTAAGCGCTGTTATTATAGCCAAATAATTCCCAAGAGAGTCAGGTATAAGGGCAACCACTGCATGCCCCATAGCATCCACCATCTTAGTTCCAGATAAAATTCCTGTAAAGATTCCAGCTGCGAAAACCATGGATCCTACAGCAAGCGCATTACCTGCATGACTTGCGATTCGTTTTTGCTGATCTTTCAGGTTAGGGTAATTGATTGCCAATGCAACCGCCGTAGCAATCATAAACATTACGTTAAGCGGCAATACATTGAAAATAAGACCAACCAAAAGTGTAAGGGTCAGGAGGAAATTAAACCATAACAGCTTTGGACGGCGCAGCTCGAAAGGCTGCAATGCCGCTGTCAGTTCTGCGTTAAGGTGAGACTCTGTGTCAAATGCACTGTCTAACTGGATAACCCCAAGCCTCTTACGCTCTTTTAACCCAAAGTGATAAGCAACTAATAGCGAATATGCAGCAGACGCAATCAAGGCAGGTATTAAAGGTGTGAACACCTGGGATGACTCCAGGTGCAAGGAACTCATGACCCTTGCGGTTGGACCTCCCCACGGAAGAATATTCATTACACCGTTACCCATCATCGCAATACAAGCTAAGATCAATGGATTCATTTTAAGCTTTTTGTATAGAGGCAGCATGGCAGAGACCGTAATCATAAACGTCGTCGCTCCATCCCCGTCGAGAGAAACAACAAGGACTAGAACAGCAGTACCCACAGCGATTTTTAACGGGTCTCCTTTAACTAACTTTAGAACCTGGTTAACAACTGGATCAAACAATCCCGCATCAATCATAATGCCAAAGTATAAAATACCGAATATTAACAAAACTCCCGTCGGGGCAATGTTTTTTATTCCGGCTGACATCATATTAGCCAAGTCAGGGGCGAACCCTCCCATTAGGGCGAACACAACAGGTACAAGAATTAAAGCGACTAACGCTGAGAGCCTTTTGCTCATAATGAGATACATGAAGACCGAAACCATTAGAAAGCCTAATATAGATAGCATTGGTGATTTTCCTCCTAAACGAATGTGTTTTCAAAAAATGGCCAAAAGGCGGAGCCTTTTGATATAAATGTCTTTAAAGCGTTTTCAACTTTTTAATAGAACCGCTTGCACCTATTAACATCCAGCAATATCGCCTCATACCATACCTCATTCGCTCTATGGATCATCCACTTCTGTATAAAACGGATTAGCAATGTAATCCATAATAATTCCAATTGTATCCGTTCTATTTTGCCATTATATCTTCTTTAGTCATGGCAAGATAGCAAGGACAGCATAGCTTTAACGTTTATTTCCGGACTGGTCAAAATCGGAATCGGCTGCTTAGTTATTTTCTTCAAAGCACGAACCATAGACATTTGCGCAAGGACAATCACATCGCAGCGACTTGCCATTTCATACAGATACTGCCCGATCAGTTCATCATGCTTAGGCTGGTTCCCTTGCTGCAACGCTTCGAACGCTTCCGTCAAGACAACAGTTTCGACATTTACTTTAGCACCTTGCTGCTCGGCTATCTCATGAATTAACATTGTTGTTGTCGGACCGGCCGCCCCGACCGTAGCAACCACGCCAATACGCCTGCCCAGTTTAACGGCATGCTTAAGCATACTGTAATCAGCACTTAGAACCGGTTTACTGAAGAGGTGCTTAATTCCTTCCACATGCGGAGTAAACGATGAACAGGTAAGCATAATCCCATCCGCACGGCTGTTTTCCGCTCGTTCCATTAACGAAGCTAATTGCCTGACCATGGCTGGAGATATGACTCCCGTCTCGTTCAACTCGGAGATCAATCCTTCGTCCATAAAATGAAGCAACTTGATATGCGGTGCATATTCCTGAAACGCCTCTACAATAGGCTGAACCGAGTTCATCGTAGCATGGATAAGTGCTATACACGTTTCCTTTTGATTCAAAATTCAAAACCCCCTTATTACTCAGTATTTTTTGAAGATTTATTTCATGAATTAATTGTAGCCGGACTTGTATAAAAGCTAAAATTCGAATCTTGGATAGGTAATCATAAAAAAATCGTATATTACTTCTTTTATCGCAATTTTCTACATAATAACTAAGGCTGACCAATTAACGCAAAATTTGGAGACGATGCTCTGTACGTTGTAAAGCGAATTATTAAGCAGTTATTATCCTGAATTGGAGAGTTCCGCTCGCTGAAAATATGAAAAGGGCTCCGAATCTTTGGTAGAATGGTGTTTGACTAGAACAACATCATCCAAAGAAAGGAGCACCTTTAAGGTAAAATCTACCACACCCGTCAGCAAAATCAAGAGCGAATTCACGCTGCACAATGCCACCAGCTTCGGCAGTGTCAAGATCTTTCTGGCTTATCTCGAAAAAATCAAAATTCCACAAGCGTTGCGCAACCTCTCCCACGGAAAAGCCCACAATTGCCTGTTTCCCTTTCATCGCAGGTTGGCCATATATCAAGCTCAGGTTTCTTAATTAGAGAGAAAATGAGTAAACACAGTAGTTCAAAACAATAAAAATTTTCATAATTGTTGAGGCTATCGGCACTGCGGAAATGTATATTTATACAATATGGATATCCGGCTGCATACAAATAGATGCCTCCAACCCTCCCTGCAAGGTGGTTTTGGAGGCATTCTTGTACGGCTTGGAATTGACTTTCTCCCCTCAACAATCTTGGATAGCTCTTTCCAGCAGCCGAATTCACTGCGGGTTTAAACCGCACTTGCTATCCTTTCACCGCTCCGGCTGTTATGCCTTGGATAATATACCGCTGCATGCACAGGAAGAAAATAATGATCGGTATCACGGCCATCGTCAGCGCAGCCATAGCCAGGTGCCACTCGTTTGTGTACTGCCCGAAATAAACCGATGAGGCAAGCGGAATCGTTTGATTTTTCTTGGAGCTTAATGTAATCAACGGCAGCAAAAAGTCGTTCCATATCCAAAGCGAATTGAGAATCGCAACGGTTGTTGTAATCGGCTTTAGAAGTGGAAGTAAGATGCGGAAATACACGCCAACGGTTCCGCTGCCATCGATCAAGGCAGCCTCCTCAAGCTCTCGCGGTATGGATTTGATAAAACCATGAAACAGGAAAAGCGCGAACGGTACGCCAAAGCCCCAGTACATAATGATGATGCCGTACAGTGTATTGATCAGCTTCAGCTCTTGAGCCACCTTCACCAACGGTATCATCATCGTCTGGAATGGGATCACGAGTGAGGACAGAATGACAAGAAAGATAATCTGGCTAGCGAGACCGGGGCGGCGCACCAATTGGAAGGCAGCCGCAGAGCTGACGAGCAAAATACCGGACACGGCGATCACCGTAATAATAAGCGAGTTCATAAACACGCCAAGAAAGTTGATTTGCTTCCATACAACCGCAAAATTTGCAAACTGAAATACATGAGGCAACGCCAATGTCGAGGTTGCAACTTCATTGTAGGTTTTCAGTCCATTGATAAAAGTGATATAAAGAGGGACAAAGACCAGCAAGGCAAGCAGAATCATAAGGACTTCAATGATAAGCTTACCGATGGAATAACGATCCTGATTCACATCTCCACCTCCCTGCGCTTCATCACAGCCACCTGGATGAGCGTAATGGAAGCCAGCACCAGGAAGAATACGACAGACTTGGCTGCTGCATACGTAAACAGGTTTTTCGTGAATGCATCCAAATAAATATGAAAGGCAAGCGATTCCGTTGTACCGAATGGTCCGCCTTTGGTCAAAGCGAAATTAAGATCGAATCCTTTAAATCCGCTGGAAATAGCGAGAAACAGATTGATAGTCATCGCAGGACGAATCAACGGCAGAACGACATGCCAAAACCTTTTAATACGCCCGGCTCCATCAATCTCTGCAGCCTCCAGCATATCTTTGGGAACACCTTGAAGGGCTGCCAAATAAATTACCATAAAATATCCAGCGGAATGCCATACCGTAACGAGAACGAGCGACCAGAAGGCTTGTTCAGGCAAGCTGAGCCAGTTTTTTTGGAACAGCAGCCAGCCTGTTGATTTTCCGATCTCACCAAACAGTCGCACGATGATAAACTGCCAAATAAATCCGATAATGACCGAGCCGATCACGTATGGCAAGAAAAATATGGTACGGAGCATATTTCGGGTTTTAAGCGACATGTTCAGCACCAGAGCCAGAAAAAGCCCGCACACATTCAAGCATATTGTCGTCGCCAATACATACTTAAAGGTAAAATAAAAAGATTTAAAAAAACCGCTGTCCTGTAAGATTTTTTGATAATTTCCCCATCCGGCCCAACGGATATCGTTGCTGATTCCATTCCAATCCTGAAACGAATACATGATCGCCCGCAGGAACGGAACCAGAATAATCACTGCGAAAAAAAGGATTGCCGGAGCCACAAAAGCTGAATATATGAACAATTGTCGGGTTTTCATTTTCATTATGGGCTGCTCCCTTTCCTTTCATGGTGTAGGTTGATAAACATGGTGCACAGCCTCGTTTTGAAAGCCATGCACCGCGTCATCTTCCGGAAAGGTTATTTTTTCACTCGGTCCGTCCAGATTTTTTGAACTTCAGTCAAGGCCTGCTCTTTGTTTAACTGACCGCCCACATAAGCTTGCAGCGGCTTGGCAAACTCTTGATTGGAACCGGATGGCCACAACGTATGGGCCCATGGGATCGTTTGGTTTTTCTCAACATATCCGCTCAAATCCTGAGCGAGCGGTCCAAGGTCTGGAGACGTTTTCAAATCTGTAAATGCGGGAATGAGCTTGAAGGAATCAACCAAATATTTTTGTCCATTCGTATGGAGCCAAGTCAGGAATTTTTTAGCCTCATCCAGATTCTTGGAATTTTTGTTCAGCACGTAATATCCCGGTACGCCTACAGGTAATTTCGTGTCAGAAGCATTGTCATTGAGTGGAATAGCGAACATACCGATTTTGAGGTTCGGGTTGATCTTTACAATTGAATCAATCGTCCAGACACCTTGCTGCATCATGGCTGTTTTACCGGTGGAAAATTCCGACACCTGATTATCGTAGCTAATACCGACCGATTCTGCGCCTTTGCCGTATTTGACCGTCATATCCAGTACATCGAAAAATCCGTTCATGTTAGCTACATTGTTGACTTTAGCTTCGCCTTTGTTGATTTTTTGAATCATTCCTATAGGATCTTTCTCATAGGCGTAAGGCAGATTGAACAAATGCTGGCCGAGTATCCACCATTCCTTATATCCTTCCGAGTAGGATAAAATGTTCGCAGCCTTCAGCTTCTCGTTCACCTGCTTCAGTTCGGCAAGCGTTGTCGGCACCTTATCGATGCCTGCTTTGACAAACAAATCTTTATTGTAGATAAAGCCGTAGCCTTCAAAAGCAACAGGAAAGCCAAGCTTTTTGCCGTCTACCGTCATTCCCTCTACAGCCGAAGGAGATACCTTGGACATCCACGGTTCGTTCGACAAATCCGCTATTTTATCTGACCAATCCTTAATATCTGTAAACGCCTTGGACATAAAAATATCTGGAGCATCGCCTGAAGCGAATCGGGTTCTTACAATTGTATCGTAATCAGAGGTAGCCCCGCCTTCAATGATGACATTCGGGTTTTGTGCCATGTAATCAGCGGACATCGCTTTAACCTTGTCAGTAATCTCCACTTTAAACTGCAGCAGCTTGAGCGTCACCTTTTGCCCGTTTGCGCCGCCTGTTGCAGGTTGTGTGCTCGTTCCAGAGTTGGAACCTGTTTTAGACCCTGAATTACTTTGCGGCTCATCTCCACCAGCGCAACCGACAAGCGAAGTCAAAAGCAGTGCTGCAACGGTCAGCATGGAAAACTTCTTTTTCATAAATCCTCATTCCCCTTATAGTCAATTTTTGGTTCCCCTCACCAATTAGTCTATAAGTTTGTCTTACGGAACGGTAGAGATTATTTTCGCCAAAAAAAGGAATCTATGAATCTCGCCGCTGCTTCCGGTACTGCAGGGGAGAAACCCCGGTTTGCTTTTTGAACACCTTGCTGAAATAATTATCATCGGTATATCCCAGAGAACCAGCCATCGTCGATACTGGCATATCCGTATGGAGAAGGAGCGACTTGGCTTTTTCCATCCGCAACTCCGTCAAATACGTCATGAGCGTGGTATTGTACAGCTCCTTAAACTTTTTGGCGATGTATTGCGGGCTGAAGCGAAATCGTTCAGACAGCATCGACAAGGAAAGCTCCTCTTGAAAATGGCGTTGTATATAATCGTAAATCGCTTGAATGCCACGGTTGCCGGCATTCCCGTTTCCTTCCTCCTCGATCAGCATCCAAAACATTTGGACCAGCTGCTTTTCCCACTCGTCCAAATCACTTATCCATTGCGGCATAAAAGCATCAACCTCTTCGTTGTCCGATTTGTGCAGACGTCCTGCCTGTTCCAACAATAAGTTGGCTTCCATCGTGTAAGACTGCAGCTCCTTCAAGCTAAGCTCACCCCGTTCCCGCAATGCTTGTGTAAAAGAGCGGATGATGTCCGCAACGTAGGCTTTATTTTCATTTTTCAAAGCGGATTGCAGCAAGATTTGTTGTGCTGTCAACCGGGGAGCTTCCTTCCCTGACACCACCCGACTGCCAGAATTTAGCAGATTGCATTTCAGCAGCGCTGTACGGGCCGCGCCGACCGCAGAAGGAAGTGTTTCCACGGATGCTTCCGTATCGCATAAGCCAATAAGCACCTCGAGCCCCAACGTGTTTCGCCAGGCTTCCTTAATTTTGTCCATACAGCGCCTGTGCTCGCCCGAAGTCAGCCTAATGCTCCCCTCTGCTGCGGTTATCAGCAGCCATTGATACCCATCTAATCGGCACAAATAGTGGGAATTATACAGCTTTAAGGTTTCATGGGTAATATTGTTGACCGCAAAGACGAAGAGCTCTCCATCTCCAAAAAACCTTCGTTCGATAAGTCCCATACGATTGCGAGGCAGCACCAATGCTACCCTCAACTGTTCCATGGGCAAGCCGATTTTGAAAAACAAGCTCCGGATTCCTTCGTGCAGCGCGGTCTCGCCAATGAAATAGGAAGCCAATTTCTGCTCATCCAGCAGTGCGTCCGCCTTGCGTATGCGATATTCGGTTTCCCGGTTCTCACAAAGACTGCTTTCCTTCTGCTGCCATGCTGTAACCGCTCGTATGAGCGCTTGCTCCAGATCACTTTTGCTAAAAGGCTTCAGCAAATAATCCACACCGTTCGCCCGGATCGCCGCTTGCGTGTACGAGAAAGCGTCATAACCGCTGACGACAATTACCTGGGTGGACCAGCCTTCCTCACGGAGCAGCCGCAACAGCTCTGTTCCTTCCATATTCGGCATACTCATATCGCAAAAAAGCACTGCCGGATTGTGCAGGCGGATCAATTCAAGCGCCTGCTGCCCATCCTCTGCCGTCAAGCGTTCGGTAATGCCGAACTTATCCCAATCTATAGCTAATTCTATACCTTCTCTTACATGCTCTTCATCATCGGCAATCAATACTTTCATATTTAATTCGCCTCCTTGTTTAGGCTGTCAATGGGAATTTGGAGAGAGATCACTGTGGCTTCATAAGGTGCGCTTTGAATATCCCAATCGAATCCTGGATCGTAATGAAGACGCAGTCGTGTGAGTACATTGATCAAGCCGATCCCACCATCCTGACCGGTATGGAATTGGTGCTTGGCATACTCCTGCTTGATTCGTTGTATCATCAACGCGTTCATTCCCTTTCCGTTGTCCATTACACGGATACAAAGCTGCTGATCTGTCTCAATCCCGATGTGTATGGTGCCGGAGCCTCGTCCCTTTTCAAAGCCGTGGATAATACTGTTCTCCACCAAAGGTTGCAGGATCATCTTCGGCACATGCATGCTCATTGCATCGGGTGAACAGGACAGAGTGTACGACAGCTTGTTTTTGAACCGTCCCGTCTGCAGTGACAAGTAATGCTCGATGTGTTGGATCTCTTTTTGTAGAGGCACGGTCTCCGTCTGCAAATCCATGCTGTAGCGCAGAATAGCTCCCAGCTCGGCAATTTTTTCGCTGACCTCTACCGAGCCTTGGCGAAGGGCGAGAGTGCCGATGGACTGAAACGTATTATATAAAAAATGCGGATTGATCTGGGCCTGCAGCATTTTCAAACGGGCGGTGGATAGTTCCAGCCGATTCCGGTACTCCCGATTCATCAAGTCATCCAAATTCTGTACCATTGATTGAAAACGATGCTCCAGCACACCCAACTCATCCATACGTCCGGTTGAAGGCCCTATCTCAAAGTTTCCGGTTTCCACACGGGCAATGCTACGAAGAAGCCTTTTTACAGGAGCAATGGTGAAATAGGATAAAATCGCGGCCAGTATGAGCACAAAGACCACAGCAATGAACTGAATGATTAATGAACGGCTTAGTGTCTGGACAGCGGATTCATTCACAACTGTTAGCGGGACGAATTTAACTATGGTGAGAGGCAAATCCAGATAGTGGTCTCTCACATAAATATAAATCCCGCTGCTGCCTTTCCACTTCCCGCTGATCGAGCCCCTATCCCCAGGAAGCTCCGGCATTAGACCTTCGCCAGCTCGTTCAGCAGGTACATCAGCCGAGGAATATAGAAGTTTCATGTCTTTTTGCATATACAAAAAGACATGTTCGCCTTGATGATGCGCAGGAATGGTTAAAGGTCGAAGCCTCTTCTCAATCTCACTGAGACCGGCATAAATCGATACCATTCCCAGCACCTCGGAATGGGGATAATCGACAATCGGTTTATGAAAGGCAAGCGATAGCTCACCTCCAATCTTGTTCACTTCATACCATCTGGCATAATCCATAACTTCACTCTCATTTTGAGGTATCGCTGTACTGGGAAGTACCATATTGACTCCAACCCGGGCAATATCCGCGTTCACGATCGTTTCCCCGGTCAAAGCGCTCACGTATCGTACTGCGCGAAATTCGGGACGGCTGTTGTAAATGTTAACTAGTTGACTGCTTGTAGCCATCACATGGGCAGGAACAATTTCCCGCGATCTCAAATACCGCATTAGCGTCTGATCATAGTAAAAGGAAAGCGATATATGATTCAAATCATTCAAATACTGCTTGATATTGTCCATTCCGCTATCCATCGTGCTCTGATTAAGCTCGATCACCTGACGCTCCATGGATCGTGAGGTGGTTTTGTAAGAAATCATCGTAGACAGCGATAACGGGATGATTACTGAGATGAGCATACCGATCAAGAGTTTAGCAAACAAGCTCCTTTTTAGCCACATATAAAATCGCCCCTGTTCATGATTGCTTTCCATTCCATGACTCCATACTGTAAATGTCTGCTTATTCATATTAACATAATTTATGAAAGCGGATACACACCTCTTTTTCCTACATATCAACAATCCTGTTCCAATTAATCAAATTGCACAAAAATAAATACAAGTAATCCAATGTGAATTTAATAACTTAAATAGAGTGGTCTTTATGATCTTATTATTCCAAGAAGTTGCTATCGGCCTATTGATAGTTGCAACTGTAGGTGTAGGATAATCTGCACGACAGGCTGGCGATCGCAAGTAATTCTTTTCATAAGGCGGGACGATTACGTTCCATCTAGCACAAAAAAATCTCCCTTTGGAATTAACCAAAGGGAGACTTTGCATTTCATTACTTATTTAACGCCTTAATAAAGTTTGTAAATATTGTAGCAACACTTGCCCTATCGGCATTGGCCTTTGGTGCAAATGTGTTTTCACCTACACCGCTTATGATACCGTAGCTTTGGATCTGTGTCACAGCATCTTTCGCCCAATCACTCACTAAACTTGCATCTGCAAAAGCTGGCTGGCTTTTGCTTGCTAGCTTAATGCCCTTATATTTTATATAGTTATTCAGCATTACAGCCATTTGCTCACGAGTGATTTGTGCGTCAGGATCAAATTTTCCATTATTTACGCCTGAAACAATTTTCTTATCCGCTGCCCAAGCAATTGCCTTGCCATACCAAGCATTAATGTCAACATCTGTAAACTCCGATGTTTTGTAGCTTGAAAGGTCTGCTCCCACTATATTTGCAATTACCATTGCAAACATGGCTCTTGTCATTGCCATATTTGGTGCAAACTTCCCATCGCTTACTCCACTAAAGAACTGGCGAGCTGTTACAAAATCTACTGCCTCTGCGTACCACTGTGTGCTTTCGACATCTGCAAATGTTACTTTATTGTAGCCAATAACAAACCTTGAGAAGTGGCTGAGTGTCATCTTTACTGTACCTGTCACAGCATCAAATCTACCCATTACAGTTTCAAGCTTTCCGTTATTGTCCAAATAATATACTACAATTGCGTTTGCACTTTCTCCTGCTTTTAATGTATATGGAACTACTACTGTTGCATAACCGCCGTCGAAATTTGATATCTTATCACTGCCGCTTGTTACAGTAAAATCAAACACCGGTCTGTCCGCAACCTTTTCTTTGATTGCCGCAGGCACGGAAAGTGTACTCGTATCTACAGCACTTACTGAAACTGTTACATCTGCCTTGGCTGCTCCTGCAATTGTTTTTAGAGCCTTATTATCAAAGGTGATTGCTGCAACTGGTGTTGCAATCGTAAGTGATTCTATCTTGGCTTCGGCTGCTGCTCCCACAGATATTTTTGGAATAGTCATTTCAACTGTCTTTGCAGCTGCCGGTGCTTCTACCTTGATTTCAACTGCAGCTGCCGCGCCACTTGCTGCTGCCGCAAATGCAATTGCATCTGCTACTGCTTCTTCTGTTACTGTTGCAACAGCTGTGTTGCCTGTAGTAGTTTGTTTAACTTCTGATGCAACTGTTATTCTGCTTTCTTCCGTTTTTGAAGATTCTGGTTTTGTTGTTATTGTTTCATTGTTATTGCTACTATTGCCACTACTGCCACTCTTATTGCCACTTTGGTTACTTCTCGGTATGTTTTCATACTCAGCCTTCAATGTAACCTGGCTTGTCGGCATCGCAAATGTAAATGGATTTGCTGTATACTCTCCAGCCGCAAGACCTGTCGCTGTCCATTTTACAAAGCGTTGTCCGACTGGAACAGAAGCATTTACTGTAACTTGAGAATCCTTCTTAATCTGAGCAGGACTGTTTACCGCAGTTCCATCTACCTCAATTGTTCCTCCATCTACAGTCAGTGTAGAAACAACCCTATCCTCAACAATCAAAGGTATTGTGTATGCAGTGGAATTCAAGTCTGCAAAGGTTATAACAAGATCATACGTCCCTGGAACTAAATTATCATACTCAGGAAGTTTATTTATGTCGTCATAAGCAATTTCAAGCCGATCCTCAGGTGCACCATAGCCTGTGCTTGGGAACCAATAGCCGCCGGCGGCATCAAGAACCAGTGCATTATTCTTCATGATCTTTACGCTTTTTACCGCTTTCCGCCAGTTTGCCGGTTGAATTCCTAAAGATCCTTTTCCAAAGTCTACCGTTACCCATATATGTGCTTCAACAGCCCTGTTGTAATAGGCACTTGTTGAAACCAGGCTTGGAGCAACACCGGAAATGGAATCGGAAAGCTTGAAGGTGACGTCAATCGTGTGTACGGCTGTAACATTGTCAAAGATATACTCGCCTGCCGCAACAGCCGCAGTGTTTCCGACTCCGTCAACTTTTACGGTGTCAATTACAAAATATTCGTTTGGAGTGAATGTAAACTTTTGACTCTGTCCACGCTCGACCAAAACATATCCGTTTGGAGAAATTGTCCCTCCCGAACCTGCCGATGCAATAACAGTAACGAAATTATCTTCATCTCCGCCACCAACATCAATAACTCTGGGTAGGGGTACGTTGTTAGTTGCATTCCAATCCCAAACACTAGTAAAGTCCCATCCTAAAGCCTCGAATGTTGCTTTTTGTGTAAAATCGGAGGCCGTCTTAGCAGTAAACGCAGTGGCGATTGAACTAGGAAGTCCACTTGTACCTAACTTGTTACTATTATAGTAGTTGATTTGATCCTTATCGATAATCGGCCTGCTGCCTGACCAATAGCCTGCTATTTTACCAGGTGTAGCCCCATAAATTGCATTGGTCACACTATTGCCATTAAAGGTTTGGAGCAGACTACCACTTGATCCGCCCATATCACCAACAACAGCACCGTAATATTGACCTCCGGTAAGCCCTGTGACAGTACCCGCAACGTAGTTATTTAGAATAATTTTCCCAGTTTTTTCATCCTTTTGGGTAAGAGGCGAGGTCCAATTTGTACCTCCAATCAAGCCCCCAACCGTAGTTCCATAAACCGCTGCGGTTACGGAGGAATTTTGCAAAGTGCCCGCATGGAGCAAACCTACAATACCGCCTGTATTGCTGCCACCGGTTACTTTCCCATCCACATAGCTGTTTTCAATAGTGCCAGTGGAAGTCCCAGCAATGGCACCTGTGCTGCTGCCGCCGGTAATATCTACATTTACTAATTTAAGATTTGCAACTCTGCCGCCTGTGCCTATATAAGCAAAGAAGCCTGTGCTTTTGTTGCTGCTCGCTAATGTCAAATTTCTTATTGTATAACCATTTCCATTGAATGTTCCTAAAAATGGAGCTGGAGAAGTACCTCCGCCGATCGCTGAAAATGTTACATTACTCATATCGATATTTGCAGATAATTGGTATTTTCCGTCAATCGGATAGGCGGTTGTGCCAAACCCATTTGAAAATGCAACCAATTCACTTGCTGTTCCAATTTTTACAACTGCTGTGCCACTGCCGGCAAGAGGTGTGACTTTCGCTGTGGCAGTGCTTGTTACGGCTCCGTTATAAAAACCTGTTCCCGTAGCAACGGTGCGCAAATACATACCTACATCCGCTTTTTTGATCGTATATTTCGATGATATTTCTCCTGCAATCGTTGTCCACGCCGTGCCGTCCGTTGAGCTTTCCCATCTGAAAGCAGCTGTAGCGCTTGAAGGCGTAACGGATGCATTCAGGGTTTGTCCTTCTTTTGCAATCCCTGCAACGGCAACACCTGTTATCGTCAACTCGTTGACGTCTTGTGGCACCGATGGATAAGTCCATGCTGACAAATTGGGAGTACGCGGTTTGTTTGTAACAAGTGCGTTGCTATCCCCGTTTACCAGTGTTCCGTTGGCATCAAAGCCCTTGCTTGTCACTCTGATTTCCGTTGGTGAAATGGAAACATTTGAAAATCCGGGTCCGATTGCCCTTACATCTACATAAGCGACGTTTGCAGGATCTTTTGTGTAATAAGTTCCGCGTCTGTCATTATTACCAGAATAGCCCGTGATATAGGTTGTTCCGTTGCCGTAAGCCTGTGGATCAATGTTTGCGCCATTCGCATATAACTTGGTACGGACATAGACATGGTCGTGACCCGCAAGCACCACATCAACTCCAGCTTCATCAAAAGCGCTTGTCCAGGAAGCTACTGGATTTGCCATACGATATCCGAACAGAGATTTGTGTATAACAGCAACACGCCACTTTGTAGGGTTTTGTTTAACGACGGACTTCATCCAGTCCTGCTGAGCTTTTATTTGAGAAGCACTGTTTTGGTCCTGATAATCCATCATCATGAAAAGCGTATCGCCGTAAACAAAATAGTAGTTGCTTGACTCAAACTGCATTTTGTCCATACCCGCTACCATTCTTTGAGTACCGTCGCCGCCACCGTAAAATGACGCGCCGTTTTTAGGCGGATTGTAGCGTCCCAAAAGGTTTTGCAACGTTGGGTCCACCGGTGCCCAACTGCTGTTCGGCGCCCAGCTGTTGCCTGCACCGTCATACTCATGATTTCCTGTCCCCAAATACAGGGGCACACGCGCGAATGTATCGGCATTGGCCTCAAAAAAACCATTCCATTCCGAGGTGTCGAATCCATAGGTAACCTGGTCGCCCGAGCTCAGAATAAAAGCAGCATTCGGGAAATCAGTAAATGCTTGATTGAGAGCTTTGTTATTGTGATTGACAGTAGTGTTTGCTGCGTGTACGTCAGTAACCCAGTTAAAATTAAATGTATTGAGGTTACTGGCAGGAGTTCTAAAACTGGCCGGCGATCCTACGTTTGTAACATTCATTGCACCGTCACCAACGCTGTATACATATTCCGTATTAGGATCAAGTGTGGCCGTTTCCGCCTTATGGCTTTGTACCGGCGCAACAGAGTACGCGGTCCCCGCACCATTATAGTTAGCTTTTGAAATGGCGCTTGAAAGGTCTACCGTGTTATTTGTTCCCACAACAACATTTGTAAACTTTTTGCCATTGCTTTCAAAGTCTGACTTTTTAGCATAATAGAGTTGCGTTGTCTTCGTTGTTACTGGCGTTACCCAGTTAAAGCGTGCAATATATTTGCCTGACTCTTGATTAAATGAGTCTAACAAGAATGTTGTGGAGGTAGGCGCTGTACCGCCGCCTGTCGGCTGGGTGATCTTATCCCCTGATTTGGTAATGGTGAATGTATCAATGACACGGAAAGGATTTTCAGAGCCTGTAGCTTTATAGTATGCTTTATAGGTTATCGCATTGCTCGTAACCTCCACCTTGCTGTACATACCTGGTGAATAGATGGCCCCGCCGCCTGTACCCGTTTTATTGATGCGAAGGTCATAAAAAAAATCATTCCAGGAAGTGTCACGGCTGTCCAGACTGTAACCATAATTGTAAACCGATCCGCCTATGACATAGGTAGGCGCTTCGCCGAATTTTGCTTTTTCAAAGCTTCCTGTGCCTGACGCAGTAGAAGTTGTCTTTAGAGTGGTTCTAGCATAGGCATGCTCATGACCGTTGAATACCAAATCTATGCCTGCATCGGTAAGTTTTTTACCTGTTACATTGTCGATTTGATAGTGACTTGAACCTGGGTCATAGGGTGGAACATGAAGATATACAATTTTCCACTTTTTGGATGTTACTGCGGCCTCATCGGCCAAAAATTTCCATTGAATAGTATTGTCAGCGGAAGAAGCAAAAGAATTAAGAGAGATAAACAAGGCGTCTCCATACTCAAAGGAATATACGGTTCCATCACCAGCTGAAGACAGACCGTTTGGTTTCCGTAAAGATGTATGGTTAAGTCTTGCTTTATACTGTATAAAATCTCTGTCATAGGATGCACCGTCATGGTTACCTGGGGTTGCCATGATTGGTAACGTATCTAAAAGGTTTTGAGCCGCATCAAAGAAATACTGCCATTGGTCAGAAACATGTCCATCCTCTACCACGTCACCCATATGAAGAAGAAACGCAGCATCCGGTTCATTTGTCTTAATATGGTCGTATAACTTAGCTGTATTGTCAAACGCGCTTACAGATGTCCCCTGTGTATCAGGGGTGATAACGAAAGAAAACGGATTCTTGCCGTTAGGATCGACAGGAGCGGTAAAGCTAGCGATAGCGCTATATCCGTTACTTGCGTTGCCAACTTTATAATAATACTTGGTTTCAGGAGTAAGATTCTGAATAATAACATTAAAAGAATGAATAGCTTTAAATTGAGTCCGATTATTCTCCGGAAAAATATCTGTGGCAACTGGAGCAGTCATTGTGGCGCTTTTTATTACACCATCAGCCAGGTTAGGTGATGTACCATAAATAATTTCTGAAGTGTTCACCGTCGGATCAGTTACCCAATTAAAACTCATTGCCGATTTACCTAATTCTGCGCCTCCTGCTAAACTGATTGCAATTTGTGACGGTTTTGCCGCAGGTGCTACCGCCAATGCTGCCATTGGCGGCACAATACAGGAAATAGCTAAAACCACGGCTAAAATTGCTAAAACTAGTTTTGATGATTGTTTTTCTCTGTTCACTCCAAGTAAAACTCCTCTCATTTAGATCTATGACCATTATGTTTGCAATATATTAATTCTAATGCACTTTTACGTTAAGGTTTTGTTAAGGTGAATTTTAGGTCAAAACGAACCACTTTAAAATTGGGATCCTGTTGACGGTTCCAACACTCTTCATTCGCTTGTCAAAATACCCCACAAAATCCCTGGATGTTTACCATCTCACGGCTCAACGGGTCAATGCCCATATATTCCATCGTTATACTTGTCCAAGGTGTGGAGACCGATAGCGTTGAGTATTCATCTGACAGTTTTCCAAGCAATTTAAACACAGATTGCTGCTTCTTCATATGTTTGGCTCGAATGTTATGCAACTTTCGAAAGACAGGATTTGTTGCAGTGAGTACGACCGTCGCTTGATGCATATATCACAAATTGATGACAACAAAAAAACATGTCCTAACAATTGGACATGTTTATGAAATACGAATTATTTACTTGAAGACATTTGGAAATTGATTAACGATCCCGTTTGTAAAAGCATCTGCCATCTCCAGGGCCTGTTTCTCAATCCGATCATATGCTTCGATATCGGATTTATATTTTTTAGACAGCCTGAAAACTGCTTCATCCTTTGTCATTCGCAAATGCTCATGGAGCATATTCATCAAAGCCGATTTAGGCCAGTTCGGATTGATACGGTTCAGGAACACAGCAATTTCATCCGCATTGGCATACCATTTTTTCTCAGCTTCCGCAGCTGCTTGTTTATTGCCAGCTTTGGCAGCTTTAACAAGTTGTGCTGCCAATACAAGATGCTCTTTAAATAAATCGCTGAATCGTGCAGCTATCTCTTCACCGTAGTAGCGTTTAAACACAATCGCCATATCAGGCGGATTGCGGAGGAGGCGTTCAGTAACCGGTGCCTCATCTGGCAAACTCTCTGCAATGCTTATGATTAGCATCCTCGTCCAAGCAACGTGTTGTTCCCAAAGCGTTCGAAATACTTGGTTTAATTCCGCTTCTGCTTTACTGATACAAGCAGAATTTTGTGGTGGAACAGATTCATTTCTCAAGAAGGGCACAGCTGGGTGTGCATAAGGATTGAAATTATACTGACCACTGTTTGAGTGGAATGGGTGTGTCACCGAATAAGTATTTATAGGACGAAAATAAGATTGAAACGGTGGATCTGGTATCCACGGTGTTGAATAATACATATGCATGGTTCCTCCCCAAAATAGTTATTCACCTATATACAGCATATGAGAAGGAGTTCTTATTTGTTTGGGCCTTTGACTACGCTGTTGATGCAGGAGTTGATTGTACTTGTGAGAAAATACTACTTCATCAAATGAAGATTCAAATATTCCTTGCAGAAACCTCAAAAATTGGCCGCCTGGTTCTAGAGATCAGGTGGCTCAAAGCAGAGTTTCTCCGAACTTCAAATAAGACAACCTCCTAAGTTCCACTCGGAACATAGGAGGTTGTCTGCAATCTGACGCTGCTTATAGGAGCGGCGCTTTTGCTTACATCTAAAGTCGCATTAAACGTATACCTTCTAATAAAACTAGCCGTTACTTAAGATAAGGTTCAGCGTCAAGCTAAGATGAATCTATACCCCAAACTGGAAAAATAAGCTATCCTTTCTATATCAAGCATAATTCCATAGAAAGGATGGTTTGCCATGAATTCTATTCCACTTTCTATCAGCGAAGAAATGCATTTACTAGCCCAACAGCTTCACCATCATTTTTCTCCTACCCAACTCGAGGAGCTCGCTAGAAAAGCCGACTTCGTCCAACGAAAAAGCAAATATACCGCGCAAGATTTGGTTTCCTTATGTGTATTTTTAAATGATCATGTATCTGTGACTCCCCTCGCACGATTATGTAGCCAACTAGATGCTTCCAATCAGCTTTCGATGAGCGCAGAAGGATTGAACCAGCGGTTCAATCCTTCTGCAGTTGCCTTCCTTCAATCCCTTTTTTCAACGCTTCTCCATGACCTGTATTCCCTACGCTGGCAAATCGAGATTTTATTTAAAACGTGGAAATTTATCTTCCATATTGACCGATGCAAGCCGGTCAAAACCGAACGTTTTGAATGTCATGTATACGGGCAGTTGATCGCCATTTTGCTTAGTTCTTCTCTCCTGTCGAGACTTTGAACTTTCTCAACAGCCTGTATAGTCTTAGACTATCGCTGTTTCATTTAACTAACGTTCTCCGCGTTTCATCGCTGAACCTCCACCAGACCGTAGCGGCATCGCCCTTCTGATTGGCTGCCTTCGTATATAATTAGAGCTAGCTTTGGTTAGCTGACTATATGTTTTCTTCCAAAACCTTGAATTTGTCTCCATGAATCTTATCCAGGTGTTCCTCTCCCCAATAGCATAAATGGTCTAGCGCGGACTTTAATCCCCAGCCGTAGGAAGTTAAGTCATACTCCACTTTAGGTGGAATCTCTTTATAAACCTTTCGAGCAACAATTTCATCCTTTTCCAGGCCTCTTAGTTGAGTGGTCAGCATTTTTTGCGTAATGCCAGGCATTAATCGTCGAAGCTCAGACGTCCGTTTCCGTCCTGTCATCAAATGATAAATGATCAAAGGCTTCCATTTCCCCCCCATTACTTCTAATGCCGCCTCAACTCCAACTTTATACTTCTTTTGAACGCTATTTCCCCTCTTTTCAGTCATCTCTTATTCCTCCGTTAAAATACATTCGTCCGTTATGCAGTAAGACATCTATCTAGGGAACTTCCGTGTTCCTATAGCACCTGTATCATCCTATAGAACTTAAAAGTGCGTACTTCTAGATTTTTTATTTACTATTTATAATAGCATCAGCCATTGATTATGGCTACAAACTAACTGTTGAGAAAGGTAGGGAAGATACAAGTATGAAAGTATTAATTGTTGTTTCGCACCCGAGAAAAGATTCCCTGACATTTAAGGTTGCAGACCGTTTCGTACAAGGTCTTGCCGAGGCGGGCCATGACTATGAAATATTGGATTTACACGGGATTGGCTTTGACCCTGTTTTAAAAGGAATAGACGAACCTGATTGGTCAGTTGCGGAACAGTCCTTTTCCCCTGAGATAGAATTGGAAATAAGGCGAATGAAGAAACATGATGCCTTGGCATTTATTTTTCCAATCTGGTGGTGGCATTTGCCAGCCATGCTAAAAGGTTATATTGACCGTGTATGGAATAATGGGTTTGCGTACGGCTCGAACAAGCTTCATCATCAGCATGTCTTATGGATGGGTCTAGCGGGTGTTTCGAAAGAACAGATGAAAAAGCGTAATTATGACGAGATGATTACGCATTTGCTGAATGTAGGCATTGCAGATTATTGCGGTATTTCCAATTCCAAGGTGGAGTACTTATTCGAGACTTTGGATTCCAACCCTGAGCATTATGATATTATACTTAACCAAGCTTATTACTTAGGTTTAAATTACGCCAAGGGACTTTAAGCCTTAAGCAGTCTCACAAAGTACACGAGGGGAATGATTAATTTTGGGACAAAACTGGAAAATTTTTATACTTGCTGTGGTCTGCTTTCTGGTCGGGACATCCGAATACATGATCACGGGCATTTTAGATAAAGTTGCCTGTGAATCCCGTACGTTTCCAACTTACGGTTCATTCCGATCTTGCGCTTGTGGGCCTGCTCCTGTCTCATACGCAAATCGTAAAGCGTTTGGCTGCGTGTAAGCTACCCTATGCTGCGGCCAAGGCGGCCTTGTCCAACTACAGCAAAGGTATGTCCAAGGAATTCTCACCGCGCGGCATCCGCATTAATTCAGTGGCGCCAGGCTTTATTCGGACCGAGGCGTCAGAGGCGGTGATCGACCTGTTTGCCCAGGCTGCAGGAAGCAAGGAAGCTGGACTGGAGCAGTTCATGAATTCGTTCGGCGGTATTCCCCTTGGACGGCCGGGACAGCCCGAGGAGGTTGGCGAGTTGGTCGCGTTCCTGGCCTCTGACCGCGCGGCATGGATTACTGGCAGTGAATACTTAATTGACGGCGGGACGATTCCAACGCTTTAATTTTGTGAACCAGCCGGTGTCGGCTGGTTTCATTGATTTTAGGGCCGGAGCTATTCATTTAACTGAGAATTCAGATGATGATGCAGTTGGGATACCGGATCAGGATGTTCAGATATATCAATATCAGGATTGTTTATCCATCACCTATATCAATTACTAAGGTTGTTGCCGTCGAAGCAATCGGTTGTACAACATGCTTTTCCGGATCGCCAGTACGCCGCTATAGCACGAGTCCCTGACAACATAAACAAGACTTGAGCGGAAGCGCAATAGCTACGACTCAATGAACAGCCTCATGTACGCATACTGCGCAAAAAGCTAAAAGAGTTAGGTGTGTCAATTGTTGCTAAGGGCTCGATGCCGTCCCATCGGATATATCAATTGCTTTTTCGCCTCGATGCGCTAAAAGATTCTGATGGGACTCGATATGCTCTAAGCGGCAAGACAGTACAGTAATCAACTACGGATGAAAACAAGAGCCTATCTGTTTGGCGCAATCGGATTCTCGCCGAACTAGCACAAGGTGGTCAGCTTGTTATTTCCGAAAAGGGTATCGAACTGCCCGCTCGGATTGCTCTGGCATCGCCAGCAACGGAATATGGTCTGGGGCCGGGCCGAGGCGGCCAAGCACCATTGATCCGGACGGCCGTAGAACGGTTCTGGTATCTGCCAGACGGATGCTCAATGAGAAGCTGATCCCGTACGGCAGCATGGTGATGGTGATGGAGGAAAGCCTGGTATCCAAGGAGCTGCGGGATCTTACGTAGAATGGCAGCGGCAAGATGCTGCTACTGGAGCCTATGGGCGGTTGGTTGTCTATGAAAGCCCAAATTAAGGCTACGCTGGAGACCACGGGATCAGGTGCTATTGTCAATACAAGCAGTGTGGGCAGTTTAAAGGGGAATCCGGGGTTGGAAGCGTACGGAGCATCTAAACGGGGGGTAAACAGCCTAACTCAAACGGCTGCCATCGAGTACGGGCCGGAAGGTCTAAGAGGCCTGACGATCACCAAAAGAGATTTACACGCACATACTCGTATTCGGACACGGGAAAGAGCCTCCGGAAGCCTTTGGGCTCCTGGCGGCAACGTAACTAATGCTTTTCAAAGCCTAGATAAAGCTGCTTTTATGCACTCAGCCCGCCGTCTACGGGCAGAATGACCCCGGTAATGAAAGAAGCGTAATCACTTTGACCGTTAAAGATTAAGAAAAAGTACGTTCCGTATAGGGGCAGTACAAGCGTAGCTGACTCCACTCGCAAACGTATGGGTATAAATGGTAACGATAACACTAACTAACGTGAGATTGGGTTGATTCGGGGTACACCATGAACTTATTAACTCCTCGGTGCCCATAGCATGACGGACACTCCTACAATGCAAATAACGGCCCCTATCCGTACATATCGAGTGCTTTCTTATCGATGAGCCATCCCCCATATAACAGCGAGAATAACAAATACGCCGCCCTAAGCCGCGTAGACTCGCCCAAACGATGGGAAAGCATCTTCTGAGAGACGGAATTTCTACCGTTTGAGAGATCGTCCTAGTATTTGGTATTATTCTTCAGCCATTGCTTCTGCCTTCGTATTATGAACCGTACCAAATGGATGCTGAGGCGGAGCATAGATAGTGTAAAGTTTAAGCGGAATATTGCCCGTGTTTATTACATTGTGCCATGTCCCAGCAGGCACCATGATTGCATAATTATCATAAACTCTTTTTTCAAAATTTAAGTTATCTTTAGAAGGGCCCATGCGAACTACACCTTGCCCCACTTCAATACGTAAGAATTGGTCTACAGTGGGATGAACTTCTAGTCCGATGTCCTCCCCTACATTGATACTCATAACAACAACTTGTAAGTTATTACCTGTCCATATGGCAGTACGGAATGTATTGTTTTGTTGTGTAGCCTTATTAATATCTACAACAAGCGGTTTTCTTCCATAATCCTTTAATCCAATTTTGCCATCCATATTTGATGATTGCCTATGACCAAATCGGTTTGAATAGTCTATTTCTTGTGGAATTACCCAGTGCACAGGCTGTCTTACATAGTTATGGAGTGGGGCATTGATGTAGTACGGATAGGGAGATCTATACCCAGTATAATACATTTTGTTTACTCATTCCCTTCACAAAGTATAAAATATGTTATTCACTATGGCTTGGGTAGGGTACTTTTACTCTGCAAGAAACTGCTGTTTGCTCATCCTTATTTTCAATTAATTCGATTTAATTGACCATAAATGGAAGAACGGAAGTAATGGAACTTCAAAATAACCTACCTGTTGATGACCGCTAATTAATACTGCTACGTTCGAAGCCTTATCAGAACAGGAACAGTGAGTTTGTCCAGGTGTATGTTGATATGGGTAACAAGTGAAAATCTTCCTTAGAGTAAGAAAAAACGCTAAGTCGTCACATCCGAATGCTTAGCGTATATTTTCGTTAAGACACGGTAACACGGTCTTTGTCCCGAATATGTAAATGTTCCGTAATCTGCTTATACGTCCATTTCTCTTTGTCTCAATTGTGTAAGTATTGAATTTCTGACCCTTAATTGCCTTAAAAAAAGCACCCCTTAGAATTCATCAGATTAACCAGGGGGGGTTCCAATGTCTATTCTAAGGGGTACACCCTATTTGCTACAGGTCTTTTATCTAAGAATATATAAATAAGGATGAGTATTATGCTCATCCTTTCAAATATGCTTCTCATGACTGTTTTATCTATACTCAGTGGTGAAGTAAACTTCCTTCTGTTTGGGATCCTATATCACTGACAATCGCAGATCAATTCCCCCAGTTTAGTTAAATCATGGGAGTGGGAGTCAAAGACTTAATTTACGAGTCTTTGACTCCCGCTACGTCGTTATGTGGTTAACCTAATACTTATTTCTCATAAGCTCAATATCCTTACTTGATAAGCTCATCCCACTTTTTCTTCAATTCATCATAGCCCTGCTCCGGTGTCATTTTACCAAAGCCTACAGCCTGAGAGATCTTCATCCATTCGTCTGTCCATGTTCCATAGCCCTTGGGCCTGCTGGAAAATGCGTTGGCTTGCGGCATGGTCCGGTTAATAATGTCGGCCTGTGCCTTGTCAGATTCCTTCAATGCAGGCAACAGCACATCCATGACGGGCTTCGACACCGGAACTCCGCGTACAAGATTTAAGGTTTGTCCTGCCTCCTTGTCATTGACGAACCAATCGACGAATTTCTTTGCATCGTCCAGGCTTTTCGAGTCCTTACTCACCGTGAAAAATTGAGAAGGAAGTAGGAAAGCTCCTGATTGTTTGGCATAAGGCACCAGCGTCATCGCATACTGACCTGGGTGTACACTGTCGAAGGCAGGGAACCCAGCAGCGTAATCCCGTTGAACAAGCACAGTTCCGTTAAGGAAATTGTCCAGCTTCGGATCATATTGCTTATGGCCTGCAGTAACATCCGGTGGCGGAACAATGCCTTCCCTGCGAAGATCAGCAAACAATTTATTGAAGGCGATATAGGTATCACGATCAATATTGAATTTTCCGTCTGCTGTATGCACGAAGCCTTTTCCTTGCGCCAGCTGGTAGATTTCGTATTTATCCGATTCAGCGGTCCCCGTTGCTATCGACAAATCTTGCATAAAATATCTGCCTTGCTCAAGCTTGGGCTTCAGCTCTCGACCCTTCTGAATCCATTCATCCCAGGAGAAGCCTTTTTCCGGTACGGTTACACCCAACTTTTCCATGGCAGGCTTGTTGTACATGAAAGTAATGGTATTGGCACCAATCGGAATTCCGTATTGCTTGCCGTTTACGACTCCGGCTGCGAGCAGGTTCTTATCAATATCTTTGGTATTAATTCCGCTGGATAGATCGGCGAGCTGTCCACGTAGAGCATAATCCATCAAATTTCCGGTATCGATCTGCATGATATCCGGTAAATTTCTTGCGGCTGACAACGTCGCCAGCTTGGTGAAATACGTATCAAATCCCATATACGACGGCTCGAAGGTAATGTTCGCATTTTTTTGCTTGTATAATTCAAGCGCTTTCAGAGTAGCATCATGCCGCGCCTGAGACCCTGCCCACGTAATTCCCAGCTTAACAGCCACACCGCTGGTTGCATTAGGCGATGACGAACTTGCAATCTCGGTACCTCCTTTACCGGAGGTACTACACGCGCTTGCCACCAACAGTGTAGAAAGCACAGCAATACCTAATATCCCCTTTTTTGTTTGCAGCATACCTCAATCCCCTTCCAAGCTGAATTTGCTTTACCCTTCTGATTATAGGTGAACGGGTATTAGACTCCAATGAGACAAAGCAACAAAAGCTTTTACAAAATAACAATTGCCAGGTTCATTCCTTATTTTTCGTCAAATCTGTCGGGTTGACACCATTGTACTTTTTGAACTGGCTGCTGAAATAAGGAATGTTGCTGTAGCCCACCTTGTCGGCAATTTCATAAATGTAGTATTTACCCTCCATTATCATCTGCTTCGCCTTTTCCATACGCACTCTAGTTATATATTGGTTGAAGGTTTCTCCTATCACATTACGGAATATTTGACCTAAATAGTTTTTCGATATTTGAATCTCATCAGCCAAGACGCTCAAAGTAAGATTGTCCGCGTAATGCTCATGAACAAACCGGACGATAAAATCGGTCATTTGCCTATGCTTGATATTGTCGCTCCAATGATGGTTGTTAATAATCAAAGCTACGATTTGTTCCAGCCACAACCGAAGCGCTGATGGCGTATATTCTTCATGAATATCCACTGTCGGGTTAAACTTCGGTGTGATCTGTTCCAATTCAATCCCTATATCGTACAACGAATAGGCAATGGTTGCCCACAGCTCACCTGCCCACAGGTTCAAGCCCAGCTCATGAAATACTTGGTGCTGCTGATGCTCGCTCGCATATCCGGCAATGATATGTCTTGCTTCCGTCTCGTTGGCATTGCGGATCGCTATAGCCAGCTCGCGAAAAAATTTGAAGGAACGTAACGGACCTGCATATCCTAAGTCTTCGGTCTCACTGGCCTGAAAAAGCGAGGCAACCGAATCCGCGAGCATCCGCCAGTCGCTGATAACGCTTCCTAGCTCAATCCGCAAGCTGATCTTAAGCTGCTCGGTCAAATACGAGAACAATTGTTTCTTGAGCCGCTCTGCCTGTAGGATAAGCCAATCATGTGAAGTATCACCGGAAGTTGTATGCAGGATGATCGCAAACCGATAACTGTGCAACTCGACATAGTCGAAATCTGTGAATACTTTCCCGACAATTTCACAGGTTACATTTTGTACGACAAAGCGAAGCAGGCTGCGTTCATTCTCTAGAGCTTTCCAAGGCTCGTTAACAAAGATCTCTAATCCTAATACCAGATGCTCCTGCGTAGACCATAGTTCTGTTTTCAGCTTGATTTCCTGTATATGATTCACTTTTTCATAGCCGCCGCCGGTTACTACAGATTTTAACCATTCCTGTATGACGAAGGGCTGATACAACTTCATTTGATCCTTCATTGAAACGTATTCCAACTCTGTCAATTCATCGTAATCCAATCGCCCCGATACTCGGGAAACAACCTTGTGCAGACTGTCTACGCTGATCGGCTTGGATAAATAATCATCTACCTGCAATCGGACGGCTTGCCTGGCATACTCAAAATCGGCGTAGCCGCTCAATATGATAAATTTACCTTTGAAGCCCTCATTCCTTAGTGCTTCTATCATCTCAAGTCCGTTCATCACTGGCATATTGATATCAGTCATTACGATATCGGGCTGTAGTTCCCTGACAATTTTTAGCCCCTGTCTTCCGTCGATAGCTTCCCCGACCCACTCTACCTGCAAGTCATCCCACGGAATTGAATATCGCATGCCTTCCAGCAGGTTTGGATCGTCATCAATGATCACGATACTTCGCATATTCATGCTCCTCCTCTCATGGCTCATCCCGCTGAATCCATGGAAAACGAAGGGTTACCACGGTTCCCCCATCGGTTTGATTTCGAATATCAATCCCTTCGTCCGTCCCGAAAAAAGCGGTCATCCGCTCTTTGACATTATTTATCCCGTAACCGCCCTTTGTCTTGGAATGCAAAGATCCGCTGCCTTCTTGAAGGCCGTTCCCATTATCGGCTATCGATATCATCACTTCCTGTCCAAGGGACTGGCAGCAGATTTTAATGCTCCCTCCCTTACGGCCATGAAAGCCATGTCGAATGCAGTTTTCCACAAACGGCTGTAAGGTCATTTTCGGTACATAGCAAGACAGTAGCGAATCGGGCAGCTCGATCGAATAACGGATATCGTCGCCCAATCGAATTTGTTGAATCTGCATATAGCATTCAATATGCTCCAGTTCCTCAGTCAAAAGAATCAACGACTTGCCGTTGGACAATCCAATCCGCAGCATTCGCCCAGTTAGTTCCAGCACGCGACTCATCTTCTCGTTGCCGTCTTTAATGGCCATCCAATTCAATTGATCGAGCGTATTATACAAGAAATGCGGGTTGATCATGGCTTGCAGCGCACCGATCTCCGATTCCTTTTGCTTCCGGTACTGTACCTTGATCGATTCATACAGCTCTTCAATGCGGAGCAGCAGCTTGCGGTATCCCAGGAATAGCTGCCCGAATTCATTCTGATAATCCGTAGGCAGCATATCCGGTCCCTTGGCTACGGGAAATTGATTCATCGCACGCAACAGAATAAAGATCGGTTCGGTAAATCTGCTATTCAAAAACAGGAAGAACAGCACTAATATGCAAACAGCCGCAATACTGATGGCCAAGAGGATTCCGGCCATTCTTGTGCTTCCTGCCACCAATTGCTTCCAGGGGGTAATCTCAATAAGCAGCCAATCTGAGCCTTTCACACGCGTCCATACGATCAGGGATCGGGAAGTGTATTGTCGATACCCATTCTCTTCATGATGTGAAGGAGCTCCAAGACTGTCCGCAATAAATTGCTGAAATTCCTTGCTGTCCTGCACGCCCTCCTCACCGACCTGCGTGATCAGCCGATTGCCCGAATCCAACAACAGCCGGTTGGGCTCTGCATCCTTCTCCAGAAGCAATTTTTGTATGTCCGATGCCTTAATATGAACGACAACAATGCCCTTATAATCGCCAGCAGCGGAATAGATTTTACGAGCAAAGCTGACAACCGAGACTTGACCTTGATAAGTGTTGGTCATATGCTCACCGATCCAAGCAAAATCTGAGGATGCTATAGAGCTAAACCAAGGTACCTGCTCGATCTCATTCAATGGGACGAATCTGACTAGCTCCTGATTACCACTGATCGGCAAGTCCCGGGTATAAATATCAATACTAAATATTGACGGTGTACTGAAGGTTAACGTATTTAACGATGCCACCACATTGCGCTGCGTCACTACATTTTGGTAAGGCTCGCGTTCCGTCGTCAGCAGCTCCAACAGCTCATTGTTCCGGACAATCGACAAGGAAACGGATTCAATAGCAGCAAACCGTGTTTGCAGCTTCTCATTCAATTCGGTCAGAATTCGTTCCTGATACGAGGATGTGGTTTGGATCATGCCCTGAACAGAGAAATAATAGCTGGTCCAGATGACAACGGTAAAGAGGAGCACGACAAAAATAGATGTGCTCCAGAAATATAAATGGCTAATATGAAATTTTTTGAAAAGTCGGTTTATCAAGGACAATCATCCCTTCAGACCTGTTGTTGCGATCCCGTCTACAATGTAGCGCTGCGTGAAAAAGAAAATGATTGTACCGGGAATAATTGATACCAAGGCCATTGCAAACAATTGTCCCCATGGCGTAGCTGACTGTGTATCGACGAATAGCTTCAATGCCAGTCCTACCGTATATTTATCAATCGATTTGATATAGATCATATGCCCAAAGAAGTCATCCCAGTTCCACAGGAAGCAAAAGATAGCTGCGGTGACCAATGCCGGTGTTAATAAGGGCAGGATGATGCGGTAATAGATTTTAAATGTGCTGCAACCGTCTATCTTGGCCGCCTCGTCCAAATCCTTCGGAATTCCACGGATAAATTGAACAAGCAGGAATATAAAGAACGAGCCGCCGATTCCACCAGCTAGCGCATGCGGTACGATAAACGGCAAATACGTATCAATCCAGCCAAACTTATCAAACATCACATACTGCGGCACAATCGTGACCTGGTTGGGGAGCATAAGCGTCAGAAGCACAATCGAGAACCAGAACCCTTTCAGCGGAAAATTCATCCGTGCAAAGCCAAAAGCAACGAGGCTGCATGATACAAGCGACGTAAACAACACAGATACAATTAATTTTAGCGTATTCCAGTAGAAAATGCTAAAGGAATAATTGGTTATTGCATACCAGCCGCCCGTAAAGTTATCCAGTGTAGGCTGACTCGGGAATAAATTCGCCGATGACAATTCCGCATTCGTTTTGAAGGCAGCGCCGAACCACCAGAATATCGGATACACCATGACGAAGCAAAGTACGATCAGAAACAGGTGGCCTAGGAAAGGCTTCCATTTTGAACGAGCCACTTTATTTACCCCCTTCTGTTTCATAATGCACCCATAATTTAGAGGTGGCAAAGATCAGAGCTGTCACAACTGCAATTATAAGGAGTAATATCCATGCAAGCGCCGAAGCATATCCCATCTGGAGATGAGCAAATGCCTTATCAAATAAATAAAGGGCATACATGTAGGTGCTCTCGACAGGACCGCCTTTAGTGATGATAAATGCCTGTGTAAACATTTGGAACGAGCCGATGGTTTGCAATACCAGATTAAACAGGATGATTGGAGACAGCAGCGGAAGCGTGATATTGAAAAAGGTTCTGACTTTGCCGGCTCCGTCAACAGAGGAAGCCTCATAAAATTCATGCGGAATTTGCTTCAGGCCCGCCAGAAAAATGACCATGGAGGAGCCGAATTGCCAAACCGCCAATACGATTAGCGTACCCAGCGCCGTTTCGGGCAGACTAATCCAATTTTTTCCGATAATATGGAAGTAAGACAGGAACTGGTTGACCAGTCCCGATGTGCCGAATATATTACTCCATAGAATGGCCACAGCTACGCTTGCCCCGATCAAGGATGGAAAATAAATGATCGTCCGGTATATATGCATCCCTCGAAGCTTTAAATTTAACACCATAGCCATTAGAAGAGCAACAGCCAGCTTTAAGGGTACGGATATCAATACAAACAACGAGGTCGCTTTCAGGGAATGCAGAAAAGACGTATCATCCATCAATATTTTCTGATAGTTCTTTATGCCAACCCATTTAGCCTCCTCAAGCAGCGAGTAATCCGTAAAGGAAAAATAGATCGATTGAAACATCGGCCAAATAGTTAGAAATAAAAATCCAAGCAGCCAAGGTGAAATATACAAATATCCTTCGAAGGAGATGTCTTTTGTATTCTTGTTTGGTCGTGCTGTCCTTGTACGCAAAGTAGACCCTCCCTAATTAGTTTTCCCTGCCACGGATGAGATTACCTGGATTCACCTGGCTCCAAGGCGTCTCGTACGTCGGCTGATTGGAATATCGACGCATTGTTATATGCAGCTTGACCCCTGCGCCTTCGGCCAATTGAATATGGAGCCATTTATGATCAACCTGAACCGTTTGAATCGTTTCACCGTTGACATTGACAACATTTGCTGCATCAAATTCATGCTCACCAAAGCCACCTGCTTGAATAATCACTTCTTTCTCCGCAAATAAATCAAGATTGATCAGATTCAAGGTAACCGACGTGTCTGTCAGGTTCTCGACCAATGCGCTAACTAGCGGAGGCAAACCAGGTCTTTGTGCCTCACTATCGTAGTAGCGGACCCGTGCATGCTGCAGACCGCCGTGGGAAATATGCATAGGTGCTCCCATTGTAAGCTGCAGTAGACCCTCCGGATATACAGGACACATTTCCTGCCATTTGTGAATACTTGACAAGTCACCGAGGCTGTACCCGTCGGAAATCCACGCTTCAGGATTTCCTTGGGGCGATCTCATCTTTTCTAATTGTCTGGAAACCAGCGTGTAGTTCGCTCTAAGAATCGTTTCCGGATAGGAAGGATCATTACCACGTATATATTCGAACCAAGGTATAGTATTGGCGATATAATGCTTCGTTTCTTTGCCGGTATATGGGTTGCGCCCAGATACGACAGGGATCTCCACCTGCTTGTAAAAATCGGCGGCTCCAATGCGTTCATAGCGTTCAATGTCCTGATCATTCATGGACAAGGTCCAAAGATAAATCGGATAAGCTGGATTTGCCGGCTTATAATCCGTCCAACCGCTGTCCAGATGCTTGTGGGGAATCAGCCACTTGCCGTCTACTAGCTTGCGCAGGTCCCAGTTGATATCAATCTGCTGTCTGACCATATCAAGCCATTGCAGGTTACCTGTCAGCAGAACCGTATTCATGGCTGCATTCGTGAGCGGCTCCAGGATAGTGAACAGTCCGTGTGACCAACGCCAGCCGTAATAACCGCCCCACCACTTCCCGTCATTGTACTCTCCAATCATGCCTGACAGCCCAACATTATCCGGCATAATTCCGCCGTTCAGGTCAGCCCGATCCTTCCAAGCTCCTACATATTCGGTCACCCAACTGCATAATTTCTCATCTCCGCTGTGCATGTAGGCATGTGCAATCAAGCTCGTTGCATTCAAATTCAGCGGTACATCCCCTTTTGCCATCCGCTGGTTCATTTTCTCAATAATTTCACGGTATACCTCGTCATTCGACCATGGGCATTTTCCGCTGGCTATATCTACACCTGTGATATCCTCGAAGGGAGCCAGATAATCATCAAGGATTCCCCTGTGCGTCATCCAATCCTCCTCAGTCATTTCAAAACGCGGACCACGACTGCCTGTGATCGGGGAGCGGATCAACTTTTTCTCTTTATCGTAGTTGTGGGCCTCCAGGTCATCACCCGTGTAGAATCCGGCGAACCGAGCAGCACGCTGCCTGTCTTTCAAACTCTCGGGGTCGGCCAATCCAAGAAAATAAAAAAACAAATACCCTTCCCCATGATGCATCCAATCATAATAGCCATCGAATTCACGATGGATCTGACCATATTCGGTCCACTGCCATGTAATCCCTTCCCATACTTTGCGGGCGTGATCATACAATTCCCGATTGCCACCCAATACATAGAGCAGCGCCAAATTCATAAAGCCCTCATAAGGATCATCGGAGCCGTCCATGCCTGGCCAGACATTTCGCCAGATCAGCGTACCGTCAGGCTGTACATACCGATCGACAAACTCCTGCGCCGCATCGTTTAATGAAGCCATCAGCTGCTGCTGCAATAATGCCCATTCAGGAGGTACCTGCCTGTCTTCTATTCGAAGCATGGCCATAGGCTTTTGCTGTCTTCTAGCCATTACGTCCACCCGCTTCCATCAGTGACTGCTCATTGCAGGCCAGCAGTATCTTCATGGCACTGCCACCGCCTTCCATCTGCTGAAATCCTTTCTCAAGCTGCTCCAAGGGGTAAATCGATGTAATGAGGCGATCAAGAGGTAACTTCCCGTCGGCAGCCAAGGCAGCCGCCTTTTCAAAATCTTCTCGCTCATATACGCGTGCTCCGAGCAATTTCAATTCGCGCCAGAAGAAACGGTGAAGATCGACCTTGGGCGGCTGACTGAAAATACCTACGACGACGATTCTGCCTCTGGTGCGGGGAAGCTGCGTCATCAGCTCGGCGCCCGCTGCTGAGGATGTCACCTCATACACGACGTCACATCCGGCTCCGCCTGTTTGTTCATTGACATATGCGACCACATCCTGCTCCTTCGGATTAATCGTTTTCAGGCCTATTTCTGCGAGCAGCTTCAAGCGATGCGGGTTAATTTCTGAAACGAGCACATCAGCTCCTGCTTCCTTTGCGGTCAGGCCGATCAGTGTCCCGATCGGCCCTCCTCCCAGCACAATTACATATTCTCCGCGCTTCACTTCGCCCAAGCGCACATCATGGCAGGCGACGGCGAGCGGCTCAATCAACGCGCCATGCTTTAAGGATAGCAGATCAGGCAATTTAACAATCGTGTGCGCCGGAACTGTCCAATAGCGTTGAAAGGCACCCGGTGTTTCAATACCGAGAAATTTCAGTCTGTGGCAAATATGACTGTGATTCGCGTGGCAAGCCGGACAATTTCCGCACGAGTCCAGTGGCATTACGACCACACGCTCCCCAACCACCGTATTCGTAACGCCGCTCCCGACAGCGTGAACAATTCCGGACATTTCATGACCCATAATTTGGGGAAAAGTAACGCGTTTGTCCATGTGACCGTGATAAATATGCAAATCTGTACCGCATATCCCTGCATACGAGACCTCGATTTGCACCTCTCCGCTTTGCGGCTGAACCGGTTTGTCTTCTCCAATTCGTATCGTTTTGTTTCCCTCATAATAAATAGTTGTCATCGCTGATTCTCTCCTTTTATCGTTGATTCTATATTTAGTCTAATAGGAATAGCTCGCAGATAGTAGTAGAGAGAATAATGATAAGTTTCAGATTTTAAGAAAATCTAGGCAGGGAGCTATGCGGTCATGGTAGAAAATAGCAAGTTTTGCTTGGTTGAACGTCAAATCAACTTCTGCCAGTGATGCGCTCTCCCACGTTGGTTGGTTTCACTGCCCCAATAATAATCGGTTAACCCTGCATTGTCGTTGCTCATACTCCTTATCGGAGTTGGTTGGCGACGTTTATTTAGCAAGGGGCTTTGGAAAAAATGAATTGACACAAACGCCACTTTTAAATAACATTTGTTACATAACATATGTTATTATTAAGGAGTTGAAGCAATGCCCCCAACAGCAGTTATCACGGAAGAGAAGATTTTAAAGGCAGCATTTGAAATTGTCCGGGTGCAAGGGTTAGAATACTTGACTGCCCGAAACATCGCACAAAAACTCAATTGCTCGACTCAACCTGTGTATCGAATCTACGATAATATGGATGAAGTTAAAGATCGTGTGTATGGAATGGCTGTAAGTCTTATGCGGGATCAAATATTCAGCCATCAGGATGACCAAAACTCGCCAGCGTTGAATATGGCGATCGGTTTTTTGCATTTTGCGAAACAAGAGCGATATATTTTTCAGTTCGTGTATTTATCCGGATACAAAAGTTTTGATTTAAGTCACGAAGTGTTTATGGGAGACACGTTAAGTATGAAATCAATGCTTCATAGCAAGCGATTTCGAGCTATTGATGAGAAAAAGCAAAAAAATATTTTTATCAAAATTTCGATATATCTCACTGGTATTGGCACAATGATCAATTCAGGCACGCTAAAGATGGATTTCCATGAAACTATAGAGATGGTTAGAGAAATGTACGAGGCATTATTGTCCTATGAAGGGAGACCACAATCATGACGCAAATGGTCGGAAAAAAAGTAGGCGAAGGCGGTTGCTCGGAAGTATTCCAATGGGGCGGGAATCAACAAATCGTGAAAGTAGCGAAGGGCAACACGAATGTGGATGCGGTGAAAAGAGAATTTTCCAATAACATGCTCGTTTGGGAGAACGGATTACCTGAGGCCCGTCCCTATGAATTACTGGAAGTCGATGGCCGTCCCTCGATTGTCATGGAAAGAATCCACGGGGAATCGTTGATGGAGCATTTCTTCCGTTACCTTATGCAGCCTCCTTCCGAAAAAGGTCAAAATGGCGATAGTAGTGATTTTTTAAAAATCACTGCAAGATTATTGAACGAAACGCATCGTTTTGGCAACCTTCCTTTGCCTTCTCAAAGAGAAATGATGATATACTCCATTCGCTCGGCAGGCTATTTAACCGCATCCGAGAAAGAACGGGTGATCCGTCATCTGGAACAATTGCCTATCAAAAAGCAAGTCTGCCATGGAGACCCTAATCCGGGAAACATCATGATTCGTGAGAACAAAGCTTTGTTCATCGATTGGATGAACGCTTCGCTTGGCACCCCCGAGGCTGATTTGGCCGAATATGTCATTATGATCCGTTATGCCATCTTGCCGCCCCACGCTCCGAGCAGCGCGGTTTCCAACTTCGATTCCCTGAGAGCGCATATCATTCAAATATTTTGCGATGAGTATCGCCGTTTGTCGGGTAATTCTCTGGATGAAGTTGAAAACTGGATCATGCCTGTTGCGGCGCGTAAACTATGTGCGGATGCTATCAGCGAGGAAGAAAAAATGTTGCTTCTCGCCGAGATCAGGTCAAGACTTTAAGGTGCGTAACTCCGCAGCGGGAAAACGTGGTTAGCTGATGCCATTGGTCTCCGAATTGCTTCCAAAAATCAGTCCCATAGTCTCTATGTCATACGTCTGATCAAAAAAATTTATCATCAATGTCATGATATCTCCATGAGTCCCAAATGATCGCCCACTACTTGTAGAAACCATGTTTAAGCTGGTTGAGACGTTTAGATCTCGCATAACAAGCGATGTTGTGGAACTATCCTGTTCCCAATGGTAAACATTTACATGTTTTCTGTATATTACATATCCCTGCCTGCTAGCATAATGCGGTTGCCTATCCGCGCAGGTAGCGTTCTTGAAGTTATAATTCATAGTTAAACTATAATTGAATTTCTTGCAGGGAACATAACAACTCCTTGTTCAACTTAAGTAATAATTCCACATCTTTCTCATCCATTTTTTCCAATGCTAAGATCATAGCTTTATAAGAAAAGGCATTCTCACTTGATTTTCTTGATAGTTCTTCTCCTTTAGAAGTTAGCTTTAAATTTATTTCTCTCCTGTCCTCATCGGAAGTTGTACGTTCCACTAAGCCTAAACTAACCAACCCATCTACACTTACACTGACTGTACTTTTAGAGGAAAATAGCCTTTCAGTTATGTTTTTAAGAGTTAGTCCAGGAAACGAGTACAGAGTATTTATAATTGATAATTGTTGTAAAGTAATCCCTAGACTTTCTGCATTCTGTTGTGTGAATTTTGTTGTGGTCTTGTTTATCGCCCAAAATGATTGCAATACCTCAATAGCCTTTTTAACATTTTCATCTTTATAATTCATACAATAATGCTCCTATTCTATTTGTTCAATCATGAACAGTTCAATATTGAACTAATTATACTTAAAAAGGTTTTCGCAATCAATAAAAACGAAAACTAATCAAAGCTCTTGTGAGTACTTTTTCCATTTCGAACCTCCTTTAGAAGTAGTTTTTAAGATGAAATTTCAATTTGATAATCCTGCCAAGCAATTTCATTTTAAGATAGAGTTAATTTTGCTACTATCACAAACCCGTGATTTAACTAGGGCGTGTATTCAAACTATAAATAATAGTTAAAACATGGTAAATTAAAGTTATGAAGAGACGATACGAAATACGCGACGATCAATGGGATCGAATGAAAGACTTGTTTGAACAGGAACGAAACCCCAAAGGAGGAAGACCTCCAAAAGACAACCGAATGATGCTAAATGCTATGCTTTGGGTCGCTCGTACAGGCGCTCCTTGGCGCGATATGCCGGAGTATTACGGCTCTTGGTCTTCCGTGTACTCTCGGTTTCGCCGCTGGCAAAAAGCCGGGATCTGGGATCGAATTTTGAAACAGGTTTCATTGAATCCGACTTCGAAAGCGTGATGGTTGATGCAACGATTGTTCGCGTCCATCAGCATGGAGCCGGAGCAAAAGGGGGCAGCAATTTCAGGCAATGGGACGATCCAGAGGTGGATTGACAACAAAAATCCATGCGCTCGTGGATGGTTTGGGCAAACCGTTGCGGTTCGAATTGACGGCTGGGTAAAACCATGATTCAGTCATGGGCTATGAGATGCTGAAAGCGATGGATTTGACCCGAAAACAAATTTTGGCCGATCGGGCTTATGATACAAATCAGATTCTCAAGCTCTTAACAGAGCAAGAGGCGACGGTTGTGATTCCGAGCAAGAAAAATCGCCTTGTGCAGCGTCAATGGGACAAAGAAATCTATAAAGAACGGCACTTGGTGGAGTGCTTTTTTTATAAAACCAAGCATTATCGTCGTCTGGCAACCCGTTTTGATAAACTGGCCTGTACCTTTCGGGCCTTTTTGAAGCTAGCTTCGATTATGATCTGGCTTGCTTAGGTTTTAATACACGCCCTAATGTTTGAAAATAATTACTGTACGTTTGATTTTGAAAGAGATAGGGATATCAGACGATACAATAATTAATGCATTGCAAAATAAGCTTACTTGTTGAGTAGTTTAAAGAACGTCTCTTCTTTGTTTAATCCAGAATAAATACATTGAAATAATACTTTTATCTTTTAAGACAAATGTAGAATAAAGAAGGGGTTGCTGAATGAGCTATATAGAAATCACGAAACAAAATATTGATCGTGAGCACATTTGCTGTGCATTGGGGGCCAAGCAGTACGAACAGTCCGTACTCGAAAAAAAACAATGGCTTAGGGAGCGTATGGATGATGGGTTAATATTCTATCGTCTGAATGAGCGTTCAAAGGTATTTATTGAGTACCTTCCTGCAGAAAAAGCATGGGTTCCAATCACAGCCCCTAACTACATGTATGTCAATTGTCTATGGGTTTCTGGGAGATATAAGAACCAAGGACATGGAAAACAATTGTTGAGCAAATGTAAGGAAGACGCAATGGCGCTTGGGATGGATGGCATCGTACATATTGTTGGAAAGAAGAAGCTCCCCTATCTGAGCGAGAAGCAATACTTCGAATACATGGGTTTTGAAGTGGTAGATGAGTCTGAGCCTTATTTTGAGCTAATGGCTCTGAAATGGAGCGATTCTGCTCCTACACCAACATTTAACGTCTCACATGTATTTGATACTGAAGGTATCCATATCTACTATACAGCTCAATGTCCTTTTGCAGGAGGTGTCTTAGAGGAACTAAGGGAGGTTGCAAGTAATCGAGGATTCGCATTCAACACCCACCGTATCCAAACTAGAGAAGAAGCTCAAATGGCTCCAACTGCTTGGACAACCTTTAGTTTGTTATGTAATGGGAAATTTATCACGCACGAAATATTGAGTCCCAACAAGTTTGAGAAACTTCTGAAAGATTTGAAGTAGAGCTCTCTAAACCAACGTTGAGTCTGTAAAATAGATTGTGTAAACTCCTAAACCTATTAAAATGGAAGTATAGGAAAGGTTGGGGAGAACACATGGGATTATGGACAAAGCAGCAGCTTCGGGAGTTTATTAAGGAGAACAAGTTAGTAACAGCTCAAGATGCCCAAAACGCACTGAAGAATCTATTTGCAGAGACGATCCAGGAGATGCTGGAAGCAGAAATGGATACACACTTGGGTTATCAAAAGCATGAAGTGGAGAATAAAACAACCACGAACAGTCGTAAGGGTAAGAGCAAGAAGCGTGTAACCAGCGAGTATGGTGAGCAGGAAATCATTGTTCCAAGGGATCACCAAGGTGAACGTGACGAACAAGATTATTCCACTCATCAAGGAGTGGCAAAATCGTCCGTTGCAAGTCGTTTATGCGGTCATCAAAGTCAAGCAAGATGGAGCTATTGTGAACAAAGCAGCCTATATGTGATCGGCATTGATCTTGGTGGAAGCAAGGATGTACTGGGGATGTGGATCGGTGAGAATGAGTCCGCGAAGTTCTGGTTGAGCGTCCTAAACGACCTGAAGAATCGTGGCGTACAGGACATCCTCATCACCTGTGTAGACAATTTAACCGGCTTCACACAAGCCATCACTGCTTGCTATCCAAAGACAGAAATCCAGAAATGCATCATTCACCAAATACGTAATTCCACCTGCTATGTCTCTTACAAGGGAAGAAGGTAACAGCCGCTCTGAAGCCCATTTACAAAGCCGCATCCGAAGAAATGGCTCTTGTCGAACTCGATCGATTCGAAGAAGCCTGAGGAAGTAAGTACCCATTGATCCTTCGCTCTTGGCGTAATAACTGGGATGAGCTGGCTACTTTTTTTAAGTATCCACCAGAGATCCGCAAGCTCATTTACACGACCAACATCATTGAAAGTTACCATCGTTAGCTTCCAAAAGTAACCGGCCACCATTGATGTCACTCGAAAGTGGACAGGCCGTGTTCAAAACTGGGGACAAATGCTGCTCCAGCTGTCCGTCTTCTATCCGGATCGCATCGGCCAACACCTGCGCTAGCCAATTTTTTTCCCCTCGGGGAGAAGTCTTTTAATTGAGTTTACACAAAAGATTTGACAGACACCTAGGGCGTGTATTCAAACTATAAATGATAGTTTGAATACACGCCCTAGTAAATTTTCAGCTTTTATTTCTTTCCGTTTTTGCTGATATTAAAATAAACTCCCCGATCACCAATTTTTCTTGAAATTAGGAGAAATCTCTGTATTAAATTCAAAAAAGACTATCACTAAGATCAATTGACCTTGGAGATAGTTTTTTTTCATCAAAATGGATAATTGTTGGACAGACTAACTATATATCCCAATTAAGCTTTACTTCATTACCCGTTCTAGATGATTCATAAATCGCATCTAAAATTAAATTATTCGTAAAGCCTGTCAATGCCGAGCAAATGGGATCATACCCTTCACGAATGCATTCTATGAAGTGACGGCACATCCGAAGTCTGTCTCCCTCATCATTGTCAGGAACGTGGAAATCCGTTTCCATAGGCCGATTGAATTTCTCGGTAAAAAACTTGCCATGAGTTTCTCTATAGCTTGCTCCTCCCTCCGTACCCAATAAATGAATATAAGGCTTGCTATCGGTTTCCATATGAGCAGCCCAACTTACATCGAGGGATAGCGTGCTTCCATCCTCCATTTTGATCATGGCCGTGGCCAAATCCTCAACATCGAAGATTCCATCCCAGTTTGGTTTCCCCCATGTACCGATCCCTTTTTTGTATGGGCCGAATTTTGCATAAGTTGAACCGTATACAGATACAGGCTTCGGATTGCCCATTAAATAAAGAGCCATATCCAGCATATGCACACCAATATCAATTAACGGTCCGCCACCCGATTGGTCCATGCTTGTAAACCAAGTTCCCCAACCTGGGATGCCTTTACGCCTCAGCCATCCTGCTTTGGCTGCATATATTTTACCAAGCTCACCTCTAGCTTGTTGCTCTTTAATTTGCATCGGTACGTACTGCCACCGCCGTTGGTGAGCTACCATCAATACTTTGTCGGATTTATTGCTTACCTCCAAAATTTGGCGTGAGCTGTCAGCATTAAGCCCCATTGGCTTTTCCAGCAGGACATGCTTGCCTGCCTCCAATGCTTGAATAGCTAATGGTGCATGAAATTGATTCGGGACCGCAATAATAACCGCATCAACCTCAGAGCTATGAATGAGCTCATCCGGACTTTTGGCTATATGTGAAATACCGTGCTCAAGAGCGCGAACCTCGGCAAGCGGCATATAGGTATCTGTAATAGTTGTAATAACACAGTCATCCGGTAACTTCAGAAATTCCTTAATATGAACATTTCCAATATTGCCTGCTCCAATGACACCAAGTTTCAATTTATCTGCAGATCCCATTCTCTGTCACTACTCCCTTTTGCTTTATTGTTTCAACAAACCCTAATCCATTCTTTTTGTTGGCTGCTGATTAGAATAGCGTCAACTATTTTCATATTGTGATGTCCATCGGCAAGCGTTGCAAAGCTTCGCTCCCCTTCAATGGTCTGGCTCCTTCGTTTTCTCTTTATTTCGTTATAGAAATCAAGGAATAGATTCTTCAAGCCATCAGACCAGCCTTCTTGATGCCCGCCAGGGAGATGAGCCAACGCTGCAGCTTGAGGTGAAAGCAAAGCAGGATCACGATACCATTCTTTATTCGGTTCATTTCTTCTGCCTTCCCACAGCGTGTTTGGGTTTTCCTGATCCCAGTATAGAGTAAAGTCCGCAGATGATATTTCAAAATGCAATTTATTTTTACGTCCGGCACTGACTTGGGAGACGGTGAACACACCACTAATATCATCTTCAAAATGAACCAATACCGAACCGCAATCTTCTGTCGAAACGTCCACTTCCTCAAACACATCATTCAGTCCTTTTGCATAGGTGGACATGTTGTTGGATGGCTTCTTCCGAATGGGATGGATCGTTTTTAGGTCGGCAAAAACCTCGACTATTTTTTTACCAAGGACAAATTGCATGGTATCGCACCAGTGCGATCCAATATCTGCTATCGCTCTGGAAGGTCCGTTTAATTCAGGTTCAAGCCTCCAGCTGTAATCGGTATCGAATAAGAGCCAATCCTGTAGATACCCTCCGGTTACCAAATGACATTTACCGTTTTGTCGGCTCATCAGCATAGTATGAGCTTGCATCACCATAGGAAAGTGTCTGTAGTTAAAGCAAACTCCATGGATCGTTCCCATTTGCTCAGCCAAGCTTACAAGCTCGCCTGATTCTGAACTATTCATAGCTAACGGTTTTTCTGACAGCAAGTCTTTACCGGCTAAAATAACAGCTCTATTAATTTCAAAATGAAGATAATTAGGCGTGCAGTTATGAATCACATCCAGCTCCTGATTGGACAGTAATGCATGATAAGTTTCATAGGCATATGGAATTCGATATTGCTCCGCCAATACCAACGCTTTGTCCATCGTACTGCCTGCAACCGCAAGGATTTCTACACCTGGAACACGCCTTAATGCTTCAATATGAAAGTTTGCCGAAAACCCAGTTCCAATAATGCCAACTTTGATAGTCTCCATTTCATTACTCTCCGAAAATTTAGTCATAGCTTCAATTCATCATACCTCTCGGTAGCTACACATAATGCTGTAAAAATAACATGTCGCTTTCAACACTTTGGAACTTATCCTCTCGCTCCCCATCGCTCTCCACAATGGTGTAAAGGACATGGCCAAGCTCCTTAATCCTTCCGTAAACCGTGCCAAAATCGAACAAGCCTTGACCCAGATCAACAAACATATCCGGCTTTCGATATTTCATATGGACCTCATGGTACGGCGCCGTATAATCCTTTTCTGACAGCTCATCAAAAAGGTTCAATGGATACGTTAGACCCTTTTTGATATCACGTTGATGCACGAGGTCGCACCTTTCTCCTAATTGATCTAACAGGGCTATTGGATCTAAACCGCCTCGAATAACCCATGCCAAATCCAATTCCACCTTAATATACGAAGGATCTGTATGATTCAACAGCATATCGAACAGCGTGTTTTCACCGTCCTGCTTGAACTCAAGTGCATGATTGTGCAGATAAAAAGACATGTCGTGCTCATGACAACGTCTTCCGATAACGTTCACTTTTTCCGCTAATTTCAGCGCTTCCTCGCGTGATGTTATTCGAAGCGAGGGCAGGACAATCCGTTGTACCCCCAATTGAGCGTTATAAGGAATGATAAAATCCCAATCCAAATCGTCTACTTGAAGCCCCGGTGCGATACCTTCATGTGAAGCAATTGGGTTCAGGTTCAATTCAACGAGCTTTTTTTTCAATTCATTTGCAGGAATCGCATCGCTAAAACGCTTTCGGGATTTATCTGTTGCTATTAGCTCAACATTTCTATACCCAATCTGTGCCAATTTCTCTAATGTCCCTAAGTAATTATCATTTAATTGGGAATTCACCGAAAATAAATTAATTGCTACCTCCATACTCTTGGTATCCTCCTTCATCGTTCACGCTCATGCTCAGTATTGAAAAGCCCAATATGAACCTACATACTGGACTTTCGATTCTATACGATTTCTGATAGACTGCTGCTATTTGCTCTTAGCCCATTCATCAAGCTGCTTTTGCTTTTCAGCAACAATTTTATCTATGCCTGCCGCTTTTAATGCAGCTATAAACTTCGGAAGATTGACCTCTGGATCAATAGTTCCTGTCTCCAAGCCAATTTTATATTGATTGACTACATTCGTTACTGCTGCTACTTCTGTTTTTACCGGGTCAGTGCTAAAGGTAAAGCCTAACGCTTTTGATTTCTTTGAGCCCTTATTAAACTTATCCATCTTATTCCATATTTCCGGATCTTCGTTGGCCCAAAGATAATTTAACAATTGGTTGCCGAACATCCAGCCTTGCCTTAGGTTATAGCCGCTGTTCTTGGCATCGACTCCAGACGGATAATCGATGACATTCTCGGATTTTTTCACATAATGCTTGCCTTCAATTCCCCATGCCAACAGATTGACCAATTGCTTATCCGAATACAATAAGTTCAATACCATCATGGCACGTTCTGGGTTTTGGGAATTCTGGGTTATGGAGAACATCGTTCCCGTAACACTGCGCGTTGTTGCAATGGAGGGCGTCAATTCAACATTCACCATCGGCTGACGAGTAAGCTCGCTGACCTGCGACTCAATACCCGGTTTACCTTTTACGATGACACTAAACCCTTTATTTGCCTTAATTAGATCGTACCCTGTTTCTTTACTTGTTGCCGCGTCCTTGGAGATATATCCGGCTTGATACCATTTTCTCATCTTTTTAAGCACTTCTGCATACTGAGGTGTTTCATACCAATTTACCACTTTCAGCTCTTCCAGATTGGTTAATACACCGAAGTCGTCACCCAAATTATCCATCATGCCAAGATTGTAATATTCAATCGGCGAAGTTCCAGCCAAATGTGGCCCCAATAATGTAAGATTAGGCTCTCCTTCTTTGATAGCTTTAAAAACCGCATCCAAATCATCCAGCGTCTTGATCCTGCCAGCGTCAATTTGATATTTATCCAAAAGATCCTTGCGCATCACAATACCACCGAAGGAAGCAAAATCCCGTATACTCGGAACCCCATACGTCTTCCCCTTCACCTTCGTTGCTGCCAAAATTTCCGGATCTACCGCTTTGAGAATACCTTGTCCCGACTTGTTCAATAAATCATCGAGAGGCAGCAGTTGACTTTTGGATACCTGCGAGCTGTAATTTTGTGCACGTGTATATATAAGATCAACTTTCTCATTTGCCGTAACCATGAGTGTGGATTGCTGCTCCCACGCAGCTGAATCGATGGAAACCAGCTTAATGGTTGCATTGATCTTCTCTTTCGTAATCTTACTCATTTCCTCCTCGACTGCTTTCAAATCCTTCTGGCTCGGCCCTCTGAACACAATAGCAACTTCATAAGGGGACAAATTAGTGTTGTTCTTCGATGCATCATTTACAGCTGCATCTTTCGCGGGATCTGTTGACTTTGCACAACCAGCCAAAACCATACCTGCGGCCAGCATTGTGACAACAGTCCCAGTTAAGCTCTTCATTTTTTTCATGAATCGGACCTCCCTATTTTATATGCCAATTCAGTTTGGAACTGAATAATAGCCGTTCCTTATCCTTTAACCGCACCGACAGTGAGCCCTTTAATAAAATACTTTTGAAAAAAAGGATATGCCATAAGGATAGGAATGACCCCCATCACCGCAATAGCCATCCTCACACTCTCACTAGGGATTGCAGCGAGGTCTCCAACCTGACCGGATTCAGCTACTGAGTTTTTCAGGTATTGAATATCCAGCAATATCCGGTTTAATAAATTTTGAATGCTATAGTATTTGCTGTCCGTAATGTAGATCAATCCGTTAAACCAATCATTCCAGTAATGAATAGTTTGAAACAATCCCACTGTGGCTAGTACAGGCAAGGATAGCGGCATAACAATCTTGTAAAAAATTTTGAGCTCGCCGGCTCCGTCTATATAGGCAGATTCAATGACAGGCGCCGGTATGGATTGAGTGAAAAACGTCCTCATCAAGATAACATAAAAGGCATTGAGCAATAAGCCTGGTATGATAAGAGCCCAAAATGTATTTTTCAGCGGTATCAGTTGCGTATAAACCAAATACGTAGGTACTAAGCCGCCGTTGAACAGCATGGTGAAGAAGACGAAAAATGATAAAAAGTTACGAAAAGGCATTTCATTTCTTGAAATCGGATAGGCTAACAAGGATGTAATCACAAGACTTGTTACGGTTCCTATTACCGTTACCAGAATCGAGATACCGTAAGCTCGTACAATCGTTGCCGAGTCTCTAAACAAAAATTCATACGCTTCCCAGCTGATCTCTGAGGGAAACAAGGAATATCCGTTTACTATAATCGTTTGCTCATCCGTAATGGAGGCGGTAATTAATAGAATGAGCGGTATCAAGCAAAAGCAGGAGACAATAATGAATAGCAGGTTAAGAACCCATTGCCCGGCGTTCTTTGTTTTCAATGAAGCTCACTCCTTTAAAATAATGCGTTTTCCCGATTCACTTTTCTTACCACAACATTGGATATGAAAACCAGTACGAAACCAACAACTGATTGATAAAGTCCAGCCGCGGAAGACATGCCGATATCCCCATTCTTCAATAAAGCACGGTATACATACGTATCAATGACATTCGTCGTTGGTTGAAGCATACCAGAATCCAACGGAACCTGATAAAATAACCCAAAGTCTGAGCTAAAAATCTTACCTACTTGCAATAGCGTCATAATGATGATGACAGGTGAGATTAAAGGGATCGTAACACTCATAATTTGCTGCAGCTTACTGGCTCCGTCAATGGTAGCTGCTTCGTAATATTCTTGATCGATCCCAATGATAGCCGCCAAATAGATTACACATAAATAACCTGCATGCTTCCATAATTGAACTGTTGTTAAAATATATGGCCAGTATTTGGGTTCGCTATACCACATCATGTCTTGGATACCAAGCAGGGGCAGTATGCTTTTATTAATAAATCCATGCTCCATACTCAGCAAGGAAAACACAAGATAACCTATAATAACGGATGAAATCAAATGAGGAAGCAGCACGACGCTTTGATAGAAACGTGAGAATACTCGGTTTTTTAATTCGTTTAACAGAATGGCCAAAGCTACAGCAACTATTAAATTCAAAACAATAAACACTACGTTATATAAGATTGTGTTTCTTGTGATGATGTAGGCATCGCTTGTTTTAAACAGGTATTCAAAATTTTTAAATCCAACCCAATCGCTCCCCAAGATGCCTTTGGCAAAATTGATATCCTTGAATGCAATAACCATTCCAAGCATTGGAAGGTAGTTATTGATGAGCAGATAAAGGATACCTGGCACTACCATTAAGAGTAGTGTTTTGTTTTTTTTGATATTACGCAAACGATTTCTGTCCAACAATGATGTCATGGCGTTTCTCCCTTCAAATTGCTTTCTGTGATATCTATAGATTACGCCATAAAAGGATAAGCCCCCACCACTATTCTGACCTCACTCTACTACAATTCTGACCTCTTATAGGAAAAAGCATCCCATCATAGAATAGGATGCTTACTTATTGGACAAATTACATTCTCGAAACTCCTGTGGATTGAGCTGGGTTGCTCTTTTGAACATTTTGGCGAAATAAGAAAAGTTCGAATAGCCAACCGACACCGCTATTCCACTGACCGACAAGTCGGTATTGGCCAATAGCTCTTTGGCGATTTCAATGCGTGCCTCCGATATATAATCGATTAGGGCTATTCCCGTCTCTTTCTTGAATAATCTGGATAAGTAATCTGGATGAACATGAACGTATTTTGCGATATCATCTCTCGACAGAGAATCTCCCAGGTTTTGTTTGATATACCACTTCACTTTGTCTACGATGGTTTCCGACTCCTCAGACACGCGGCAATATTCGACTGTTGTTTTCAAGGAATCCTTAACCCAAGCCTGAAGGTCCGTTACAGAGCGTGCTGCTGTGGATATCCGTTCCGGAGACATATGGTCGGTAAAAATTTGATGCGAATGAAAACCTTTCACCTGAAGAAAATGATAAAGAATTTGAACAAAGCTTTGTTGAAATTCCTGAAGCAGCTTAACATCCAACAGTTCCATATTTCGCCAAGAGTTTAAATATTCTTCCGTTGCCGTGAATACGGCTTCGAACGCTCCTGATTTCAACATTTCTAACCACCCAGCCATGGGGATCAGCTTTGTAATCGTCCCGACATGGTTAAGCCGTTCATTTTTAACAAATACTTTATTGTTCTGAGTCACATTATTAATCTCCATTTGGGTCAACAGCTCAACCTCTTTAACAATCTCCCAGAAAAAGCTACTCTCCCCTATGTAACAAGATAGATCACAATAAAAATAACGATTACAGGAAGCTATATACGTCTCGAAAGCTTTTCTAAGCTGGTCTGGTTCAACTTTGTTTCTATCAGCCATGAAGTCAGGAATTAAACCCAGCAAAGTCCCCTCTTTTAGATGGACCATCTGGCTGTTCGGATAATCGGTAAAAATGATTTCCTCCGCCGCATTTTGCAGAGCATACTCCAGAATCGTAATATCTCTTGGAGTGAACACTTTGTACCACCGCTGAACACTTATAAGGACCGGTATAAACTGATCTGTTTCTTGATAAGGTATGTTTTCCATGACAAGAAGCTCTTTAATTTGATTTGAATTGGAGAGCAGCCTATAGTTCAACAAATCCTTCCAAAACCGCCCAATCAGAATGGGCTGATTTTTGGACCACAGGCTGTAAAAATGAGCATAATTTTCATTAAAGGCGATCTGTTCCCTTTTGTGCTCAACACGTTCAATCGCTTTTTCAATAACCTCCTCCAGCTCATCGTATCTGACCGGCTTAAGCAAATAATCAAGGCTTCCCAGTTGAATAGCTTTTTTGGTATAAGCAAAATCGGAATGACAGGTTAAAAATACAGATTCGGTTGCATTATAATGCTCTCTTACCCATGTCAGTAATTCAAGTCCATTCCCTTGGGGCATTTCAATATCACAAATCATAATATCGATAGGCTCTTGCAAGAACACCTCTTTAGCTTGCTTCACGCTGTAAGCGACATAGACATTCGTAATCGATAGCTTTTCCCAGTCGACACCGGATTGAACCGCGCGGACCGCATGAACCTCATCATCAACAATAAGCAACCGGTACATAACTATTCATCCTCCATTTTCTCAAACCTTATAGGAAGACGAAGCTCCACCTCGGCTCCTCCGCCAGTGTTGTTCGATATCCATAATCGGGCTTGATCTTGATATAGCAAATTTAATCTCCTTCGGACATTCCATATCCCTATATGCTCTCCATTTTCATCCGCTATACCCTCTTCAGACTGAACAGCATGTAAAACTTCCGGCGGGAAGCCCTTTCCTGTATCTGAAATGACAACCTTCATGAATGGAATGCCAGCTTCTTCGCAGCCATCAACGGTTATTTGCAAATGGATCCGTTCCTCCATGCTAACCGCATGCTTAATTGTATTTTCCACAAAGGTTTGTATGGACAACGGGGGAACCAATGCCTCCGATAATAAATCGGCTGCTTCGATTTCAAAAGTGAAATTTTCAGGAAATCTCATCGTTTGAATTCGCAAGTAATTATTCGTATGAGCGATCTCTTCTGATAGTTTAACGAAATTTAAGCTGCTTCGAAACATAAACCGCAAATATTGAACCAGGCTCATTGACAGCTCCTGTATCAATTCAAAGCTTTTCAATTGAGCAAGGCTATATATAATGTTTAATGAATTGAGAAAGAAGTGCGGATTAATCTGGAGCTGAAGATGCTTGAGTTCTGCTTTTTGATTGATCAGCTGCTCCTCATACACACTTATTTTCAAATCCGTTATTTGCGATACCATCGTATTAAATGTCTCGTTCATGATTTCAAATTCGTAAGAGGTGCGGTATAGCTCAATTCTGTCCTCCATAAACCCATCCCGGACTTTTCGCATAGCTGTAACAATCCGATTGATGGGGAGCAATATAACCTTTCGAATGAATGTGTAAAATGCAGGAAGCAGCAATAACGCTGCCAATAAAATAAACGTTGTAATTCTTTGAAGCTCCGGAAGCCTTTCCAGGATAGTACCCTCCGGGATAAAAATCATCAGTAAAAAGTCTCCCTTGGTTGACTTTTCGTTTACCTGAAGATATTCCTGCCCCCTGCTAGTAAAGCGATTCACATTCTTTTCTAATCCCAAATGAATATCGTTTTCTTTTAGAAAATCATCATTGGTCATTACCTCATGAGCATCAGTAACAAGCAGGGATCTTCCAGATTGGCCGAGTTCAATTAAGCTTAGAGGTACCATTAACTTCGAAGCTTCGACGATCCCTCCTATATAGGCATTCCCGGATTGTATAATATGATATAAGTAATATTGATTATCAATTTTAGTTACAAACCATTGCTTACTTAGCTTCTTGTCAGAAATTTGGAGGTCATGTAGCAAATCCAGTATTCCGTTTTCCAGAGCCTTTCGTTCGTCGTATGTCTCTCCGGGGATTTTGGAAGTCATTAATTCATCGTTAACAGAAGAATATATAAAAAACAAATCCAGCGGTTTATAGTTTTTTATATCGGTTTCGATCCTATTGACTAAGCGAATTTTTGCAAATAGGTACCAAGCATTTATATCCTCCTTGGGATAATCCAGATTAAGTAAATCATTCTCCAGGGCTGCCATATTATACAAGTATTTATCCGCCTCATCCAAATTGCGATCGATTTGATTCATATATAGTGTGAGCAGACTTTTATTGGAGCCGGCAACCTGATTACGAACTACATTCATAGCGTAATAGTTATTGTAAATTAGAAACAGTATCAGAGGTATGATTAAGAGTAATAAACCAATTATGAGTTTGAACCGGATAGATTTAAACACTGGGGGATTTGTAAGCATCACATAACTCCTTCCTGATCATTATTTATACACATACAATCGTCGTTCCTTCTTCGAAAGTGTATAAGAGAAATATAGAAACTTCAACTCCTAAAACTTATCAACTTCCTAGCAATCACGCTGCTAAGACCTGTATGTGTTGCAGGATCTAGAAGTTTTACAATCTCCTCGGATCCAAGATACTCACTAACCCTCTGATCCTTAGAAAGCACGTCAAAAGAGTTACCTTCGCTCCGCCTTTCGCCACTTAATGGTCTGAATCATGAACGTTTTCATGGGCAACTTGTCGACCGATCGTGTTAGCGAGTGTCATTCAAACAACTCCTTCTCGATTAGTTCCTTCAGTTCTTTACAGCCAAAAAGTCCATATGAATGGTCCAAAGGACGTTCAATAAATAAAATCGAAAAGAATGGGGGTATAATTTGAATGCACGCGACTTCGCTAACAAGTCACTTATATGCTCAGAAAATAAACTGCATGACTAGCCCTACAACCGTTGAAAAGTATGAGATTCGATAAAAGGGCTGAAATACTAAAAAGAGATGCAAGCCGCGTTAGCGGAAAGCATCCCCTGTTAAATAACACCGTAAAACGTTTATAAAAACATACTCATATTCATCGTTGTAATCACAGATTGATCGGGATAAATGGATCGCGAGGCTAGTTTCCACTCCCCATTAATGTATGAGCAGCGTCTTCTTCGTGCTGTTATTTTTCTGAGACTGCCAGATCTTTAATTTTCATGGTAGTTTATTACTCTGTCCAATTGATTGATTGCAGTGATTTGGCCAGTATAAATACCCACGTTATGTAACCATTGTCGGGAATGGGATAAAGTTCTTATCATTGAAATTTGACAAGAACTTTATCCCATAACACAAAAAAGCCGCGATTTACGCGGTTATTAATAAGATAATGTTCTTGTCACCCGACATAAGCTTTCGGATGACAAGAACTTGATGCCATAAATGACAAGAACTTTATCTCATTCTCATTTCCTTCCAATTTCCTCGCGAATCGCGAAGATGCGATGGTTATTTTATGTAACCTTCTTCATTTTGTGAAATAATGTCCTTGCTCCAGATCTGCGAGAAGCCCATGTTGGACAGGTTTCCAACCTAGCAGCTCCTTCGTCCCTTCACTTGATCTTGCTAAGTCAAGCGACGCGACCATACCTAGAAAACCGAAGATCGCTTGTGCCTCTTCACGCGGGATGCTGACTACCGGCACATCCACGTGACGACCTATGACGCCGGCAATGTCGCTGAACGGAATGCCTTCATCGTCCACGCCATCCAGTCGTGAGCCTGCAGGCGCAGATTCTACCGCGAGTCGGAACAAAACTGCCGCATCCAAGCGATGAATCGCTGGCCAACGGTTAGTGCCGTCTCCAATGTAAGCCGAGGAGCCTCTTTCCTGGGCGATCCGGATTAATTGCGGCACGAAGCCTTTATCTTCTTCTCCATGAACGGAAGGTGCAAGCGAGACGATCGATACTCTCACGCCTTGTTCTATAAACGCAAGTGCTGCATCCTCCGATGCTTTGCCATTAGCATGAGCTGTGATAACAAGTGGTTTACAAGAGCCCGCAAGCCCCTCTCCCATTGCTTTGATGGCACGAAGATCAGTTGCTAGGGATGCGACGAAATTAGAGAAATCGTGGTTAAATGCCAGATGAATAACACCGTCTGAAGTGGCTGCACTGCTGCGCAGTATATCCAGATCCTCTAAAACACCGCGAGCCACCTCAGCTCCCAAGCTTTCTAATACTTGAGCACCACTCTCTGAACGGGTCAGACCAACTACCTGATGGCCCGCACCGATGAGTTCGCGGACAACAGCTGTACCAATATAACCTGCTGCACCTGTAACGAATATACGCATAATAGTTTTACGCCTCCTTAAGCATTTGACGAAGATATGACTCTAGTCTAAACTATGAAGTAAACTCTAAGGCAAGCGTTTGGAGGTATGATTGCATATGAAAATTCAAGAATTAGGAGACTTGATGGGTTTAACACCCCACACCATTCGTTTTTATGAGAAGGAAGGCTTGCTTGACAGCAGGCATATTCAGCGAGAGAAGAATAATTACCGCAACTACTCAGACGAAGCAATTGAACGTTTAAAGCTGATTAAGAAATTTCAAGGCATCAACTGCTCGTTAGCTGAGCTGAAGAAGATTTTGCAGGATCACGATACGAATGCACGCACGAACCAAGAAGTAATAGAATGGATTCTTCAGAAGATCAATGAGATCGAGCGCAGGAAGGACGAATACGATCATATGCTTGTAACGCTGAATTGGATGCTGACATACAGGAAGCTGCTGAATGAAGATCCACAGCAAGCTGAGGCTATGATGGCGGAATTACGTCTTCGAATTAACATATAGCCGAACAATCGTGAAAAAGCTCTTTGGACGTAAATTCCGTCACAAAGAGCTTTTTACTCCTCACAAAAAATAACCATCGCATATTTCAAGGCATACTATACTTTCTGCATAAATGTGGGTTTCTCATGTTCTTGTCCTTGCTTTGATTCACAAGCTAAGGACGCATTCGAAACCTACCGCAAATTATCCGAAAGTCGCCAGACGAAGTTTAACCAGTTGGTCAAGCGAGCCGTTTCCAAATGCCAAACCGATTTCGACTCGTTTCCGGACAGCTATCAAACAGAAGATGATATGGAGAAACGGGATGAGATAATTGGTAAGATATGCGAGAAATTAGAAACAATCTTTGGGGACTTTCTCGAATAATCGATTGGTTCAGCTAATCCCGCTCCTAGCGATTTCGCGCTAGGTGCTTCCAATGTAATCAGGCTCTTGTCAACCGATACTTCCCGAACTGAAAATAATCTTGCCTTGTAGAATCTAATTTTGTAAGCTGAAAGTCATAAGGATGTGAATTTATGTCTTATATTGAGCAGCTCTATTTAAACGAACTTAAACTTTACTTTGCCTACAAAAGAAAAAGCTCGGAAATCGAGCAGTTCCGAGGTACGTTTCATGCCCATCAAGGCATAGAAATATTGATCATCCATGAAGGGAACGGAACTCTTATCGTTGATCAAAAAAGCTACGAAATAACTTCAGGCATGCTTTGTATCTTTCAACCTTACCAGCTGCACCATATTCAAATGGAAATCAATCAGCAAAGCCCCTTCGTTCGCTCTATCATTCAATTCGAACCCTCACTGTACGAAGCTTATTTTGAAAAGTGGCCCAGCCTATTGGCATTTTTTAGACATATAAATACAAGCAAGCTGCCTTATCCTTGCCTGTATAACCTTGAAGAATCAATGCAGTTTCACACACTGCTTCAAAGCTTGGAGCAAAGAATGACTACTTTGAATAAAAAGGATGCATTTGAAGAATACTCTCTGTTTCTCATCGCTTTCTTCCGCGAATTCAAGCCTCTTTGGGAACAAAGCAAAGGCCGTTTCAGTAAGAGTGTAACGCGGAAACCCCACCAAGCAGAACGAATTCTCACCTGGTTGGAGGGACATTATACTGAACCGCTTCGTTTAGAGAGGATGGCGGGTGAGCTGCACCTCTCACCGCACCACTTATCTCACTTATTCAAAGAGTGTACAGGCTCCAGTATTTCTGACTATGTGATCGCAAGACGTATGCAGCAAGCCGTTAAACTGCTAATCTCAACCGATTACGCCGTAGCCTATATCGGGGAATCCGTAGGGATGTCCAACTGCTCTTTTTTTTGCAAGACATTTAAGAAACAACTGGGCGTCACACCGTATCAATATCGGAAGCAGTGGCAAAATCAGTCAGGCTTTACCACTACTCCGTACTTTTAATCATCATCGCATCGCGCTGTGCAATCAAGCACAGCTCAGCCGCTTTGAAAGCATGCTCCTGCGTCATGGCTTTCTCTGTACGGTTGAGGCAATCCAGTATCAGTTGACCAAAGTAAGGGAAGCCAACTTTTCCATTCACAGAAAAGTGATATTCCCCTTCCTGATTTACCAAATAAACGTGATCACTTGTCTTATCGCGCGCAATATCCACATACTTGCGAAGCTCGATGTACCCTTCCGTACCCAGGATCGTTAAGCGGCCGTCTCCCCAGGTGCTCAATCCATCCGGTGTCATCCAATCTACACGGAAGTAACCGGTAGCCCCGTTATCTCCGATCAACGTTGCATCGCCGAAATCTTCAAAGTTGGGATGTTCAGGATAATTATAGTTTGCCACTTTGCTATGGACAACCTTGGCATCCTTAGCACCTGTGAAATAGAGGAATTGCTCTATCTGATGGCTCCCAATATCGCATAGAATACCGCCAAACTTTTCCTTCTCAAAAAACCAGTCCGGTCTGCTTTTTGCATTGACTCTATGAGGCCCGAGACCAATCACTTGAAGGACGCGACCGATAGCTCCCTGCTCAATGAGCTGTTCAGCATAGACCGCGCTTTCCACATGCAAACGTTCACTGTAATAAACCGCATATTTTCGTCCTGTCTCGGCTACCTTCTGGCGAGCCGCTTCCAACTGCTCTAATGTCGTGAATGGGGCTTTATCTGTAAAGTAATCTTTTCCGTGATCCATGACTCTGAGCCCTAAAGGCCCGCGGTCTGAAGGAATTGCAGCTGCAGCTACAAGCAATACTTGATCATCTTGCAAAATCTCATCCAGCGAGCAAGCCACCTGTACTTCCGGGTAGGTGCTCTTGAATTTCTCCACTTTCGCCGGGTCAGGATCATATACCCATTTTAATTGCCCCCCCGCTTCCCTTAGTCCATTGCACATGGCGTAAATGTGTCCGTGATCCAATGCCGCTGCCGCAAATATGAACTCTCCAGGTTGACAAACCGCACTGAATTTCCCTTTAGGCGCGTAATTCATACCATCATTTTTTTGCATTCGATTTGGCTCCCCTCTTTTATTTATAGGTACTTCCTATTGTAATCGTCTGTGTTGCAAAATTTTCAATGGACGCTTTTTTCTCATAAAAATGAGTAGTATTAGCTTGCACGCCGTTTATAGTGTAAAAAGGGTCTTCCGCAGTAAGCGGAAGCTTTACCAGCTCTCCCGTACTGGCCGATTTATAAATTGCCGTAATAAGCTCCAGGGTTTGACGTCCGCTAATACCATCAATCAGCACAGGAGCGCCCGTCTCTATGGCAGTAAGCACATTATTGATTTGTCCAGTGTGACCTTCATACGCTGCCTCAGGAAGCTCATCATATAAAGCCTGAAGTTGGCCCTCCAATTCAAGATTCGGCTCAGGGAAGCCGTTAGCTTTGGAGTTGGAAGCCGTCACCTTCCAAGGTGTTGAAACTCGCGCTTTTTCACCCTGGAAAATGAGCTGCTGCTCTTCACCATGATGGACAACGGAGCTGGTCACTTGCCCTAAAGTACCGTCTGCGTATCGCAGTATACCTATGGAAAGATCCTCGACTTCCGCATTATCATGGGATACATTGCTCATAAATGCTTGGATTTCCATAGGACTGCCCATCATCCAAAGCAGCGCATCGATATGATGTACGGCGTGATTCAACGTTGGACCGCCTCCTTCTTTCTCCCATGTGCCGCGCCACCATAGATCGTAGTAACAGTGTCCCCGCCACCAGAACGAGTCCACTTGCACATGTCCGATTTCCCCCATGAGCCCACTCTCCAGCACAGCTTTCATTTTCATCATCGGTGTTTTAAAACGGTTCTGCGCCACAACGGATAAAATTCGACCTGTCCTTTTTGCTGCTTCATTCATCAAATCACATTCTTCAAGGGAAGATGCCATCGGTTTCTCAACCATAACATGAGTGCCGGCCTCCAAAAACTCAATTGTTAATGCTGCATGTGTATATGGCGGCGTGCAGATGGAGACGAGATCAATATCCTCCTGCAGAAGCTCCTTATAATCCTTGACCGCCCGAGCTTCCAACTGAAATTGGTCAATACGTTCCTGCGCCTTTTCAACATAAATATCACTGATCGCAACAATTTTGCAGCGCTCCGGAAATTGTAAATATCCTTCGATGTGCGCTGCTGAAATCGCACCCGATCCAATAATAGCTACCTTCAACATTCATTCAAGCCCCCCATCGTTTAAGTGCTCCTAGCATATCAAGAATACATTTCCCAATGTAACGCTAGTTTGTTTAAAAATGATATTACTTTGTGGTCATAGAACTACACAGCTGCAACGTTTGAATAATATGAAAGATTCCATATTACACGCCCCACAAAAAACTGCATAACGTCTCTGTTATGCAGGGATTACACAATTATTTCATGCCGGAGGTCACCATTCCGCTAACGAATTGACGTTGGAATATGATGAACACCACCAGCACCGGAATCATGGTAATGACGGACATCGCGAGCAAGCTGCCCCAGTCCACATTGAATTCCCCTATAAAGTTAGACAAGGCTAATTGAATGGTATATAAGGACGGATTGCTGATGCCGATGAGCGGCCACATAAAATCGTCCCACCGCCACATAAAGGAGAAAATCGCAAGAACCGACAATATGGGCTTACATAGCGGCAAAATGATTCGTGAATAAATCCTCCATTCGGATGCTCCATCCATACGGGCCGCTTCCAGCAGCTCGTCAGGAACGGTAAGCAAATACTGTCTAATCAGAAATACCCCCGTCGGTGTGGCCGCTGGAGGAATAATAAGAGCCAGCAGAGTGTTATACATACCCAAAAAGCTGAGCACCTTAAAAATCGGGATCATAATAACCTCAAGCGGAATCATCAAGGTAGACACAAATCCGACAAGCAGTAGTGAAGCTCCTATAAACTTATATTTCGCAAGCGCGAACCCTGCCATCGAGTTGATCAGCAGCAGCAGAATCGTTGAGCTGACCGTTACAATCGCACTGTTCATAAAGTACCGGCCAAAGTTGCCTTTCTCAAAAGCATTCGTAAAGTGCTCGAACGAAATCGGATTGGGCCAAAATCGCGGTGGAAAACTGTATAAATCATTGTTCGTCTTGAAGGACGAAATGACGATCCAAAGCGCAGGAAACAACCATGAAGCAGCCAATACGAAAAGAAGAATATACAAGGATACTTTGGCGGAGGTTTTCAGTTCCACGTTAGTCAGCGCCCCCCTTTGACAATCTGAATTGCAGTGCGGTAAACAGTGAAATCAGAATAAACAACAAAACAGACATAGCGCTGGCCCTACCCAGCTCCTGCTTGGCAAAGCCGATTTCATAAATATATTGCACGATATAAGTCGTTCCTTTACCCGGTCCGCCGCCCGTCAGCGCAAACAATAACGGATAGGCTTTGAGCGCTTCGATAAGAGAAAGCATAATGACAAGAACAGTAGTAGGTTTGAGCAGCGGCAGTGTAATGCTCCAGAATACCCGGGGTTTGGATGCTCCGTCCAGCCTTGCGGCCTCGTAAAAATCGGTCGGGATGGCTTGCAACCCCGCCATGAAAATAACCATATAAAACCCAAGACGCGACCAAACGGTGGCGACAACAACCGATGCATTCGCAAAAAAGGAATCCGCTAAAAAATGAACGGGTTCGAAACCCAAAAGCGTCATGAAGTAATTCAAAACTCCGAAATCGCCGAATATCCATTTCCACGTCAAACCAACAATGATATACGAAATCATCGTTGGCCAATAAAACACGGAGCGAAACATGCCTTTCATCTTGAGAGGCTGTATCAGCATCATCGCTACAACGAGCGACAAGCAATAAATCAACGGCACCACGATCAGCGCATAAAGAGCCGTTCTCCCTAGCGCAGTCCAAAACTCTCCGTTGGTGAATATCTCTTTGTAATTATCCAAACCGACGAATTCCATTGGATTTAATCCGTCATATTCGTGAAATGAATAGACAAACCCGGTAATCATGGGAATTACAATGAACGTGGTGAAAATGAGCAAGTTAGGCAGTACAAACAAATACGGAATCCATCCCATCGAATGATCCGGCCGCCGCTGTTTTTTTATCGCCCTGGCTGCCGAGGCTTGTGTAGACATCAAGATTACTCCTCTCCTATCCTATCCTTAAAATAGAGCACACTGCCGGTTTGTCCCCGGCAGCAGCCCCATTCCTCTATTATTTCTTTTCATCTTTAATCGCTTTATCGATCAAGCCGGCAACCTTATCAAGGCCTGCCTGAGCCGTTGTTCTTCCGGCAACGATTTCTGATATCGCCGTTTTCAAATCGTTGCTGAATTTAGGCACGATGGTTTGTCTGGACCAATCCTCCGCTGCAGCCGGGACGGTGTTGTTCAGTTCGTTTGAAAACACTTCCATCATTTCTTTGCCGAAAGCGTAGTCCAGCTTTGCGCTGTCTTTGCGCGGGCTTAGGAATAATGCCTCTTGAGTGTATTTAGAGTTCACTTCTTTGGTAGTAATATAGTTGATGAAATCTGTCGCTTCTTTTTCAACACCGGAATTTTTGAACGCCATAGCAAATTTGCCGCCAGGTACCGAGGAACGTACTTTACCCTTCGGCATGTATGTTACGCCCCACTCAAAGTTCGTAATATCTTTATAGTTGCTAATCATCCAGTTCCCTGCAAAATGAGCGGCAACCGTCCCGGTGCGGAACAAGTTATTCGGGTTTTCTCCGCCTAGCCAAACAGATGTTGGGGCGATACCGTCCGTATGGAGCTTTTTAAAATATTCAACAGCCTGTACACCCGCTTCATTGTTGATCGTCGCTTTCGTTCCATCCAGGCTCATCATGCTGCCTCCAAATTGATACAGCAAGGTCGACCAGCGCTGCGGCGTATAGTCCCATACAAGACCGTATTTAGCTCCGCCTTTATCCATAACCTGCTTCAAGGCAGCGGAGAACTCGTCCCATGTCCAGACATTCTCAGGGGATGTCGGCACTTTTACTCCCGCTTTGTTAAACAAGGCTTTGTTGTAAATCAACCCGTTGGCTGTAACATCCATAGGAGCGGCCACCGCTTTACCATTCACCAAGTAGAACGGCTTCAAAGAATCGACGAACTGTCCGGTATATTTATCCAAACCACCGTTGCTCACGCTTAAATCTACCGCTTGATTAGCAAATGCCCCTAGGTCCGTCGTAACACGGGCAAGTGCGGGGGGTTGTCCGCCCGAGATCATGGTTTTCAGCTTCGTATTCAAGTCTTTAAAAGGAACCTCGATCATATTTATTTTTACATTTCCATTCTTAGCCTCATAATCCTTAATGATGCCCTTCATGATTTCGCCTTCATTTCCATCCGAGAACCAAACGAAATCCAAAGTTACATTCTTTTTGCCGCTTGCTGCCTTACCGGCATCCCCTGACTCTTTCTTGGAACAAGCAACTGACATTAATGTCATCAAAATCAGCACCAAAGCGATAGATACCGTTTTCATAAATTTGTTCATTTTTTTACCCCTTTTCATTTCAATCATTTTTAACATGTGACGTTTTTTACGACCCAACTCTGTATTTACGCACTCTCTAAAGAATCCGAGTTTTCACTTCACTCATCCCGCCGCTTACCTAACATGACATAAGATCGAAATCGCACCGGCATAACAATAGTTACTTCAATATCTTTTTCACACCCCCGCCTCTTTGGTTTCCAGCATATCAAGAATAGGTTTACATAAGTAACGCTACTTTGTGCAAAAATAACAGTACTTTGTGGTAGACTACCTGATGCCCATGTCATCACCTAACGGCTAACTATAGACGTACTGCCGCACGAAAAGGTAAAAAGCGAGCAGCGGTAAATGTTGCTCATGTTATGTTAAGGATTGCGTTTTTTCGCTTAACTCGTAAAGAAATGCATTTGGATCTTGGGAGATTACTATGACAAGCAGAATCAACAGTTTATTGTAAGGTATGCCGTTCGTAGACTGGAGTGATTAGTGTCCTGTGAAAATAAAGTTATAGGCTGAGAAGCTTGAATTATAACGGGGTTTATGAGTTTGAAAATCTTCAGCCTTCAAAATTTAAGGTTTTAACTGGAAAAAAAATAAACAGCGGCGGACCATGACTTGAAAAATAGTAGAGTGAAGGGCTGGGCATCCAGCCCCTCCTCATCAAACCGTACGTGAGGTTTTCCCTCATACGGCTTTCCGACGTTCTTCACCTCGAGC
>NZ_JBHTGY010000059.1:0-117406 GCF_042676305.1 Paenibacillus sp. GCM10027630 | reverse complement strand
AAGCTAAGCAGGTCGCATAATTTTTTAAAAAAGAGCCCATGGATTTGGGATCAGTCTGACTTTCAAAGAATTGAATTATGAAATTGACTTAATGTGCATTTATTTCTTCATTTCTAGCTGAACCGGAGTGTTTTCTATGAAAATAGATGTACTTTCGCAGGTCTGTTCTCTCTACCAGCAATTTAGGTAGGAAAATAACTGCGTGTTTGCAGGATTTTTTTAAGGTCTGATGGTTGGTGGAGGGTCAAGAACCGATTTTGAGGTTGAGCCCTTTAGTAAGATAATATCCAAAAGTGGAATGAGATCGGAATCCAGCGCTTTTTGGTTGGAATCGGGTCTTTTTGCAATTGGATCACTATTTTTCGAATCTGTACCTCCACTTATCCATCGACTCCTCTCCATTAACAAAAATGCGTTTGAGCTTAAGACTATCTTGGCTTGGTGTTGTGATGCCTTGATCTATAGTAAATGCGTAACGGAAATGATGCTCTTTTAAAATTTTCAGTGTGGTTGCGTCCCATTCACCGTAAGGATAACAGTATACATCGGCTGTCGTTCCAACGATCTGCTCAATCTGGGCTCTTGCCTCCGTAATCTCGAAAGTTTGGCTTTTAGCGCTGAGTGTAGGCAAATGAGGATGCGTCATGCCATGGGGCTGAATATCCCAGCCTGCTTCGTGCATTTCCTTTATTTGATCCCAATTCAGAAAGTAGCCGTCCTCTACAGTGCCTGGAGACATAAATAAAGTTGCGTGAAAACCCAGCTTCTTCAAAATCGGCATCGCATGCTCATAATTATCCGCATAGCCATCATCAAACGTCAGCAGTATCGGTTTATCGGGACCTTTATCGATTCCTTCCATCATGTCAGAAAATTGCTTTAAAGTTAGTGGGGTATAGCCTTTATCAGCCAAATACTGCATTTGTGCGGCAAATTTCTCAGGTGTAATGGTGGCGGTGTTGCCCGGGTCTACGGTAATGCTGTGGTAATTAAGAACTGGAATACGCGCGGGCTTATCTGGTTTTACAGGTGGTGTTGCAGGTATTGCAGGTGTTGCTGGGGCCGCAGAAGCTGCGGGAATTGCAGAGAAGTTAGTACGGACTGAACTTGTGGATGCTAGTGCAGGATCTGCATCGGGACGATCCGCAGAATCATCAGGAATCGAATCGGTAACCATATCGGGATTTGCATAGGAAAGTAACCCAGACATAGCAGTGATAGCAGGCCCAGTGGTTGAAGAAACAGCTAACTGGGATCTAAAGGGAGAATCAAACCAAAGAGCAAATGGATCCGAATCGGGATTATATATTGGAGCAATCAGGGGATTGGGCTTATTCACGCTTCCGGCGGAAGAATGCCCAAAGACTGCTTTATCAGGTGCTTGGGCAAGAGCAGGTAGCATGGAGAAGCTAACCACCACCAGACAGAATAGTACGGTAAAGTACCAACGATGCCGAAGAAGTGCTTTAAGGGCTGCTTGAGCTGGAAGTGTCGGATGTTTCATAGGCACAGACTCCTTCATGGATAATCTATTACTCTATGCATATCCTGCGATAGAATGGATTATGACTGCAGATGTCTAAATTATAAAAAGTAAAAAGGAGGTAAGCCTATAGCTGATTCATCGGAGGAAGCTCTTCAACGACATTGGCGTAGGTTCTAAGAGCCTCTTCACCTTGTGGTGTAACCTTATATACACCGCGTTCCACACGCTGAAACCAACGGTAATAGTTTTTTTGGAGCTGACCGGCCGTGTGAGGATTACCTGTCAATTCACGCAGGCGACGTGGGCTTAGAGGTCCATGCTGATTGAGTAAGTAAGCTATGTGCAGCGCTTTTTCACGGTAAGACGTCATCAGCTTAAGCTTCGTACTCCCGCCTACATTGTAATCCGACCGGCGTTCCTTGAATTCATAGACGATCCTATCCGCAGCGCGCTTGTTATGACGCGGCAAAATAGCGGGAGCAGGCACGGGCTCAGGTTCAGCTTCAACCGGCTTGGGGCCATCATGATGAGTGAGGGATGCGACAGGCGGATGGCATTCCAAAAGGACGGTTGGTTTTTTTCGTTTGAAAAATTGTACCGTTATCATGCCCACTCCGAGCATTTGGCATAGCTTGCGAAGCTCTGGCCAACTGGCTCCGTGAGGAGCACGGCCTTTATTGGGAAGCTCGAAAGCGACGTATACCTGGCGGGTCAGCCGCAGCCTGTTGATCCCTTGTAAAAGCAGCGGGATTGAGAAGTTTTTTTTCAGTTCAACAATAACCGGCGGTTCGTCGCCTCTCATCGCAACTAAGTCACAATGGCGCACTTCGCCTTTAACGCTATACCCCAGCTGTTCGAAATACGATTTGACTGGTGCGTAAAGCTCTGTCTCTGTTTTGATCGCCACAGTCTTTCCGTCTCCTTTGAGCATAGTGATGGGATCGAATTATGAGTGGATATTACTCAATCGGATTTCCATTTCCATCTAAATTAATGTAATTATATCATAAGTTTGGTAGTATTGGATTAGTAGTCACTGCTATAAAGCATATTAACCTGTTAAAAAAAGCGGCAGCTTCTCTATAGATGACAACGTTCGAGGTTTTGTTATAGGATCAGACAAAATCTATAAAGCGCGTGTTCAAACAGTCTGCTTTGTAGCACCGTGAAGTATTAGTTTTCGTAGAAAACTCGCTTTGTGAGCTCTTAGAAGGAGGAGCGGAGTTACAAGCTTTTCAAAAATTACAATGAGGTAATGTAGGAGGTTCTTGTTTATGTTATCCGTAGAACAAGCAGGCCAAATAGATCCATGGTTGGGACAAAGTGTGGAATGCACTTGCGGTAAAACACATTCCGTATCCATTCGCAAAGTCGTTATTGAGCGCGGAGCGTTAGACGCGCTGCCTACCTATGCGCAGGAGCGTGGGTATAGCGAGCTTCTTCTAGTTGTCGACAAGAACACGCTGGATGCGGCTGGACGCGAGCTGCTTGGGCTGTGTGAAGCGGCTCATCTGAACGTGTCCTTGTGTGTACTCGGTGCCGACGAGCACGGGGAACTCGCCGCCGACGAGCGCGTCATCGTACAGCTGATGCTGAACGTGACGCCTGCGGTGCAGGCCATCGTGGCCGTAGGCTCGGGCACGATCCACGATGTGGTCCGTTTTGTGTCGCACAAAATGGACCGCGCGTTCTTCTCGGTGCCGACGGCCCCTTCGGTCGACGGCTTCGCCTCTGTCGGAGCGCCGCTAATTATCGGCGGCTTCAAGCAAACGATCGCGGCCTGCGCGCCGGAAGCGATCTTCGCCGACTTGGCGCTGCTGGCCAAGTCGCCGAAAGCGCTGATCGCCGCCGGATTCGGCGATATGCTGGGCAAGTACACGTCGCTGGCCGACTGGCAGCTGGGGCGAGTGCTGTTCGGCGAGCCCCATTGCGAGCTCGCGGATGAAATGACGCGGCAGGGTCTCGCCATGTGCGTCGACTATGTCGACGAGATCGCCGAGGGCAGCGAGCTGGGCATGCGCAAGCTGATGGAGGGCCTGACGCTGTCAGGCATCTCCATGCTGCTTGTAGGCCATTCCCGCCCGGCCTCGGGCGGAGAGCATCACCTCTCCCATTACTGGGAGATGCGGTTCATTCAGCAGCGGCGCAGAGCTCTGCTGCACGGGGCCAAGGTCGGCGTCGCCGCTGTGCAGATGGCGAAGCTTTACGAGGCAGCGGCCGCGCTGTCGAAGGAAGCTGTCGCTGCGGCGATAGCTGAGCGGCAGGCTCGCGGCGATGTGTTGACGCCCGAGCGGATGCGCGAGCAGATCCAGGTGGGCTACGGGAGCATCGCCGATCAGGTGCTGGCGGAGAACGGCCTGGCAGCGCTTGACGCGACAGAGTCAGCGGAGCAGCAGGAGCTGCCGCAGCGGCTCATCGAGCGTTGGGACGAAGTCCGCGCTGTGTGCGGCAGCGTGCCGCCCTCCGGGCAGCTGGCAGATGCGCTGCGGCGCGTTGGAGGCCCAACGACGGTCGATGAGTTGGGCGTTGAGCCTGAGCTGCTGGAAGATAGCTTGAAATATGCCAAGTACGTCCGTAACCGTTACACCATCATACGGCTTCATCAATGGCTCTAGCAGCCATTGCAAGCAGTCTTCTGACCGCAAGGTTTTCCTGACTCAGGGAATCAGCGGGAGGGAGGCTTTTTTTTGACTTAAAAAGGATTCAATGATCAAAAAGTTTTCGGGAAAGCCTGTTCGACATTCAATCTGGCATTCGCCCTGCTTTCCAGTTGTGAAGTCAGACTTATGTGCTTGTATGAATTTGAAAGCCTACACTCAACTCTAATTTAATATTAAATTTTCGGGCAACTTATCCCCCTAACTTGCATAGGTATTTACTACACTTCATTTCTTTGATGTTGTCATAGCAAAAGCACCGTACGGAGGAGGTTGACTCATGGACATATTCAAGAAAATTTCGGATTACCGCACAGAAACCGACAGATTGGCATGGACGGGAACCTTTGCGCAATATATCGTAATGGTTCACAAGAACCCTAGCTTGGCGATGACCGCTCACAGTCGAGTTTATAAAATGATCGCTTCGAAAGGTGTAGGAGATGATAACGGTAGACGCAGGTACCATTTCTTTGAACAGGAAATATTCGGATTGGATCTGGCAATTGAAAAGCTTGTTGAAGAATATTTCCATTCTGCAGCAAGACGCCTCGACGTCCGTAAGCGTATCCTCCTTCTCATGGGGCCAGTTAGTGGGGGCAAATCAACCATTGTCACTCTGCTTAAACGTGGTTTGGAGCAGTTTTCTCGTACGGATGAAGGTGCTGTTTATGCAATAAAAGGTTGCCCCATGCACGAGGAGCCTCTGCATTTGATTCCGCTGGAGCTGCGTCCGGAGGTCGAGCAGGAGCTTGGGGTGAAGATTGAAGGGAACCTGTGTCCTTCCTGCCAAATGAGGCTAAAAACAGAGTATGGAGGGCGCATTGAGGATGTACAGGTAGAACGTGTGCTTATTTCTGAGGATTCACGGACAGGGATCGGAACTTTCAGTCCTTCAGATCCCAAGTCACAAGATATTGCTGATTTAACGGGAAGCATCGACTTTTCAACCATTACGGAATTCGGCTCGGAATCCGATCCCCGCGCTTATCGGTTTGATGGAGAACTGAATAAAGCGAACCGGGGTATCATGGAGTTTCAGGAGATGTTAAAGTGTGACGAAAAGTTTCTGTGGAACCTGCTGTCATTGACGCAGGAGGGGAATTTCAAAGCGGGCCGCTTCGCTTTAATATCGGCTGATGAGCTGATCATTGCACATACGAATGAGTCCGAGTATAAATCGTTTATTTCCAACAAGAAGAACGAGGCGCTTCAATCCAGGATGATTGTGATGCCGATTCCTTATAATCTGAAGGTGTCGGAAGAAGAGAAAATTTATACGAAGCTAATCAAGCAGAGCGATATGGCACATGTTCATATTGCCCCGCATTCTTTGCGGGCGGCGGCTATCTTCTCCATCCTGACCCGGTTAAAGGAATCGAAGAAGCAAGGTATGGATCTTGTTAAAAAGATGCGCATGTACGATGGGGAAGAAGTCGAGGGTTATAAGGAAGCTGATTTGAAGGAAATGCAGAGTGAATACCTGGAAGAAGGAATGTCGGGGATTGATCCAAGGTATGTCATTAACCGCATATCCAGCGCGTTGATCCGGCAAGGACTCGAATTTATAAACGCATTGGATGTTCTGCGAGCTCTGAAAGACGGTCTGGATCAGCATCCGTCGATTACGAAGGAAGAGCGCGAACGCTACTTGAACTTCATCTCTGTTGCGCGTAAAGAATACGATGAGCTGGCTAAGAAGGAAGTTCAAAAGGCTTTTGTGTACTCGTTCGAGGAGTCTGCGAAAACGCTGTTTAACAATTATCTGGATAATATTGAGTCGTATTGCAATTGGGGCAAAGTTAAGGACCCGATGACCGGAGAAGACATGGATCCGGATGAGAGGCTGATGCGCTCCATCGAGGAACAGATCGGAATATCGGAAAATGCGAAGAAGGCATTCCGTGAGGAAATTTTAATCCGTCTATCTTCATACTCGCGCAAAGGTCACAGGTTTAACTACAGCAGTCATGAAAGGCTGCGCGAAGCTATTGAGAAAAAACTGTTTGCCGATATGAAGGATGTTGTAAAAATAACTACCTCAACCAAAACGCCGGATGGCAACCAACTAAAGAGGATCAATGAAGTTATCAAGCGTTTGGTTGAAGAACACGGGTATTCAACTGCTTCTGCCAATGAGCTGCTCCGATATGTAGGCAGCCTGCTTAACCGTTAGACAAAGACCAGGATATTCGCCCATTTTTTCAGGTAGGCATTCACCCCTTAGGCGATCGTACATATATTTTTAGTAGATCGCTATCTCAACATGAAAAGGGAGAACAGATATGTCTAAGCAACCGAAACAACGGGAAAAACAAAAGCAAGTGACCGTGACAGCTGTGCAGGTGCCAGCTAACAGACCTGAGCAGCATCTGGTACGGCCGCCTTTTCACGGAGGAGGTCATCAAGGAGGAGGCTTTCATGGTGGAGGAGGAGGCCATCAAGGAGGAGGGTTCCATGGCGGAGGCTTTCATGGTGGTGGGGGAGGATTCCATGGAGGGTTCAATAACTCACTCCTGCCTCTAATTGCTGTGGCTCCATTTTTGACACAACCGTACTATGCGCCATATCCATATCCGTATCCATACCCATATCCATATCCGGACGAAGATGAGTACCCATCTGAGTATCCATATTCGCCTTATGGATATCCTGGTTACTAAACCTCACCTATTCAAAAAAACACCTCTCGATCACATAAAATGAAGTGGTCAGAGGTGTTTTTATTGTGAAATGCTTGCATTCAATTTCCCTGCTGCTTCGGTTGAGCTGAGTGGCCGGGCGCTGTGGGCAATATAATTTCAACAGTTGTTCCCTCGTTGACCTTGCTGTGAATTCGCATACGTCCCCCATGGCTTTCGATGATTTTAAATGTGACCATCAGACCAAGCCCCGTGCCCTTTTCTTTAGTTGTATAAAAAGGCTCACCTAAACGAGGAATGCGCTCTTCAGGTATACCGCATCCTTCATCTGTGAAACGTATCATAATATGCTGGTGATCATAATTAAGGAGCTCCATGCGGATATTGCCGCCATCGGGCATCGCATCCATAGAATTGTTCAATATGTTGATGAACACCTGTTTAATTTGGTTTTCATCGCAATTAATTTTGGCTAAGTTGTCTTGCGCTTCTTCAGTAACAAGCTTTACTTTGTGAATCATTGCCTGTGAGCTCAAAAGTACGATGGTGTTTTGCAAAATTTGCATCGCATCCTTCGCTTCATAACGGACGGATTGCGGCTTCGCAATGACAAGAAATTCACTGACAATAAAATTAATCCGCTCCAACTCATCTTTCATAATTTCGAAATAGGAGTCATAACCGTTTACTTTATTTTGCATCAATTGAACAAAGCCTTTTAAAGAGGTTAAAGGATTACGTATTTCGTGGGCTACTCCTGCCGCTAATTGACCGACAATTGACAATTTCTCCGAACGGATTAACATTTCTTCGGCTCTCTTGCGCTCGCTGATATCTTTGCCGATCATATAGACGCCATTAAATTGACCGTTCACAACTATAGGAACATTTAAAATACTTAATTCCACGTAGCTTCCATTTTTGTGTAAGAAGGTCACTTCATAATGACGGGTCTGCCCCTGGAGTGTATCTGCAAAGTAATCATGCCAACGTTCCAATTGATCCGGAACAATTAAGTGGTGGATCGATTTATGAAGAAGCTCCTCTTCCGTATACCCTGTCATGGAGAACAAGGCCGGATTAGCGCTGGTGCAAAACCCATTACGGTCGAAGGAGCAGATAGGATCCGGATTATGGCGGAACAAAGATTTATAACGCTGCTCGCTTTGTTCCAATTGCTTTTCTGCCTTTTTCTTTTCGAAGATGGCTTGAATCATAGCGTAAGAACGAGCAAAACGGCTATCTTCCTCCTGAGCTAATATCGATTCTAAAATATCATCCTGAAATTCATCAGGGTCGGTGCTTTTATCCAGCTTCTTCAACTCTTCAAGCATGTTCATCACATTAATAATATGATCCTTGTGAATCCATGCCGCTGAGGCAGTTTTGGATTGTGTCTCGTGTTCGGGGCGCAAGGATACGATCCCTTTCTTGAGATCATATTCCGAAACATGATTCATATTAACTACGTTCATTTGGTCGATTAAGCGAAAGCCTTCCTCATACATCCACTCCTCGAAAGCTTCCAATGTTGCAGCCCAGTAGTATTTGTTATTCGCAGTGTGAATGACAAGTTCCTTTTCTTTCACTGACTCGATTTTAACTACATCATCCGAATGAATGATTAAGATATCGGATCCTTTTTTTCCGTCTCTTGTGACTGGAATTTTCTGCATTTAGTTCTGATCACCTGCCTGCCTACATCAATTAAAGATAACAATCGGATCTAATTCATAACAAAGCCGCACATATAAACCAAGCAGTGTGATCAAAAAAATGCAATTAAATCAACGCGGCAAGGGGAACGATAGATGTAATTATGGGGGCCCGAAGTATAACGGTTGATGACCGTTAGCCTACACAAACGTTTCCGAAAAGACTCCTGATATGCGTGTGGTACAAATGGCAAGCGCGCCAGTCATGACAGATATGGAAGGTAGAGGTGAAGCCGGCGTATTTAAACCGTAGACCGTAGACCACAATGTGGAAGCAATATTAAGTAATATGCTGTTGATGTGCATAATCGAGGCGGCCAAGCTCATGCGGAAGATCCGAAAGAATATTTAGAACACAATGAATTCATTATATCGTCAGAAGAATTCATAAGTAAATGAAATCTTTTAATTGTTTCGTTAATAATTATATATGAAAATGGACCTGCTCACGTTTAATTATAGGAATAAACTATTAAAGTGATTGTTATTATATATTTCCGTAATTAATGATCAACGACCATAATAGGATTTAAAGGAGCTGAATTTTATGGAGAAACCTGTAAATCAGGGGTGGAATGCCGGATTGTATGATAGTAAGATCGGATACGTATCACGTTTGGGTAAAGGAGTTGTAGAGCTGCTTAATCCACAGCCGAATGAGCGGATCATAGATTTGGGTTGCGGTACAGGTGATCTGACTCATGTTATTGTACAGCTTGGAGCTAGCTGTATGGGCATAGACGAATCGGCAGATATGGTAGGAAAAGCCAGACATAAGTATCCGTCGATATCCTTTGAAGTTATGGATGGACATGAATTTCGTTTGGATAAGCCGGTCGATGCGGTGTTCTCCAATGCAGCGCTGCACTGGATGAAGCAGCCGGAGCGTGTAATTGAATCGGTTCGGCTGGCGCTTCACGAAGGGGGAAGATTCGTTGCTGAATTTGGAGGCAAACGAAACGTGGGACGTATCTATGAGGCGATAGCCAAGGTATTAGGGGATTATGGGATAGATGCTAAAGAGCGCAATCCCTGGTATTTCCCTAGTGTGAGCGAATACAGCGGCTTGCTGGAAGCGCAAGGGTTTGAGGTGCGCTGGATGGAGCTGTACGATCGACCAACGGAGCTCGATGACGGTGAGGGTGGGCTTGAGCATTGGCTTGACGCCTTTGCAGGGATGTTTTTTGCAGGGCTTGCGGAAGAGCCGAAGCGTGAGGCCTATGCACGCTGCAGCAAGCTGTTGGAAAGGGAGCTATACAATGGTCAACATTGGATTGCTGATTACCGGAGGCTAAGGTTTTCCGCTGTGCTCGGAGCGGGAAGAATGATCTGATACAGGGCAATCGTTCCAGCAATAAACAATAAAGGAATAAAGTGACTGACAGCACTTTATTCCTTTATTTTATTTTAAAAAAGTGATGTTCGGAGCAAAGAAAATTTGGTACAATCATCGTAGTTTAACTAAAATGTAAACGCTTTAAATTTGTCGCTTTTAGACAGCCAGAAGGGAGCCGGCATACTGTGACATACTTAATTAAATTGAAATGGCTGAAATTCGTTTTATCTGCATTAGTTGTATGCGTATTGTTCACTGCTTACCATATTATCACAGTTGAAGGCGAGTCCAGTAATCCTCGCTTTGTGCTTATGCGGCTCGAGGATATCGGCCCGGGCGGGCAGTATGGATCTATGGAACAGCTTGGTAAGCTGCGGGCGGTACTGGAATATTTGCGTGAGCAGCACGTTAATTACCATCTGGCAGTCATCCCTCGCTGGGTAGATGTTTCGGCAGATGGAGCTCGGTACGATGTCTCACTAGATCAAACTGGAAATACGTATGTAGAAGCATACCAGAAGGTTTTGAAGCAGGCTGTCGGAGCCGGAGCTACTCTTGGGATGCATGGATACACCCATCAGGTCGGGAATGTACGAAGAGATGACGGGCATCAAGAATCAGGTATTGGCAATGAGTTTAATGTGCCAGGCTCTGATGAGACGCTGACGGCTTCTTTCGCTGAGCCGCGCTTGAAGGCAGGACTGGCGATCTTTAAGAATGCAGGACTGAAGCCGCAGTTCTGGGAGGCGCCGCACTACCGATCCACACCGGAGCAGGATCAGCTGTTCCGTAACTACTTTGGACTTCATTATCAGGCAGATGTGCAAACGGACCGCAATACACCGGTCGCCCAATATGTAAATGAGCGTAACAGAGGTTACGGCGCTCCAACGCTAGGGGCTGCTTATATCCCAACACCTTTTGATTATATTCCTTATAACAAAGATGAGAAATTGATTATCGACCGTGTGGGCAAATCTAATAATATCAGCTCTTTTTTCTATCATCCTTTTCTTGATTTTAAGTATCTGGTACCGGTAACCAATGATGAGGGCGAGCCGGTAGTACGAGACGGTTTGCCGGAATTCCGTTATCCCGCACAGGATAAAAGCTTGCTGCAAAAGCTTGTATTGGGATTAAAGGCAAAAGGTTATAAATTCTACTCCATTCAGGATTATATTCCTTTCACTCCATCGCAAAGCATTCAGATCAATCCGGGAAGTTTGCAGGATAAATTGCTTCTTGGGGATGTTACTGGAGACGGACAGAGCGATATAGTGAATTGGGATTCCAAGAACGGAAACATTACGGTGACACCCGGCTCATACAAAGGTATGCGCAATGATGCTCAGGCAGCATCTTCCGTGTGGGCGAATGTACCTTACAGGAACGGAGCTGCAGCAGCATTGGAAGACAAAGCTGCTGCAGAGGGGAAGAGGAATGGCTTATGGATCATGGATCCAATCGGCCTGCTGCAGCGGTACGACTCGGAGAACGGTCAATTTAAGCTCCAGAAAGAATGGAAGATAGCACCCCGCAGCTATGCTAATCTATATGTGATTCCAATGGGTGGCGGAGATAAAGTTATCGCTGGATTATCATTGGATCGATTGAATTTGTTCGGGTATTATGTGAACAAGGACGGGGGAATCAAGCCGCTCAAGCCCTACAAATTTAAAAATGAATTGAAAAACGAGATGCAGCTCCGTACGCAAGAAGATGGGACCAAGTCGCTGTTTTATGCAAGATCGGGTGCGGTCAACGGACTTGAACTTAGCTTGGATCAAGCTGCTATGTCATGGAAGCTCAAGAAGGTTGAGTTGAATATTCCTAATGAAGATGGGGAAATTCGTTTCGGAGACTTCAACGGAGACGGGAAAGAGGACATATTGCGTTGGAATTCCGAGCTCAAACGATTTACCGTATACCTCTTAAAGGGAACAGACGAGTATCAGCTGCTATCTGTATTCGGCCCTTGGGGAAGCCCGGGCTCGAAGCTAATTACGGTTGACTTGGACGGGAATGGAAAAACGGATTTGGCCCTTATTAAGCCGCAAGACGGTTTTGTGGATACTGCGCTGTCGTTTGAAAGCAAGTAGGCCTCATGGCTCACTTGAAGCATCTCTTACCATACAAAAAAGGATCCTGTGCTGCCCTCTCCTTGTGCAGCAGCAGGATCTTTTTCTTCTTGTACGGTGGAGAGGAGCGATTTGTCTAGGTAAAAAGAAGGATTTACTCAAGCTGTGGCGAATTATTCCAAGCGTGACGAACTTGCGTGATTTCTAGTACATGATGTCGAAAATGAATAAGGCGTTGAATATGCCGGACAAAGGGAAAAGCTACAACATAGGAGGCATTTTGCAATGTCGTTTAGAAATAAAATTATTGCTTTGTTTACATCGGCTGTTCTGCTGCTGATAGCTATGAACGATATCCTGCTTCACAGGCTTGCAGCACTAGCCTTGGATGCGGGATTTTCCCCTTACCTGCTATCTATTGCGATAGTACCCCCAGCCTTGATTATCGGCTATTGTATGGCTGAATATTTAGTACGGCCTATCCGTGGACTGAATAAGAGGCTGCAAGGTGAAAAGCTGGGCAGGCCAATTGACGAGCTGGATGCGGTCGCTGAACATATCGATTTTATCCGCCAGCAGATGCATCAATACCAAGATGAGCTGATGAGCAAAAGTAAACAGATCGATTTTTATTCTCACCATGACTTTCTGACGGGCTTACCCAATCGACTACTGTTTAAAGAGCTGTGCAGCAATGCTCTGGATCAATCCAGTCGACATGAGAAACCAACGGCGGCTGTCTTGTTTCTTGACTTGGACCGCTTTAAAATCATCAATGATATGTTCGGCCATACCAAAGGGGACGATCTGCTGCGGGCTGTAGCAAGAAGGCTATTGCAGCATATCCGTTCGAATGATATCGTTTCACGGATAGAAGGCGATGAATTCGTATTGCTGCTGCCAGATTCAGATAGAGAAGAGACTATGCTGACTGCGCAGCTGCTGATTGACGAGCTTTCGAAGTCGTTTGTACTTGAAGGCAATGAGTTTTATGTTACACCGAGTATGGGAATTAGTATGTTTCCGGTTGACGGTACCGATGTGGAGACGTTGGTGAAGCATGCCGACACGGCTATGTATTTGGCCAAGGAGCAGGGGCGGAATCATTACAGGTTCTACACATCGGATATGAATGAGCGGATGACCAAGCAGGTGGAGCTGGAGAAAGGTCTTCGCAAAGCGTTGGAGCGGCAGGAGCTGTCGGTTCATTATCAGCCGCAGGTCGATCTGGATTCAGGCAAAATTACAGGCATGGAAGCGCTGCTGCGTTGGTCCCATCCCGAGCTTGGCAACGTATCGCCAGCAGAATTTGTGCCGCTTGCCGAAGAAAATGGAATGATCGTACCGATAGGGGAATGGATTCTCCGGAAAGCCTGCTTGCAAAATAAAGAATGGCTGGATGCAGGGCTCTCACCAATGAGGGTTGCTGTTAATTTGTCTGCTCGTCAGTTTCAACAGCAAAATTTGGTGGATGTTATAGCGCGTATTTTGGATGATACCGGCATGCCAGCCCAATATTTGGACCTTGAGATAACCGAGAGTGTGGCTATGTTTAACGAAGGATTAGTCATCACCAAGCTGCACGATTTAAAAAGCTTGGGCATTAAAATATCCATTGATGATTTCGGCACAGGGTACTCTTCATTAAGCTACTTAAAAAAGTTTCCCATTGATTCATTAAAGATTGATAAATCCTTCGTCGCTCATGTGATGCATGACCGTGACGATGCAGAAATCATTTCCATGATCATCTCGATGGCACGGAATTTAAGATTCAGTGTCATTGCAGAAGGGGTGGAGAATGAGGAGCAGCTGCAGTTTTTAAGGGAGCAGCAATGTACGGAGGGACAAGGGTACTTGTTCAGCAAGCCGATGGATCCATTGGAACTGAAGCCTTTATTGGTTAAAGTATAAAGGGAGCAGGCGAACCGCAGAATTACCACTAACGAACTACAGCAGATCGTAACACACACCGAAGAGCCCGCAGAGACACCCGATCTGCGGGCTTATTCTGCATGTAACGAATTCCACAATATAACATCCAGGAGGGATGCATACTTTGAAAAAACTGCATGCAAGTGGTATCACTGCAATTGTCGCCGCCGCAGTAGCCTTTTTTGCGCTCACTTATGCCCATCAGCCCAGCTCAGTGAAGGAGGATTTAAGCAGAGGTCGCGAGGTGCCTGTTGCAGCTGCTATTATGCCGTCAAGTATTCAAGCTTCTACTCCTTCTGTTCCTGCGAATCTCAATCTGGAAAAATCACAGGAGTCGGAGACGATCCCGGAAGCAGCAGTGCCTGTATCAGAGAAGGATTCGGCGAATCCGGCGAATCCGGCGAATGAAGCAGCAGTCTCTCGCGGCTTGATATACTTGGATCCCGGTCACCAGCGCAAGGGGGATTCCAGGCAGGAGCCGATCTCCCCGGATTCCAGTGCAACGAAGGCGAGGGTTACAGGAGGAACAACAGGCGTTTCTACGGGGAAACCGGAATATGTGTTAAACCTGGAGGTGGCATTGCTGCTGAAGGAAGCTCTTATCAAGCGGGGGTTCGAGGTATTAATGACCCGTGAGGATCATGAAGTGAATCTCAGCAACGTGGAACGGGCCGAGATGGCGAATGCTGCTAATGCACGGTTGGCTGTAAGGATTCATGCCGATGGCAATGACTCGGCCAAAGCCAAGGGTTATTCCGTGCTTTATCCTGACAAATCGGTTAGTGTAACCCGAGGCATTCAGGCGGATAGCCTGCTTGCTGCTGAATCGATATTAGGAGCTTTGAAGGCTGGTACGAACGCTTCATCAAGAGGGTTGCAGCCGCGAAAAGATTTAACAGGATTCAACTGGTCAACGGTACCCGTTGTGCTAGTTGAAATGGGCTTCATGACAAATCCTTCGGAGGATGAAGACATGTCCGATCCGGATTATCAGCTGCAGTTGGCGGAAGCTATCGCCGTAGGGATCGATCTATACATGGTTCAAAAGGAGGATTAGCTCGAGTGTTATGGATTAAGAGTAAGCTTAGTGGTTGGATACTCCTCTTCTTCCTCTTAATGATAGTGGCAGTGCTTACACTGCCTGAGATTCAGGGTAAACCAGAGGAATGGCTCAAGGGAAATTCCCCCAAGGCCTCTCAGGGCGTTATGAATTTGGCGGATTGGAATTTTAAAGAAAAGGGAAGCTTGAGACTCAATGGGGAATGGGAGTTTTATTGGGCACAGCTGTATACGCCAGAAAGCTTTGCCGCCAAGACTACTATTCAAGCACCCGAGATGGCTGTTGTTCCTGGTTCGTGGAATAGACAGCCTATCAATTCTAAATCCTATTCGGGATCAGGCTATGTGACTTACCGATTAAAGGTGATGCTCCCAACGAGCGGCCGCACCTATGCAATGAGCGTTCCCTTTATCACGTCAGCGTATCGTTTATGGATCAATGGAGAACTTTTGGCAGAAGCGGGTAAGGTTGGAACTTCCTACGAGGATTCCTTCGCCATGTATTCAACCAAGACAGTAGGCTTCCACTCGAATAGCTCAGAGATTGAAATTTTGCTTCAGGTATCTAATTTCCATCATATGAAGGGAGGGCTGCGCCAGCCGTTTGAATTGGGCCTTTTCGATCAAATCGTTCCTCAAAAAGAAATCAGCGTAGGCTTTGATATGCTGCTGTTCGGCAGCTTGATGATCATGGGGCTTTATCATCTGGGTCTATTTTCCATTCGATCAAATGATCGCTCTACGTTATATTTTGGATTATTTTGTATATTGATTGCGCTCAGAACTATTGTGATAGGTGAAATTGTGCTTCTAAAGATATTTCCGTCATTTCCATGGGAGCTCGAATTGAAGCTTGAGTATATTAGCGCATATTTGGCGTTAGCCTTTTTCGTTCTATTCATCGGCGAATTGTTTCCGAATGAAAGCAGCAGGAAAATTCAACGATGTTTTATTCTCATCTCAATCTGTTACACTGTGCTGACAGTTGTAAGCCCTACGATTGTTTATTCACGATTTTTACTTAGCTTCCACGTAGTTTTAGGATTCGCGATTGTATTTGAACTTTATGTGCTGATGCGGGCATGGTATCTACAGAGGCCAGGCTGCTCCATTATTTTAGTGGCCAGCTTCGTATTTGCGGTATCCATCATAAATGATATGATTTACGCCAACGAATGGCTAAGTACAACAGGGCGTGCATCCGGTTTTGGCTTATTATTTTTTATTATTTGCCAGTCAGGTGTGCTGTCGATGAAGCTTTCGCGCGCTTTTTCCAATGAAGAGAAAATGTCGGCAGTATTGGCTCAGATGAACAGCAGCTTGAGTGTCAAAATTAAAGAGCGTACAGCTGATCTGGAGCTGGTTAACGATGAGCTTATGGTTAGAAACAGTGAGATGTCCCGTTTGGAAATATCGCGAAGCCATCTTTTAAGCAATATTTCACATGACTTGGGAACGCCGCTTACGACGATTCAGTGCTACGTAGAGGCTATACTCGATGGTATAGTGGATACGGAAGAGCAGCGTAAGCAGTATATTCAGCTGATTCATGGAAAAGTGCTCGGCATGGGCAGGCTGATTGAGGACTTATTTCAGTTGTCTCAATTAGAGGCCAGGCAGGTTGCTTTTCAAAAGCTTTACTTAACTACCGAGACTTTAATTCATTCGCTATTCTCCCGGTATGAGCTGGATGCGAGGAATGCTGGTATCAGCTACCAATTAATAATTAGTGGCAATGCGGCAGAAAGCGGGAATTTCTCCACAGTTCAAGTAGATGTCGAACGGCTCCATCAGGTCTTCTCCAATCTTATTTATAATTCGATTAAATTTACACAGGCAGGCGGGGAGATCCAGGTGGAGATGATCGATGATGGCGATAAGGAGATGTTATGCCGGATTTCGGATACAGGAGCTGGAATTACGGAGAATGATATGCCGTTTATTTTTGACCGTTTCTACACTAGCAACAGATCACGCAATTCGGTGTCAGGGGGGAAAGGACTGGGATTGTCCATATCCAAGGAAATTATCGAGTCCCATGGCGGGAAAATTTGGGTGGGGCGTTCGGTATTAAATGCCGGAACCGAAATTTGCTTTACAATTCCCGTACAAACTTCTTGACCAGTTGCTGTCATTTGTCTATTCTTGAACTAATAGCTCGAAATTAATAAGATTTATAATAATCATTCTAATCACAGTGGTGGAGCTGAACTATTCTGATATTGTAACAAAAGCTGCCGCTAAGACATAAATATTTACTCGCCAAAAGGTCTTTGAATGGAAAATATTTTCATTAATAAGTAATGGTGGTGCTATATAAATTGGCTGGACAAACTATTTTGGTTGTAGAGGATGATCCGGAAATCCGCGATGTCATCCGATTATATTTGGAAAAGCACAAGTTTACTGTTGCCTTGGCGGATCGTGGCGATGAGGCGCTTCAGCTGGTTCGGACTGTGCAGCCTGACCTGATTATTCTCGATGTGCTGCTCCCCGGAAAAGATGGATTTGAAGTATGCAAGGAAATTCGCCAGGAGACTTCTGTTCCTGTTCTATTTTTGAGCTGCAAGAAAGAAGAGCAGGATAAGATAACGGGTCTTACTCTAGGCGGCGATGATTATATAACGAAGCCATTTAGCCCGAATGAATTAATTGCCCGAGTTCAAGCGAATTTGCGCAGGCCTTATTTTTCTAATAACCCAACATCACATCCAACTAAACTGGAGTTTGGAGCTTTATATATTGATCTGCTGAGCAGAACAGTCAAAGTAAATGAAATCGAGATCGTATTGTCCAAAAAAGAATTCGATTTATTGAAGTTTTTGGCTGGGCGGCCGGGTCAAACGTTTAGTCATGAAGAGCTTTTCCGTGAGATTTGGGGGCAGGAGAGCTTTAATGATACCCGTACTATTATTGTCCATGTCAGCAATTTGCGCAAAAAGATCGAGCCTGACCCTTCAAATCCCCAGTATATTATTAATGTGCATGGCGTTGGTTATAAATTTATCCTTTCCTAGATAAGGAAGCATCCAGGTCAAAGTAATCGTTAGCTGTAAAGCGACTTGTGTCTCTGTTCCAGTTGGACTATGGAATGGAGACTTTTTTGTTGGCATAAATGGAATTGTGGTTATGGAGCATGAACATGATAAAATATGGCTATGTATGTTGATATGGGTCATTTGGCCGGGTTATACTCCGTGCTGCCGAAGGAGGTTGTATTAATGAGGTTCAATAGAGGGTCTGCGCGGATGATTGGCATTGCTCTGCTTACAGCAAGCCTAACAGCAGGATGCGGCAATCATGCAAGCTCAGAGGGGAATACGAAGAAAGCCGGTGAAACTGCAGCGGATAGCGGTCCTCTGGCCATCAGTATAGCTATGACGCAAGTCAATGATATTCCAGCTAAAGGAAATGAAGTGGAGCGGGCTATCGAGAGCTATACGAATACCAAACTCGATATTCAATGGCTGCCCAATGCAGCCTATGATGAGAAAGTAAATATTATGATTGCTTCGAATGAAATGCCGACTTTGCTTAAGGTGAAATATATTCCGACCATTATTAGCGCTATTGAATCGGGATTGTTTTGGGAAATCGGGCCTTATTTAAAAGACTACAAAAATTTGGCTGCCCAAAATCCGCAGTACTATGATAATATTTCGGTCAATGGAAAAATATATGGCATCCCGACCTATCGCGATATCGGACGAGCATCGGTTATTTACCGCAAGGATTGGCTGGATAGTTTGGGCATGAAGCCGCCGATAACCGTCGATGAGTGGTACAAGGTGCTCAAAGCAATGACTTTGGATGACCCTGACAAGAATGGGAAGAACGATACCTATGGAATGGCTTTGTCCAAAAAATATAACGAAGGCAGTGCAGCGTTGACGACTCGCCTGTCCGTAGCCCTTGGCGCTCCCAACAAATGGGCCGTTCAGAACGGCAAGTTCACGCCTGATTTTATGACAAAAGAATTTAATGATGTAACGAAGCTTCTTAAACGGCTGTATGATGAAAAGCTGATGAATACGGACTTTGCAGTAATTGATGATTCGGAAATTGAAAAAATATATGATTCCGGCAGGGCAGGTGTTCGGATCGCCGTTACAGGCAACGCGAAGAGCATGCAGGAGCGTCTTGTCAAAACGGTTCCGAGCGGTGTATTCGATATGATGCCGATGACTGGACCGCGAGGAATTCGTGTTTCAGGTGAAACAGGCAATAGCGGGTTCTATTTGCTGCCTAAGTCCAAAATTAAGGATGAAACGCAGCTGAAAAAGATCCTTTCTTTTCTTGATAAGCTGATGGATGAGCCGATGTCGACCTTGCAGATGCGGGGGATTGAAGGGAAGCATTTTACCAAACTGGAGAACAATGAGGTCGAAATTAAAGATTTCAACGCTTTTCAGCGTGAAGTTAAGCCTTACCGTGATAATCTGCTTAATTTGGAGGGGTATAATGTTGCTTCTCTAAAGGATACGCCGCTTGGTGAAAAAGGGACGAAGATAGCTATGGAAAACGCCAACTATGCGATACCGAATCCGGCTTTAACCTTATCATCCGTGACATATTCGGAGCGGGGCAAGGAGCTTGAGCAAATGATCAATGATGCGCAAACCAAATATATCATGGGTAAAATAGATGAAGCAGGCTGGCTGGCTGAAGTGGAGAAGTGGCGCAAAGCCGGCGGCGACAAGCTGATCAAGGAATATGAAGAAGCTTATGCAAAAGCTGGTAAGAAATAAGGCTTGGCCAAATAAGAAAGCCGTCTCTAAAGGAGAATTTACCTTTAATGAGACGGCTTTTACTTGCTCGATAGGTTTCTTATTTAATGCTGACGGAACCGGAATCGGATTGAACCTCTGCTTTTAACACCATGGAGAAGAAGTCTACGGGTACATACATCAGTCCGTCTTCCTTGATCACTGGAGCTTGGCCTAACGGGAACGGAGCCATTTTATTAAATATATACGAATCTTTGCCTGCCTGCAGGCTAGTCCATTGAGCACCTTTATTGATTTCAACTAATTGCTTTTCCTCATTCCATTTCACGGTATAACCCAATCTCTCAGCGATGATGCGAAGAGGGACTAAGGTTGTTCCATTATCGCTCATATAGACTGAGGCCTCAACGGAAGATAGCTCTGTACCGCCTACCGTTAGCCGGGCAGGTGCGGATACATTCGAATTTTTCACCAGCGCTAAGCGGAATTCAGGGATGCCTGTTGAATACGGCGCTATTTCGTAGGGTTCGAACACAATAACGGCATCGCCTTTTTCAATATAAAAGGATTGAGTATCCGAAATTCCATTAAAGCTGTCCTTGAAAAAATTCTCAGGATGCTGGGCTATTTGCTGCCTTATCTGTTCATTAATGTGCTCCTTGTAGTTGTCTCCGAATAAATCCTTTAATTCAACCGGGGAGGCCTGCGGCTCGTCACGAAATGTGTAAGTATCCACCCGCTGTATTCCGTGCGCCCCACCTGTGTAGGTATCGGTTATTATTTTGACAGAGACCATGCTGCTGTTAGCGTCCCCTCCATCAGCTTTAACCTCGAACAAAATGGTGAGCGAATAAGGTCGCATTTTAATGCCGGATTCGGTCGCTTTAGCCTCATCTGCTTTTGCTTGCTTCTTCAGAATATCCAGATCGTCCATCGCATGCCGCTCGATAATATCATTGAGCTGTGCTTGATAGCTTATATCCTTAAGTCCATCGAAGACCGGGATGTTCAAGTTAGAAGTGACATTGCCGGAGTCCTCTTTTACGGTTTTTGTTGTTATTTTTACGTTACGCTGCTCCTGGCTTGTATTATTGTTAAGTGAAATAGGGAATTCAGGAGAACCCGACGAGCCTGGAGCTATTTGGTACTTTTGAAAAAGAATAACCGCGGACCCTTTCTCGATGTAGAATGCTTGTGTATCCGATATTCCTTGGAAGCCTTCCTCGCCTTTGAAAAAGTTTTCAGGATGTTTGGCAATTTCCTGCTGAATATGCCCGTTAACGATCTCTTTATAGCTATCTCCTAATAAGTCCTTCAGCTCGATCTGCTTAGCTTGTGCTTCGTTTAACACATTATAAGTATCAATCCGCGGCATTCCGTTTGCTCCGCCTGTGTAAGTATAGGTTGTCATTTTGATCGAAAGAAGGTTGGCATTGGCCGCTCCTCCATCAGCTTTAACTTCATATTGGATATTTAAAGTATGAGGTCTCATTTCGTAGCCTGCTTCTTGTGCATTTACCGCGGCATCGCTTGCGAGCTTCTTGATGTTAGCCAAATCCTCCATGGCCTGGCGGGAAATGATATCGTTAAGCTGATCCTGATATTGGGTATCCTTCATTCCTTCAATGATCGGGATCATGATGTCCGCCTGATATTCAGCAGTTTGTTCTTTAATCGCTTTACCAGTAACCTTAATTCCTTGCTGTTGATTTAATGATGCGGATATAGGGATAACCGTAGCTGCCGAGGTGACAACTGCTTCCTGCAAGCTGCTTGCGTAAGATACCTGAGTAGCCGAAGCTGCTATGAAGCAGCAGCCTGTTATACTTAATGTGAGCATTTTGAATGAATGTTTCATAATGACTGCCTCCTTGTTGTGTTAATGTACTCAGTATAAGTGATAATAGTAAGCAGTTGGTTACAAAGATGTTACAGCTGGAGTTGATCGGGTAGTACTTCACTCAAAACGCTTTAGTAACTAATGCTTGAGGGAATTTTTTGGCTTTAGTCAGGTCACGTAAAGCTAATTTATTCGCTAAGTCCCACGCCTGCTGCATATCCTCATGCTGGCTCGACCAATGCCAACTCCCATATCTTCCAATGCTGTAGATTCCAGCGTTCTCCAAATAGTGATGAATAACTTTTGTCGTTGATGTATCAGGAAGGCAATAATTTTGAGCCAGATAAAAAGCTTTTGTAGTTACGATCTCATCTGCACTGCGGATAAACCCGATTTCAATGAGTTCCTTTATTACTGTCGGTATGATGGCTAATGCTTCCTCTTTATTACTAAAAAATAATGGAGAGCACTCAACATACATAGAGCAATACCCTATTGGCGCCAGTGAGGATTCAACATTACTATAGAAACCTACACGATAAAAATGGAGGTCGGGGTCGGGGAAATAAACCCAGCTCAGATCACCTTGCAGATGAGTTTTTTTCACCCCAAGATTCAAAATCATACCTCTGCTCGATTTTAATTGCTTCGATAACTCCAGAATAGGGTCATCCACATCACTAATAATGCCGATTAATGAATTTAATGGAATGGTTGACACAATGGTGTCCCATGAAACTCTTTCATTATTAATGACCATCGTCTTATTTTTAATGTTGATGGACTTGACCTTTTTTTTGTAGTTAATTTTCAAATTATCAGCTAAAAAAAAAGGAATTCCACTCGCACCTATATCTCCTTTTGGATATAGAAAGTCGCCGTTATACCCAGTGATATTTCTATGGGTTCGAACATTACGGATGGTTTCAAATTTTCCAACGCCAATTACAGACAAATCATAAATACCATACATTTTTGAATTGTAATCTTTAAAAAATGACTCATATAAAGTTAATCCATAGGATTGCAGAAGCATTTCTTCATAGTTGTTGTATTCTTGGAAATTATTAGCCGATTGAAGCTCCTGTTTAACATCGTTTACAAATTTTTTGTCGGGGTGTCCAATATAACTTTGCTGAATAGGGAACTTAAAAAAATGCTCGTGCAGGTATACAAACGCATTGCGAGTATGTGCTTGCAGTTCAAGACCCTCCAGGATGTCTAATACGGCAGGTGTGCTTTTATAATGGAACCAGTGACCGCCTATATCAAATCCAAAGGTGCCCACTTTGGTCTCCACCTTATAGGATAGAGCTTTCCCGCCCATATTCTCACATGCTTCAAGTATATTAACTTCTTCACTGCAAGCCTTTGCAAATGATAATCCTGTCACTCCTGCTCCTATAACATGAATAGTCATCAGTATCGCCCACCCTATTCTAGCCCTATACTTTTTTTTATAAAATGGTTTACTTTGCGGACATCGTATTTGCTAACTGCGATTTCTCGGCTCTTTATGCCCATTGCTTGAATGATGTCAGGGTTCATAATGAACTTCTCCATGGCCATAGCAAGTGCTACATAATCTTTTGCAGGAATCAAAAAACCATTTACGTTATTTACAACCGTTTCTCTGCAGCCCGGGGAATCTGTTGTGACGACAGGTAATCCCATTGCCATTGCTTCTAATGTCGATTTAGGAGTGCCTTCTCGATAAGAGGGTAAAACAAACACACTTGAATCAGCTATGAATGGACGTACATCGGTTGTTTCACCCAAATACTCTATTATTCCCTGATTAACCCATTCATTTATTGTTTCTCTTTTTATTGAACTAGGACTTTTGACAAATGGCCCCAGAATTTTAAATTTAGCTTGGGGGTATTTTTGTTTGAGCAGCTTGGCCGCCTCTATAAATTCAATGATACCTTTGTCGAATATGATTCTTGAAATAACAAGGAAGGAAATCGGATTAGCTTTAGGAGGGGAGTAGGTGAATTTATGGATATCAACGCCAGAACCATTTACAATTACAGCATCTTTGCTTTTACCAATTAATTTAAGTGATTTAAATAAAGACAGGTCATCCGGGTTTTCAAAAAATATTTTATTGCTAAATTTTAATGAGAGCCTGTAAAGCATTTTCACAATAATTAACAGATTTTTTTGCAAAACCGTATTTCCTATAAAAACATACCCTATACCTGTTATGAACGAGAAAGTACTTTTTATGTTTGCCAACCGTGAGGCGATGGTCCCATAAAGGACAGGTTTTATTGAATAACAAATTACGATGTCCGGCTGTAGACTTTTAAGTTGTTTAACCAATATATGTAAGCTGTAACTATCATAAAATACATTTAAACCTGTGTTATTGAGTGGAATTGTTATTAAGGTGACTCCAATGGCTTCAAGTTCCTGTTGAAAGATATTATCCGCGGCTAAAGCTACTATCTCATTTCCTTCTTGTTTCATGTCTTTTAACAGGTCCCAACTAAAATTGATATAGTACTTAGAATATGGAACAATACATACAATTTTGGCCATATTTCCTCCATTAAGAATGCTGTGAATTGCTAATATCAACTTTACTTAAGACCCATCCGATCCCGATCAAAATTAAGGTGATGGCAAAGAAGCAATACAGCACGGAGCTGCCTAAATAGAAAAAAATTAACGTGACAGACCCTAGAAATGCGCAAAATAAATAAGTTAATAGTACCGTGTGCTTTACCGAAAAGCCCAGTCTGACTAACCGTAATGCAAAATGATCTTTAGTACCTTTCCATGGGGCGATTCCAGATTTTATACGCAATAAAGAGATGAATATCGTTTCAAATATTGGTATTCCGAGGATAATAACTGGAATTACAATGTCGCCATATGGTTTGAATTGGAACATGTGAGCTGTTGAACATGCGATTAAGAATCCCAGAAATAAACTGCCGGTGTCTCCCATAAAAATTTGCGCAGGATTAAAATTGAATTTCAGAAAGCCGCAGCATGCTCCCGCTATAGATAAAAGCAGCAAAGCATTCATGATTTCACCAAGCTCCAGACAGATTAATGACAGAAAAATAGATGAAATAGCAGCCACACCTGAGGCTAAGCCATCCATAATATCTATCAGATTAAAAGCATTGGAAAGGCCGACGATCCATATAATCGTTAAAATACTATCAAAATGCTCTAGTCCGATCAAGGTTATCCTAATTCCGCTTAACCATGCCAAGGATGCTGCTATGATTTGAAAAAAAATTTTAGTTAGCGGGTGGAGATTATAAATATCATCAATAAAGCCGACTGCAATTATGATAAAACACGCAATAAGTAAGCCGTAAACTGCGATTGGAATCATAAGTTTAAACAAAAAAATAACGAAGGCGGATGCAATCACAACAGAAGCAAAGATGGATAGCCCACCTAAATAGGGCGTATTTATTTTATGTGTTTTTAGCTTAGTGTTAGATACATCAAGTATCATAAATCTTATAGCAATATTTTTGGCGATAGGAGTAAATAATAGGCTTAATAGAAAAGAAATCAATAAAGAGGCAACTATAAGCATATTTAGCTCTTTCCCCCTATTACTAGTAAATTTTCACTATAGATACATATCGTATCACTATAATGGATATAAGTAAATTGTTTAATTTTTATTGTAGTTCTATGCCAAGTGGAGGCCCCCCGTTCAGCTAACAGACGTGTTCAGGCATGTAAAAAAGTCTGCTTGATCCCCCGCGATTGCAATACGGAGATCTAGCAGACTTATAAGTTTCAGGATACAGTTATTGGTGGTAGTTAATGTTGCACGACCCCACGCAAGCCTCGAAGTGTACGCAACTCAATTTTAAGTTCATTATTTGAAGTGTGAGATACAATGACCCCATTTTTTGCACTTAGCAATTCTCGTGTGGCTTCCGTTGAATCCTGAATAGCTCGAATAAGGGCAACCTCGTCTACAAATCTGGTATTTCCGTCCGTATGGCTTGTAAGGATTTGTAGCTTCACGTATTGGTCGGGATAAATTTTGCGAACTTCTTCCCATTTCATGGTTGGCACCTCCAATTCGATTCTTACCCTATTTTAGCAGAAACCGCTAAATAAAACAGCTCCCGCGGACTAGAGGCGAACCTCAATGGCTGGTAAACCGAACTTGAAAAGGCCGTTCCCAATGATTCATTGGAAACAGCCGAGACTTATCTCTTACAAAAACTTTCTGTTATGCTTCTTGCCATCATACGAGAATAGTACCTGCTTTGATTCCAGGATTGTTTCCAGATGAACGGTTCTGCCCCACAGCTGTTGAATGTAAGGTATGGTTCGTTCTACATATTTCAAATCCAGCTCAACACCCTCGTAAGCATGCTTTAAGTACAACTCGCCGTTCTTATCGTAGTTGCCATTCTCGACGACAATGTAGGGGAATCCTCCGTTGACTCGGGAATAGACGAGCTGATCGCGGATAGACTCCCAAGATTTATCCGTAATTTTCCACTCGGGGCCTTTTTTCTCGAACACATATAGGTCTAATTCATCTACAAGCTTTTTCGTCATATAATTGCGGACAAAGGAAATATCCGAATCATACTCCCGTACGTCAAACATCTTTTGCCGGCCTTCGCCACCTTTGATGCCGAACCGTTCCCGATCTTCAGCGGATGGATTCTCCCAGCGTTTCTCAATATCTTCAAAGATTTTCAACCCTAAGTAATACGGATTCAAGCTATGACGGGAGGGCACGACTACGGATGAATTGAGCTTCGCGTACTCGATGGTTTCTTCCACAGTCAGATCCAGCTCTCGCAAGATGCGTTGATGCCAGTAAGAAGCCCAGCCTTCGTTCATGATCTTCGTCTCCAGCTGCGGCCAGAAATAGAGCATTTCATCGCGCAGCATCGTCATGATGTCACGCTGCCAATCGGTCATATAAGGGGCGTGCTCTTCAATAAACAAAACGAGATCTTTGTCCGGGGAAGCCGGAAATTTAACTGCTTCCTGCTTACGTGGCGCATCTATCTCTGTAGGATTATCCAAATCCCATAAATCCTCATAACCCAGCTTGCGTTCCTTTGTCTCTGTTTTACGAGATTTTTCCATATTTCTACCATATCGTTCTGCATCATAAGGCTTCGAAATCAGAGGATCAACATGTTCCTGGATGGCAAGCACGGCATCAATGAAACGTTCAACCTCGTCCGTACCGTACAAAATTTCATATTGACGGATACGCTCCGCTGTGGCGGACATGCTTTCGACCATGTTGCGGTTGGTTTTGGAAAAACGGGCGTTGTTTTTAAAAAAGTCACAATGCGCCAACACATGCGCGACAATTAATTTGTTCTGAATTAACGAGTTTCCATCTAACAAAAAGGCGTAGCAAGGGTCGGAGTTGATGACCAGCTCATAAATTTTGCTAAGTCCAAAATCATACTGCATTTTCATTTTGTTGAAGGTTTTTCCAAAGCTCCAATGGCTGAATCGGGTAGGCATGCCGTATGCTCCGAATGTATAGATGATGTCAGCAGGACATATTTCATAGCGCATCGGAAAATAATCCAATCCAAATCCATCTGCAACCTCGGTAATTTCCGCTATAGCATATTCAAGTTTTTTGATATCATCGGCATTCATCGTGCGATTCCCCTTTCCGATCTTGGGAAGAAGGTTTTCAAAGCCTTATATACCTCGCCTTTCTCACGAATAACATAATGGACAAACTTGGGATCATGTAAATTACGATAAGCCGACATTAGCGTGCTGCTCCGGTTGTATTGATTTACTTCTCCATAACCGAATAGGTTGCAGCGCTTGATCAACTCGTTGATGAGCTTAACGCAGCGTTCGTTATCCGAAGTCAAGTTATCACCATCAGAGAAATGAAAAGGATAAATGTTATATCTGGACGGAGAATAGCGCCGGTCAATTAGTTCTAAGGCCAATTGGTAAGCCGAGGAACAAATCGTGCCGCCGCTCTCTCCCTTAGTGAAAAATTCCTCCTCTGTAACCTCCTTTGCCTCTGTATGGTGAGCAATAAAAATGATCTCAACATGCTCATATTTGGTGCGTAAAAAACGCGTCATCCAAAAAAAGAAGCTGCGCGCTATATATTTCTCGAAGGAGCCCATGGAACCGGACGTATCCATCATAGCGATAATAAGAGCATTGGATTGTGGGGTAATAACTTCATCCCAGGTTTTGAAACGAAGGTCGTCAGGATTGATGCCATGAATGCCGGGAACACCGGCCGTAGCATTACGGCGCAAATTTTCCAAAATAGTTCGTTTCTTGTCGATGTTAGACATGATGCCTTTTTTACGGATATCGTTAAAAATGACATCTTTGGTGGTCAGGATATCCTTTTCCTTCTGCTGTAGATTAGGAAGCTCAAGTTCTTCAAACAGCATCGATTGCAGCTCTTCCATCTGCACCTCTGCATCGTAATAATCGTCGCCAGGCTGGTCGCCAGCGCCTTCTCCTTTACCCGGTCCTTTTGCAGGAGTCGGGTCCACCCCCAGCACGTCGCCTACTTGACTATCTCCATCGCCCTGACCAACATGCTTGCTCTTATTGAAATTATAGCGAAGCCGATATTCATCCAGACTACGGATCGGAACCTTGATGATTTGCTTGCCGTCTGACATGATAATGCTTTCGTCGGTAACCAAGTCCGGCAAGTTTTGTTTGATCGCGTCGCGAACTTTTTCTTGATGCCGGTTTTGATCCTGATAACCTTTGCGATGAAGGGACCAATCCTCACGGGATACAATAAACAGCGGTTCTGTCATGCGGGACACCTCCTGAGGGCTCTTCTTTTCGTAGGTAAGCTAGCTTCGTAAGCGTTGAAAGCAAGACTACATAGTAAGTAGCATACAAAATGGGCTTGCTTGATTTGTGCAGTCGATAAAACAGGCGGTGTGACATAAATAGAAGCAGATTGAAAAAAGTGCTTGTTACTAAATATATTCAAGTCCCGGGGGGTTATGTGAGTAGGACGGAGGCCTATTTTCTGAAGTTCGGTAAAGGACCCTAGTTCTCTTGGTATACACGTACGCGAAATATAAGCTTTTATGTATATATGTAAACGGTGATAAGGCGAGAACATTCATTTCAAGGTTTGGCCTTAGAGAAAGCTTCAGGCTCAAGAACCCTGCTAAGCAGGGATTTAACCGGATGTAGCGTCTGGAGCCACCAGCTCGATAACCTCATCGATGATTTTGTTTCTTCCCTGAGGCGTCCAGCTCATAATGAGCCAGTTGGATATAAACCTGATTTTATTATGCTGAACTGCTGGAATCGAATTCCAGAAATCGAGCTTTCGTATTTTAGCAAACGTTTGATCAACCTCAGTATGATCCATGTACATCCGAATCCACAGATGATCGGCAGTGAGCTTCGGAACGTCCTGCGGAAATAATTCAAGCCTCATTTTATTAATAGGAGCCGCCTTGTCGGGTTTCAAGCCCAATTCTGTATAAAGAAGCTGGTTTAGGGGGTGATTAACGGTTCCCTGAAGCATAACATGGTCATGCATAATCTGCAGCAAAGCGACGCTCTTGTTATTTGCTGATGCATCCAGCCTGGTACGAGCCTCCGTGATTTTTTTATCCAGTTGAATAAAGGTTTGCTGTGCTTCCTTCTCACGGCCTACGAGCTCCGCAACTTTCATATGAGGTACGCGCCAATCCAGATTAAAATCGAGGATGAAGGTAGGCGCGATCCGTTTGAAGGCTTCATAATGCTCGAGATGGGAATAATCTCCGATAATCAGGTCCGGGCGCGCTATTTTTAGCTCTTCCAGCTGCGTCTTCAGGCGCCGTTCATAGTCGGCTTCCTGCAGTCCGGGATGTCTATAGCAGTCAACCATAGCAACCGGGCGAACTCCGACCGAGTTCAGATTATCATGAAAACCGAAGCGGGAAGCTACGGCAACTCTCAAGCAATTCCTTTTGACATATAGAGTCGGAGGAATTCCGGCGATTTTTTTGAATATCCGGCTGAGATAGTATTCGTTCCCATAACCTACCGATTCGGCAACCTCCTTGATGGAATGGCCTGATGCTAATCGTTTTTTTGCCTGTTCGATGCGTATTTGATTCAAATAGTCGGTTGGCGCCAAACCTTTGGCTTTTTTAAAGCTGCGGCAATAGGAGCTTGGAGTAAGATTGGCTATGGAGGCCAAGGTCTCTCTGCTAATTTTCTCATGAAAGTGCCGCTGCATATAGGCTATGCTCAACTCGATTCCATTGTCCGATGGTTGAGTATTCTCTTGAACTAAGGACTGTCCTTCAATAAAATGCAGCATTTCTTGCAGCTGTAAATCCAAATGTCCAGTGTCTGAACTGTTGTGGCTTGCTTCATATAGACGTTCGAATCTCAACAAAGCTTGCTCGGTATCACGAAGTGAAATACGGCCTGTTGTAAGCATAGATGGCGCATCGGCAGAAAGGAATGACAACCACTGCTTATTGGACCGGGATAGGGTTAATGGTTTGATGATGAGCATATAGTAATCCACTTCTTCGGATTGAATAGTAGCCTCAACATGCATTCCTGAAGGGAAATAATATAATTGAAGTGGCTCTGCGAACCATAGATTGTCATTTGTGCTAAGCTTTACGTTTCCTTTGGTGAAAAGGACTAGCGTTGGGGCGGGCGATGTCCTGCATCTTGTTGTGTTATTATTGGTTAAATTAATTCGGCGGATAGATGAAAGCAGGTAGAGCTTCCGATTTTTAAAGGATAATGCGGTCATCGTACGGGATCTCCTTACCGGGTTATTTCAGATAAAGGATACTATTAGACAAGAAAACGGGCACATAGAGGCATGGATGCCAGAAAGTGCAGATGTTATATTCTCTTCTATGATAACAATTATCATTTTCAATTAAAAGGGAGAGAAGTTAAAAATGCGTCAAAAGAGCAAGATGGTCTCGACAATAGTCGGTATGCTGCTTTCATTAGCGATTGTTTTGTCCGGTTGTGGAGGGGGGCAAGCTAAGCAGGAGCCAGCATCAACTTCGGGTGATAAGTCTGCAATAGGCTCACAGTCTTCGACAGAAGCAGCCAAGACAGGCGGAGTCGGGAATGCGGAGAAGGAATATACGGTAAAACATGCTATGGGTTCTACAACAATTAAAGGGACTCCGAAACGAGTAGTAGTTCTAACTAATGAAGGCACAGAAGCTGCGTTATCGCTTGGAATCAAGCCAATAGCGATCGTCAAAGCATGGGGAATGGATCTGATTTATCAGCATCTTACTGAGAAATTAAAGGATGTAACTATTATTGGGGATGAAAATCAGCCCAACCTGGAGCTAATCGCCACTTTGAAGCCTGATCTTATTCTTGGGAATAAACTCAGGCAGGAAAAGGTGTATGAGCAGCTAAGCCGAATAGCCCCAACGGTCTTCTCGGAACGGATTAACGGAGACTGGCAGATAAATTACAAGCTATATGCGGAAGCGTTGAATAAGAAGGAAGAAGGGGATGCCGAATTTGCTAAATTCGAGAGCAAGGTATCCGGGCTCAGAACTAAGCTGGGGGATAAAATCAATACCGCGGTATCTATCGTGCGTTTTAATCCGGGCGGGATCGTCCGCATTTACTATAATGACACATTCTCCGGAGTTCTATTGAAAAAGATCGGGCTGAAGCGCCCAGCTGTACAGGATCAGAACAAGTTTGCCGATGATGTGGCGAAGGAAAGAATTCCGGATATGGAAGGAGATATCTTGTTTTATTTCACCTATGACAACGAAAAGGGAGAGGCTGTGAAAGCGGAGCAAGAGTGGCAGAAGGACCCGCTTTGGAATAACCTGAACGTTGTAAAAAAAGGAAAAGTCCATAAGGTGTATGATGGGATTTGGAATTCATCTGGTGGCATTGTTTCAGCAAATTTGATGCTGGACGATCTGGAAAAATATTTGCTGAAGAACTAAGAGCGAACAAAGGATGTTCAGGCCGACATGGCTTGGACATTTTTTGTGCCAGAACTAATAGGTTTTGGGGTGAGGGGAGCTTACCCCTTATTTAGTTGAAAGTATTTTATGAATGGATTTTCTCAACCGTAGAGGGAGAGGTTAACAGGAATTTCTGGAGCTAATTCATCCATTATATGCTTGTTGAGTAACTTACCTGGAAATACTCATGCTAATATAGAGATTTTTAGTTGAAATGTAATAAACGATTGGAATTAACTGGAGCAATTCCAGTTGTTTGTGAAATATTCGCTCATCGACTGGAATTAACTGGAGGATTTCCCGCTAGTTATGGTGAGATCTGCCCGTTACCTCGTCAAGTTTTGATTTTGGTGCAAGACGTGTTCTTATCGTGGCAAGATTGCTTATCGTAGGAACACGACTTCAACAGCGGCTTCAGTCCCATATCCATCTATCCCTCCCCAAGCAGCGGCCGGATCCCCAGATCCATTTTTTTCGAACGCACCAACGTAGATTGTATACTAAGCTGCTTTTTAAAACACATATGTCTTCATAGGGATGATTTCGAAAAGAAGCTTTTCTTAAATCATTTGGAAAAAACTAACGTTTATGTGATAAGCCATACAGATTTAAAGCGGCAACCTGAGATATAGTAAGGCGAAAGACTAATTTAAGTTGAGAAAGTGTCAGCAGGAATTTATTGGAAAGCAAATGGATTTACAAGAAATGCTGAGGCTGCGCAGTTGGTTACTATGAAAAGCAATGGCCCAAGCCGACTTTTATACTCTTCATACCTTTGAGCCGAACCTCTTATGACGCTTCGGTTATTTAATTTCTCCATGTTCGGAACGAAGGAAATCATCCAGTATGCAAGACATCATGCTCTATTTGTAGATTTTTGTAAGATCCTATACTTATCCGTTATAATGAAATAAACAGGAAAAATTTATCGATTAGGAGTAAAAGGATGATACCTTCAATAGAACAATGGAAACAACTATATGAAGCTGCTGCGGAGTTTAAGCGAGTAGGCTGTTGGGAATGGCTCTCTAACGGACATATATTCGGCGTAGAAAATCCGGTTGATGGCGAAATCGGGTATTGTTGTGTAATGGGCAATGGTGGTGAGATGTTTGGTCTGGCTGTATATTTGGGTACTGCGGGACTGGAAACCTTCGTTGGTATGTTGACTGGGGAGTTGGATGAAGACCCTTTATACAGCCAGCATTGTCTGATGCTTTCTTTTGATGATCGCAAGGAGCTGCATCCGCATGAGCTGAAGCAGATTAAGGAGCTGGGCTTGTCGTTCCGTGGGGCTAAATCCTGGCCCACCTTCAGGGAGTACGAACCCGGATTTGTTCCATGGCCGATCAAGAGCCAAGAACAGGTCGTTTTCTTAACATTGGTTCTGCAGCAGGCAATTGAAGTTGCCAATGAATATAAATCCAATCCCGATGCTCTTATTGAAGGGGAGGATGAGGCTTTTCTTACGAGAGTTGCTATGAAATCGGATAGTAGCCTGGCTTGGACAAGTGAATGGAAGCAGCCGAGGGAGCTTGATGATATTCCTATACCAGCCGCTGATCCTATAGACGAGTTTCGATTAGCCAAAATTAAAAAGAGTATTCAAGGCTCAGCCGGAATTTGGGAGATGGATTGTTTCTTTGCACCGACTCCTATTAAAGATGGAGACAAACCGTATTATCCAATGATGCTCATGATAGTGGATCAGGGATCGGGACAAATCCTGAATATAGCGTTAGAGGAACAGTCTCTTATGCCTAACGCAGCTGTGGCCAGTTTTATAAATATTGTTGAACAGAGGGGATTGCTTCCTTTGGAGATATGGGCTGCTAATGAGCAGGTGTTTATGTATTTGTCGCAGCTGCTTAAATTTTTCAATCTGCAAGTTTATTTGACGCTGGAGCTGCCTGCGATAGAAGAAGCCAAAGAAGGTATGAGGGAATATTTTCAAAGTGGGATGAGATAGAAGATTCCATACACATTTGTAATACTGGAACATAGAGAGCCGGGCATTGTGCCTAGGCTTTTTTTCTTTTGTAAAAGTGGCTACTTATTGTTTATAACTTGTTCTTAGCCAATAATTTGCTTTCAGCATACTCAGGTTAAAATAAGCATATCCCCCTAAAAAGTCGGATATTAGCCATGATTTATAACTGGTTAAAATATGGCGATGTTAAATCGCAGCTTACCTTATATGATGATGTTGATGTTTTGTTTCTTGATACAGCTAGAAAGAGAGGCAGGGGATGATAGCGCTTATTTTCAAGGATGTGTGAGGTAAGCGTAGTGGTTACATGCTTGTTATGACACATTATTAAAAAACGGTTTGCTGGGGTAGGAGAAGAAGAAAGTATTTACTTAATGATTGACTATGATTTTGAGAGGTGCATTTTATTGAAACTAGGGAATTATAAACGATTATTTTCTTTGATTATGTCTTTGAGTCTGATTATGTCGATGTTACCGGTTACGGCTTCGGCAGATGCTACGGCTTGGCAATTTAACGTGTTTGGTGGTAATACAAGTAATACCAAAGACACGATGTCTGTAAATAGTAATGGTTCCATAACCCTTCAAGGTGTTAATGGCGGTAAAATTGCAAGCACTGATGAAGGCCTGGCTTTCTATAATCAGCAGTTACCCGCAAACGCCAATTTTGAGATTCGTACAAAGGCGGTAGTAAAGAGTTTGTCTGTATCAACTAATACTCCTGCACAATCATCGTTTGGTCTAATGATTAGAGGTAATCTTGGATTTGATGCACCCAATACTACTACTGCAATAACCTCTAATTACTTAGCGATAGGTGGTTTTGGAGTTGCTAGTGCCTCGCCTATTATAAAATATACGTACAAAACGGGAGTAACGACAGCATTTACATCCGGTCAAAATACCTCGTCACCACCTAACCCCAATAGTGTGACGATCAGTGGTGTTAATTCCCCTACATCTGGAGAGACATACGATTTAAGTATCAAAAAATCAGGGGATGGTTATGAAGTTTCTGTTAATGGCAAAAGTGAAAAAATAAAGTTGGACAATATGTTCTCTGCTTCGGTATACAATAATAAGTTATACGCAGGTTTTTATATTGCAAGGGATGCGGAAGTCACCTTCAGCAACTTTGCTGTGACAGTGGACTCTAGAACACCTACTCAATTAAAATTGGATACATCCTCCATGAAAACCGAATATTTCGTTAGTGACAGCCTCGACTTAACTGGTTTAAAGGCAAGCGCAGTGTACGCGGACGGACACGAGGACGATCTTAGCCCAAGCGATTATATCGTAACTGGATTTGACAACACCAAGACTGGAACTAACACAATAACTGTTAATTTCAATGGAAAAACAGCGCCTATTAATTTAAATGTTAAACCGTTAGTTGTAACGGGTATGGCAATCAAATACTTCCCTGCCAAAACTATTTACAATCTGGGAGACTTATTCGATTCGCAAGGGCTAGCAGTTATTGGTGGCTACAATAATGGACCTATCAATGGAGAGCTATCCAGCAATCAGTACACGCTTTCTATTGCAGGTACTACCGTTACACAGTCAACGTATTTCACTACTCCAGGTATTAAAACAGTGAAAGTCACTTCTGCAGTCACTCCGACTACTAGTACGAGCTTTGACATTGAGGTCAAAAATGTCCAGCTTTCTGGACTTGAAATCAGACAGCAGCCGAAGAGGACACAGTATTTTGTCGGCGACCAATTCGTGCCGGACGGAATGATTGTCTATGCTAAATATAGCGATGGTTCTGAAGCGCGGCTTATGAGAGACACTGAATATTCGATTGAAGCTCTTAATTCTTCGACAGTAGGTACAAAGCAAATTAAAGTTACACATATTACGGATAAGACCAAGACAGCTATTGTAGACGTTAATGTGAAGCAGCCTGCAGTTACTGGAATTCAGGTTACGAAATATCCTAAGACCACCTATCAAGTGGGCCAAGCTTTTGACTCTGCTGGGTTAGAAGTATCTACTCTTTATGACAAGACGGTTTTTGATAGCACCTATAAAACAGTGCTGCCGGTAGGTCAATATACGATCAATCCAGCTGCTTTCGACGGTTCAAAAGCAGGAGTCTATAATGTTGCAATCAACCCGTTGAATACGTCGATTGCACCCATCACAATTAAAGCAACAGTGAAAGATGCGATTCAGTATCAATGGAAATCAATCCGATTTGGTCAATCTACTTCCGATGCTAGCAATAAAGTAGTCGTGAAAGATGATGGAACTGTTCAAATTATCGCTTTGGAAGGCGGAGGTAAAGTAACCGGGGATCATGATGGCATATCCTATTACTATACCGAGCTTGATGCAAACCAGGATAATTTTGAATTATCAGCTGACATCAAAGTTATTGAATACGCCAAAACGCCATATGACGGACAAGAATCCTTCGGTATCATGGCGAGAGATGCTAACGCTACTGCAGGCGATTCCAGCGTGTTCACATCCAATATTGCAGCTGTTGGCGGATATAGCGGCGGAACGACCAAAGCAAATGGAACGCAATTATTTATCCGCAAAGGTACAGGCAGTGTATTGAACACAATGCTTGTCAATGAAAGGCCAGCTATAACCAATACGTACCCGGCTAAAGACTACAAGCTTACTTTGGTCAAAACAAACAGCGGCTTTACAGCTAAAGTTAATGGTAATAGTAAATCAACGGACGGAACTGAGGCGTTTTATTTCGAGCCGGACATTCTAAAAGTACAAAACTCTAAAATGTATGTCGGTTTCTTTGCGGCTCGTCTTGCGACGATCGAGGTTAGTCATATTGATTTGAAAGTAACTGCTGCACAAACAGATTCACCGAAGGTGGAAGCACCTCCTGTAAAAGCTACACCTGATTTTAACTTCGTTTCTTTGAACCAGGTTTCCAAAGAGGCGTACACATTAGGCGTCAAATCGAACGTTAGAGGCAGCTTTACGATCAAACAAGGGCAGAACGTTATTGCCAAGGATACAGTTGTTCAAGCGGGTGCAACCCTTTCGCTGAAAACTACGGTTACAGCTAATACGTATACAAACTTTAGCGCAAGCTTTATACCGGATGACACTCAGAATTTAGCCTCCATCGGCAAACTGGTCAAAAACCTGACTGTCGATATGAAATCGTATGTGGAGAATGGAGACATCTACGTATCTCCGGCTGGTACAAGTAAGGGTAATGGTACTATTAACAGCCCTCTTGATCTGGATACAGCCATCGCTTATGTAAGAGAAGGACAAAAAATCTTAATGCTGGATGGCAAATACGTACGTTCTTCCAAAATTGAGATCAAGAAAGGGAACGACGGTACAGCGACAGCCAAGAAGTATCTTGTAGCTGCTCCAGGCGCTAAACCGATTATTGATTTCGACAAGAAATCCGAAGGTGTAGTACTAAGTGGTAACTACTGGCATGTGAAAGGCATAGACTTTACACGCACAGCAGGCAACACAAAAGGCTTTACCGTAGGTGGAAGCTACAATACTGTAGAAGGCAGCCGATTCTATGAGAACGGTGATACTGGTTTGCAGATCAGCCGTACCGATGATTCCGAAGACAAGGCGAGTTGGCCGTCATACAACCTGATTCTGAACTGCGAATCATTCGATAACCGCGACCCAGCGGACAATAATGCAGACGGCTTTGCCGCGAAGCTTACTTCCGGTGTAGGCAACATATTCAGAGGTGATATCGCCCATAACAATATTGATGATGGTTGGGATCTATATACCAAGGTAGGAACTGGAGCTATCGGAGCTGTTATCATTGAAAATAGTATCGCCTATAACAACGGTACTTTGACTGATGGAACAGTAGGTGCAGGGGACAAAAACGGATTTAAGCTTGGGGGAGAAGGAATCCACGTACCTCATATTATCCGCAACAGTATTGCTTTTGGAAATGGAGCTTACGGCTTTGCGAGCAATAGTAACCCTGGAGTTAGAGCTGAAAGCAATAATATTTCGTTTAATAATGCAAAAGGAAACTTGAACTTTACAACGTATACAGGTATTCCGACTGATTTCAAAATTAATGGCTTTGTTTCTTACCAAAAAAGCTACACAGCTAAAGATAATTATCCAGCAGAGCTAATTGACAACAGCAACTTTATGTTTAACGGTACCAGCTCTGTAAACAGTATAGGCCAAACGCTTTCGGATGCTAACTTTGCAAGCCTGCAGCCTGCTCTGCCTTATCAAAGAGATGCTGAAGGAAATATCATCTTAGGAAACTTCCTGAAATTCATAGCGCCTGTCATACAAAACGTTTCCCATCGTTCCAGTGGCAGCGGTGGTAGTGGTGGCGGTGGAGCAGCTCCTGTTACAACTCCATCAACTAACGCTGTAATTAGTCCGGAGCCGCAAAAAGTAACCGTAGATGGGAAATCAGCTGCGCAGGTTACACTTGATGCAGTGGCGCTGACTAAAGCGATCGAAACACTCACAGCTAGTGCAAACACAATCACCATCGAAGTAAAAGGAACCGAGCAGGTATCCATCGTTCAAGTTCCGGCTTCATCAGTGCTTGAAGCGGCATCGAAATTACCAAATGCAATTTTATCCATCAAAGCTAACGGAACTACTTACGACTTACCTGTTAAAGCGGTAGATATAACAGCTTTGGCTAAGTCACTTGGTGCAGAGGCCAAGGACGTGAAGTTCAGCATAATGGTTGAAAAGATTAGCGGTGCAGCCGCTGGAGCTATTGATGCGATTGCTAACAAAAATGGGGCAACCCAGCTGGCAGGTGCTATAGACTTCACGGTTACGGCTGAAGCGAACGGCAAGAAAACAACGGTCAATGACTTTGGAAAAACATATGTATCCAGAACATTCGAGATTTCGAGCTCAGTTGATACGAAGAATGCTACAGGGGTTATGTATAACCCGACTACCGGTACGATGACCTTTGTTCCGACTAAATTCAGCACCAATGGAAGCAGCACAAAGGTAACGATAACTCGTCCAGGCAATAGTATTTATTCCGTTGTACAAGCGAACAAAACATTCAGTGATCTTAATGAGCATTGGGCAAAAGCAGATATTGAGCTGCTTGCATCCAAGCTGCTTGTTAACGGTTTGACAGAGAAAAGCTTCGCGCCGTCAAATCCAATCACACGAGCGGAATTTGCAGCTCTTCTAGTGCGCGCTACTGGTCTTACAGAAGAAGCAACGACGAAGTTCTCCGATGTAAAAGCGAATGATTGGTTCGCCGGAGCTGTTGGAGCAGCCGCCAAAGCCGGTCTGGTTGACGGTTTCGAGAACGGTACGTTCCAACCGGGAGCAACGATCACTCGTGAGCAAATTGCAGTTATGATTGTGCGTGCGATTGAGCTTGCAGGCAAGAAAGGCAATACAGATGCCCAAAAGCTGGCAGCCTTCGAGGATAGCTCCCGAATCTCCGCTTGGGCCAAGGATGCCGTAGCGGGTGCTGTTAACGCTGGTATTGTCAATGGTATAACGGACAAATCCTATGCACCTAACAATCAAGCAACTCGCGCAGAAGCTGCGGTTATGCTTAAACGCTTGCTGCAATTTGTAGAGTTCATTAACTAATCCTATTCATAATTTTCTTGGAGCCATAAGGCAAAGGGCCGATCCAGCAGTCACTTCAGACTGAAGGATCGGCCCTTTTTTTCATGCTTTACAATTCCAGTCCGGTACCTTGCTTAAAGCGCTTGATGACAACTTGTGTGTTGACACGAACGACACCCTCTAATTTATAGATGTGCTGGTATAGAAATTTCTCCAGAGCATCCTCATCCTTCAATAATGCATGCATATGCAGGGTGCTTGGGCCGGTCATTTGGTAAATGCTTATCACATTGGGATCAGCGCTTAAGGAATTGCCAACATTTTGGGCAAAACGGGGCTCGACTTCAATCTCGAAGAAGGCGCTGACGACTTTCCCCAGCTTGGTAGCGTTAAGCCGGATTGTAAAGTTCTCAATAATCTCATTTTCTACCAAAGCCTCGACTCTCTTTTGAATGGCTACACGAGAAAGATTCAGTTGTTCTCCGATCTTCGCATACGACATGCGACCATTCTCATGCAGTAATTTAATAATTTCTTGATCGATCTGATCCAAATTTGGTAGTTCCAGCATCGTACATCCCCCTTGAAGCGTATTTTGAATATTTTATCATAATTAACGAAAAGAAATAACAAACTGATAATTTATTACCAATTGAAAACTAAAATATTGTAATCAATTACAAAACGAAAGAAATCAAGGTGTTATGGATTACAAAAGGTATTGACGATATGTTATTGCCTGCATATAATCGTGTTAACAAATATAACAACAGATTAGTTGGATCTAGAAATTCTTATTGATTAATGGATTTTAATACAATCGCGTAATGTAATCTGACGTGGAGGTGAATTGGTGGCCAGTAAATTGATTTATAACGGTACAGTGCTGACGATGGATGAGGGTAATCAAGTCTTTAAACCGGGGTATGTTTACGTTGAACACGATGTTATTAAAGAGGTGGGGGAGTGGAAAGCGGACGGCAGCCTGGATCATCTGATTGCCAAATCGACATTTGTTTACAATGCTGCAGGGAAAGCGGTCATTCCAGGGATTGTGAATTCACATACGCATTTATTCCAGACTTTTATGCGAGGGGTTTCCGATCATTTGCCGCTTGCTCAATGGCTGCGTGAAATCATATGGCCACTTAGCTTGTCGATGGAGCCGGAGGATTTTTATTTAGCTGCATTAGTCGGGTGTATGGAGAATCTGAAGTCCGGCGCGACTTATGTGATGGATCATCATTATATTCACACTTCTCCGCAAAATGATTCCGGGGTTATAAGGGCGATGGTTGATTCTGGGATCAGGGGCCACTTGGCACGCGGTGGATCTGATTTAAGTAATGAGCCTCGCTTGCGGGAAACGGAGGAGCAAATATTCTCAAGTACCGAGAGGCTGTTGGATGACTGGGATGGCGCCGCATCGGGACGAATTGAAATTGCGCTCGGGCCTCTTAATTTGTATGGCTGCTCGCGCGGGTATCTTGAGAATGCAGCCAAGTTCAGCCGCGATCATAAGCTGATCTCACATGTTCATGTAGCTGAGACAAGCGGACAAATTGACAACACTATGGAACGTTATGGATTACGGAACTTGGAGCTGTTAAATGATGTGGGCTTGTTGGGTGAGCATACACAGGTAGTCCATGGTATTTGGCTTGATGATGGTGAGCTGGAGACTATTCGTGCTAAGAAAGCATCGGTAGTTCATTGTCCTGTTTCTAATATGTACCTTGCATCAGGCGTGGCCAGAGTTCCTGAGATGCAGCGTATGGGGATTAATGTTGCATTGGGAACGGATGGGCCGGGCAGCAACAATTGCCAGGATAATCTGGAGGTTCTTAAGTTTACGGCTTGCTTGCACAAAGTAAATGAACTAGACGCAACACTGCTGCCTCCGATGGATGTGCTGCGTATGGCTACAGTCAATGGAGCTAAGGCGATGGGTAGAAGTCATGACTTGGGAAGCTTGGAGGTTGGGAAGAAGGCGGATCTGGTGGCCATAGACATGATGAAGTCCCATATAAGCCCTCTACATCGGGTATCCTCGGCGATCGTCTACAATGCTAATGGCAACGATGTTGATCTTGTCATTGTCGGGGGGAGTGTTGTTGTTGAGAATGGGGAGTCTGTATGGATAGATGAGCGCGAAGTACTCGCGCGGGCGCAGGCGAGGGTTGATATTCTTCGTAGTAAGCTTGCTGCGAAATACCCTATATTTTCAAGTGTTGATTAAATAATTACCCCTATTCAGGAGAGGATGATTTCTATGTATTTGCAGCGTCTGCAGGACCCCGTGTTAGAGAATGATTGGCATGCTGTTTATCTTGCTTCTGAATTAAAAGATCAACCGATTGGTGTAATAGTGTTGGGAGAACGTGTAGCTATTTATCGTACGAATAAAGGGGTGCATGCTGTTAGAGATTTGTGCATTCATCGGGGAGCTATGCTCTCCAAGGGCCGAATTGAGGATGAGGTGCTTGTCTGTCCTTATCATGGCTGGAAGTACGATACATCGGGACAATGTGTCTGTATTCCTGCCCAGCCTAAAGGTGAAGTTATCCCGTCAAGGGCCAAAGTAGATGCGTACGGCTGTGTGGAGAAGTATGGCTTTATCTGGGTATGTATTGGCGAGCCGGCAGCTGATTTACCTCATTTTGAAGAATTTGATAGCGAAGAGTTTCGTCCTTTGGCCTGCGGTCCTTACAAAGTAAATGCGGCTGGAACACGAGTGATTGAGAATTTCACTGATTTTGCACATCTTATGTTTGTTCATCAAGGCTTGCTGGGTCATCCAGATTATGCGGAGCTGCCGGGTTACAAGGTAAATAAAGAAAAAGATCGTATTTACATCGAAAATATCCCTATCTTTCAGCCGATCGCACATTCGGGCTCAGACAAGAAGGATGGTACCACTTATGTATATATGAAAGAAGTATACCGCCCTTTGTCGGCGCGATTGTCGAAAGCAGACCCTAGTAACGGTCAAACTCTGTGGATCATGCTTACTGTACTGCCGGTTACCGCGGAAGAATGTCTGGTATTTATGGTCGTCTCGCGTAATTATGGCTTTGATGTGCCGGATGAAAATTTTATTAAGTTTCAAGATATCGTATTTGATCAGGATGCCAGAATTATCGAAACTCAGAAACCGGAATTGCTTCCGCTTGACTTGCAGGTTGAATTAAATCATAGGGTTGATCTTTTTTCAGTTGCGTATCGCCGTTGGTTGAATGAATTGGGTGTTGTTGTCGGGACGATTTAAGCAGTGGGATAAAATAGACATCTAACTTACAGTGAATGGCCTGTGTCTCTTGACCTGACCTAATTCGCGACTAAGGAAGATGTCTTTTCTAATTGTAAACATGCGTTAGATGTAAGAGGAATTCAGAAAAATTATTGAAGCAAACCTAATTATATGTAAGATTAACTAACATTAAAATGAAAAATTACAAAAATAGTTCGTTTTATTGGCAAAAAACACAAAGACATGTAATATATATTGACTAATACATGACGCGTACCGTATATTTTAGTTCATAACAACGGTGGTACAAATGTATACCGAGGTAGATCAGTTGAACAAAATTAGGAGGGGGAAAGGAAATGAAATTATTCAATCATGCTACTAAGGTATTGGTCAAACGCAATGCATTTATGTCGCTCTGTTTAGTGTTGATTCTAGGTGTGCTGTCAGCTTGCGGGAGTGCCAAACCGGCTGAAACAGCACCCGCTGCAAAGCCTGCTGATGCGGCTGCGCCAGCGCCTGCACCTGCTCCAAAAGAACTGGTGAAAACTACGTTGATTTTAAACTGGTTTGCCGAACCTGAGCATGGAGGTAACTTTGCGGCTTTGGCCAAAGGGTATTATAAGGATGCGGGTTTTGACATGACGCTTATGCCTGGTGGTCCGCAGGTTTCGGCAACGCAGATTGTTGCTTCCGGAAAAGCTCAATTCGGTATGGCTAACGGTGATGATATTTTGGTGGCAAGACAAGAGGGGATTCCGATTGTAGCTATTGCTACATCCATGCAGAAGAGTCCGCAAGCTATTTTTTACCACAAAGAGGATAAAGGAATTAAAGATTTCGGTGATTTGAATGGGCATAAGGTGTATGTAGCTTCCACTGCAAGCTTCTGGCAATTCATTAAGAAAAAATACAAGCTGGATAGTGCGCAAGAAATGAAATATACAGGCCAATTGGTTAACTTTGTTAGTGATCCAAATGCTTTGACGCAAGGTTACATTACTTCTGAACCCTTCACACTCAAGCAGCAAAATGTGGATATTGGTACGCTGTTGGTTGCGGATTCCGGTTATGGAATTTATGCAGGTGTGTACTTTACTACGGAAAAGATGATTGCTGAGCATCCTGATCAAGTGAAAGCATTTGTTGAGGCGACGGTTAAGGGTTGGGATTATTACAAAGATCATTCCGAAGAAATTCATCCGGCTATTAAAGAGAAAAACCCTGATATGGGCTTAGACATGATGAAGTTTAGTGCACAGCAAGAAATGGACTTTGTGTACGGCGGCGACGCTGCTACTAAGGGAACGGGTATTATGACCAAGGAGCGTTGGGCTGAGGTGCAAAAGCAGCTTGTGGATGTAGGTGTTTTGAAGAAGGAAGAAGATATTGATAAAGTGTTCACGACTAAATTTTTACCAAAGAAATAGACTGATTAAAAAGTAAGTAATCTCAGGGGGTGGCGGTATTGGCTTCGTTGTTGAACTTGGATCTGCTGAATGTAAGACTTCCTATGGAAAATGAATCCTTGTTGTACCGGGTATCGGTTCGTGATGGTATATGGACTCGTATCGAGGCGCAGGAAGCCAATGCTGCACAGCCTGATTTTGTTTCGTTGGAGAAGTGTGATCTTGGTAAAGCGGCGGATGTTTCCGCTGTTTGCCAAATAGATTTGGAAGGAAAGATGCTGCTTCCGGGCTTTGTTGATTCCCATATGCATCTGGATAAATCGTTCTCATTAACATCGGTTGAAAATATAAGCGGTACACTTGAGGAGGCGGTCCGCAATTATTCTGTGGCGTCTCCAGCTTTTACTAAATCCGAAATCAAGTCAAGAATCATGCGCTCATCCATGCAGGCTCTGTCCTTTGGTACTACACATATTCGCACGCATCTTGATTTTAATATTAGAGCTTCAAGAGAAGTGGCATTGCGCACAATTGAAGCGGCGCTTGAAGCGAAAGAAGCATTGTCACCTTATATCCGTTTGCAGCTTTTCCCGATGATTCCTTATGGCTTAAACCAATCAGAGGTCGAGACGGTTGAAGAGGCGCTGCGTATGGGGGTAGATGGAATTGGGGGAGCTCCCCACTTGTCTCCGACTCCGGAGGGGGATATTGATCGAATTTTTGCCCTAGCTGAGAAGTATGATCTGCCTATTGATCTGCATTCGGATGAGACGGATAATCCTATGATGCGTACGGTTGAACATACGGCACGGCGAACGGAGGAATATGGGTATGGTGGTCGAGTTACAGTTGACCATCTATGTGCGCTTGCTTCAATGACCGATAGGGATGCTCATGAATTAATTGAACGAATGGCGGATTCGGGGTTGAAGGCTGTTTCGCTGCCTGCGGTGAATCTGTATCTCCAGGGTAGAGAAGATGGATTTCCGGTTAGACGAGGGGTTACCAGATTAAAGGAAATTTGGGAGGCGGGCATTTCGATAGCTGTAGCTTCGGATAATATACATGATCCGTTTCACCCGTTCGGGCGAGGGGATTTGGTTCAGATTGCGTTGATTGCATCGTATGCAGCTCATATGGGGCGGCCGGCAGATCTTCGTACCTTGCTGCGGATGATTACGGACGTACCGGCAACTGTGCTTGGGCTTGAGTGCTATGGGGTCAAAATCGGTTGTGATGCTAATTTTGTAGTAATAGATTGTCAATCTCCTGAAGAATTGTTCACTTTGCTGCCTGATCGTCGCTGGGTGTACAGTCAAGGGAAATGGGTTCGTGTGGCGGCGGGCAAGGCGCAATGGAAAGATAGTATATTAGCTGGATATTGGGAGCAGGCAATTGAGGAGGTCTCTTTCCGGAAACGTTCGGATAATTAAGGGAGGCTCTCTTTTGAAATCATCTTCTTCGCTTCGGAAATGGGGTGGATATTCGTAATGGCAAATATACTCGTTGTATATTACAGTGCATTCGGCCATGTCTACCAAATGGCGCAAGCTGTTGCGGATGGGGCGGAACGGGCGGGTGGAAATGCAGTTCGCATTGTGCGGATTGCGGAGATGGAGTCGCCTTTAAACCGGACGATCAATTTGGATAGGAATAAGCAAGAAGAGGAAAAGGTTCAACCGGAACAATCTGAGTTTGAGCTGAAGCAAGATAAAACAGGCCAAGATAAGGTGGAGCGAGAATTATCGGGAAGATTTAGGTTGAGGGATCGCTACAGTAAATATGAAGCTGTGCTGGAGCAGCAGCGGGAAATTCCCATTGCGACGAATGAAGATTTGCGGTGGGCAGACGGAATTTTATGGGGATTTCCTACTTACTACGGAATGATGCCTGCTCAGGTGAAGTTATTCCTTGAGTTTGCGGGAGAGCTCTGTATAGACGGTGCCTTGGAGGGGAAGCCTACGGGCATTTTTAATAGTACGGCTTCGATTCATACGGGGCATGAGGCGACGATTTTAACTTCGATGGTTCCGTTATTTCATTTTGGAATGATCTTTGTAGGATTGCCCTATACAGAAAATCCTGAATATTTGACGGCGGATGCAATTGGTTGCTCACCTTATGGTGCTTCAACCTTGGCGGGGCCTGATAGTTCATTGCTGCCGGATAAGCGTGAATTGATTATGGCAGCCCGGTTGGGTGAAAGGGTGGCAAATGTGGCGGCTGCTTTAAAGCAATATAAAATTTGAAATGAATCAAATGCTGCAGCGAGCTGTGTTTGTAGAGCTTGATAAATGCTTGATAAAGAATGTTGGATTGAAAAAGAAAGATTCTTGGGGGTGTTGCTCTTGAAGACTGGAAGATATAGGGGAGCGGGAAAGGCGTGGGATCAACGCTTTTATCCTCGTTTAAGCAAGCTGGAGGTGGAACGGCTCTCTAAGGATGACGCTTTGCTAGTTTTACCGATAGGAGCTGTTGAACAGCATGGTCCACATATGCCTGTATTTACGGATACATTAATTTCCGAAACGGTTCTTACTGAAGCGTTCGAGCAATTGCCGGACGAGGCTAATATATGGCTCCTTCCGGCTATCCCGTATGGAAAAAGTACGGAGCATTTGGGTCATCTGGGCACTATTTCGTTATCTGCAACTACATTGATGGCAGTCCTGATGGATATCGCCAAGAGCTTGCGAATGAGTCGGTTTGAGAAGCTGGTTCTTGTGAATACCCATGGCGGCAACACGGATTTGTTGAATATGATGGCGCGAGAGATTCGGGTAGAAACGGGCATGGCTGTTTTTCGGCTGGATCCTGGAGGGCTTGGTTCGGCAGATGAGTGGATTACACCTGTGGAGAAACAGTATGGGATTCATGCGGGTGATGTTGAAACTTCTCTTGTCCTTGCTGCGCAGCCTGATTGGGTGCATATGGAGCTGGCTCCGACAGAATTTCCGCGGTTTCCTGATTCGCGATATCTTCAATTTCGCAGCCGCGCCTTCGCTTGGGTAATGGATGATCTGTCTCGATCCGGGATATCCGGTGATGCCTCTAAAGCAACGGTGTCTAAGGGTGAGGCTATGGTAAAGCGGTATGGTGAGCATCTTGCTGAAGCGTTGATGGACATGTCCAGATTTGATATGAAATCATTCAAGATAGAAATGGATTAATTCAAGAGGGACGGGAGATGATTGGAATGCGGAATGAAACTGACATTATGGAAGTGTCTGAAATCTTTGCGGCTCCGGTCAATGATATCGCGAAAAAGGGCTTTGTCAGCATGGAGAATTTGTCGAAAATATACCCCAATGGTACGGTGGCTCTCCAAGACGTTAACTTGACGATAAATGAAGGAGAGTTTCTCTGTTTTGTTGGACCGTCCGGCTGCGGGAAGTCGACCATTTTCAAAATCATAACCGGACTTAGCGCTCCTAGCGCGGGAACTTTAGATGTTTTTGGAACTACTCCTAAGGAGGCGCGCAAGCAAAGTGACATTTCCTTCGTGTTCCAGGATCACACCCTCTTGCCTTGGTCGACTGTTGAATCCAATGTTAGACTTCTTCTGGAATTGCGCGGAGTAGATAAAAAAACACAGAAGCAGGAAGCAGAGCGTGTTCTTGAAATGGTTGGTTTGAAGGATTATATGAAGGTGCTGCCGAGACAGTTATCCGGCGGGATGAAAATGCGTGTATCTATAGCAAGAGCGCTAGTTTCCAGGCCTAAGCTGCTGTTGATGGATGAGCCTTTCGGAGCTTTGGATGAAATTACACGGCAAACCCTGCAAAACGAACTGTTAAATATATGGCAGCAGGATAAAAAAATGACAGTGCTTTTTGTAACTCATAATGTTTTTGAATCTGTGTTCCTGTCTACCAGTGTGGTTGTTATGACGGCGCGTCCGGGCAAAATATCTGGGCAGATCGATATTCCTGTTCCGTTTCCCAGGGATGATGAATATAGAACCTCTACCCAATTCAATGAGCTTGTTCGACAAGTGTCTGCTGCCTTGCATCATTAATAGAAGGAGTGAGGTTTCGATGGCTACAGATTTAGAGTGGGAAAAAGAAATGATGAAGCTGCTTGGTGAAGAAGTTGTTGTGTTTGATATGGCTACGAGAGAGAAGTTATCGAAGGATTATTACTGGTATTCGCCGGTACTTGATAATCGATTGAAGGACAATAAACCGGCCGATGGAGTCGCTCTGCCTCGTAATGAAGAGGAGGTAGCTGCCGTCCTTGCATTCGGGTACCGCTATCAGATTCCGGTGACGGTCCGGGGAGCGGGCACAGGCAATTATGGCCAGGCTGTCCCGCTGCAAGGCGGCATTGTGCTGGATTTGAGTCGAATGGATCGAATTTTGGAAATTGGAGAAGGGTTCGCTCGGTTGCAGTGTGGGGTACGTCTTGGGGTGATGGACAAAACCGCTCGTGAAGCGGGGCAAGAAATTCGAATTTATCCGAGTACTTATGTAAAAGCGACGGTAGGCGGATTTGTGAGTGGAGGTTCCGGTGGGATTGGCTCCATTACTTATGGGAATTTATGGGACGGAAATGTTCTGGAAGCTGTCATTTATACGATGGAAGAGACGCCTAAACGGTTGGTTGTCGCTGGCAAGGAATTATACGATTATATTCATAATTATGGGACAACGGGAATTATGACGGAGGTGACCATCCCTCTTGCTCCGCGTACGGAGTGGGTACAGGTGATTTCACAGTTTCCTTCATTCGAGCAATCCATGCGGTTTAGTGAAGCTTTGGCTAAAGATGGGGCCATACACAAACGTTTGATCAGTCCAATGGAATGGCCTGTTCCCTCGTACTTCACTCCGCTTAGCAAATTCATTGAATTGGATATGGCGGCGGTTATGCTGGAAATTGCCGATGGTCTGCTGCCGCAGGTTGAGGTGCTGGCGCAAAGCTATGGAGGTCATATCGGGCATGTAATAGAATCGGAAAAATACCGGAAAACGATTGGGGTTTCTGACTTTACTTGGAACCATACAACGTTGTGGGCAATGAAAACCGATGCGACTTTAACTTATTTACAAGCTGGTTTTAATTTGGGCTCCTATATGGAACAGATGGATTTGATTAAGAAGCAATTTGGGGATGAGGTGCTCTTTCACTTCGAGTGGATTCGCAGCGGAGGGAATGTTACGCCGACTTGCTTGCCGCTCGTTTTTTATAAGAGTGAGGAAAGGCTCTATGAAATAATTGGCTATTTCGAATCGATCGGTGTAAAAATTTTCGATCCTCATACATGGGTGTTGGATAACGGCGGGCGCGGTGAAGTGGGTAGTATGGAAAGAAGAAAACGTCAGAATGACCCGCAGGGCTTGCTTAATCCAGGTAAAATTAATTATGTCATGTAAGTGGGAGGGGAATTATTATGGCCATGGATAAAGCTTATGCGCAATTATTTGAAGGAGAAATTTTTCCGCCTCGCGAGCGTGCAGGTTGGACTTATAGAATAGATGAAGGTGTGATGAGCGGGGGTGCTCTTAATAAATTTATAAAGCGTGTATTGCCGCCGCTAATTGCATTTATTGTCTTTATTGGGGGGTGGCAGTTGGTTGTTGCTTTGCTGAATATTCCTGTCTACCTTGTTCCTAAACCTACGGATATTGTAGGCGCGGCTATAGCCAATAGGCATGATCTCTGGGTTTCAGTTTCTACAACGACTATAGAGGCGGTAATAGGTTTTTTCTTAAGTGTTGTGTTAGGGGTGTTGGGTGCAATACTGCTGGCTAGTTCGAAAATGATTGAGCGGAGTGTGTATCCTTACGCCATTATTTTGCAGACCATTCCAATAGTAGCGATTGCTCCTCTTATCGTCATTTGGTTCGATGCGGGCATGAATGCCATTGTTATTATTGCTTTTCTTATCGGGTTTTTTCCGATGCTGTCGAATACGTTAATCGGCCTGAATGCAACCGATCATAATATGAGTAATTTATTTTACCTGTATAATGCCAATCCGTTCCAGACGATGTGGAAGCTGCGCATACCTGCTGCATTACCTTATATAGTAGCTGGATTAAAAATTTCCTGTACACTATGTGTGATCGGAGCGATTGTCGGTGAGTATATTGCCGGAATCGGCGGAGATGCAGGTGGGCTTGGGTATGCGATTACGTATGCGGCAGCTCGTTTGAAAACGGCTTATTTATTCGCTTGCGGGCTATCGGCCTCGGTGCTTGGCATAGGCTTCTTCCTGATAGTTAATGCTTTTGCAAAATGGATGTTGAGCTCCTGGCATGAATCGGAAATGAGTAAAGAAAATTAAAAAAATGATGCGGTGCAAAGAAGGTGAAACTGATGTTCGATTTGGTGTTCCGCCATGTGCTTCTTCCTGAAGGGGCGCAGTTTAGGCTGGTGGATATCGGGCTGCGTGATGGGAAAATTGCTCTAATTGGTGATGTTCCCCAAAAAGCTTCCTTGCAGGATGTGGATGGTCGAGGGTTGCTGGTGCTGCCTCCGTTTATTGAATCTCACATCCATCTGGATACGGTGCTGACAGCTGGGGAGCCTGCGTGGAATGAGAGCGGTACTCTATTTGAAGGGATTGGCTTGTGGCAGCGGCGCAAGTTAAGCCTGACTGTGGAGGATGTGCTTAAGCGTGCGGAAAGGGTGCTTCGACTTCAGGTGTCGCACGGTATTTTACACATACGCACACAGGCTGATATCTCTGATCCGGAGCTTATCGCTTTGCGTGCGCTGCTCGAGCTTCGTGAGCAAGTTAAGCCGTACGTCAATTTGCAGGTGATTGCTTTTCCTCAGGATGGGATTCGAGCTTGTCCGGATAATGAACACCGACTTGTGGAGGCGCTTAAGCTTGGAGCGGATGGAATTGGTGCGATTCCGCATATGGAGCCGACTCGCGAGGAAGGGATAGCGTCGCTTGAAATTTGTTTTCGGATCGCAAAGGAACAAGGATGCTTCGTTCATGTTTTCTGTGATGAGATAGATGATGGGCATTCGAATTTTATAGAGACGGTGGCGCATCTCGCCATGACTTCAGGATTGCGGGAGCGGGTCACTGCGAGTCATGCCAATGCATCTGCTTATTATGGAGAGGCGTATTTTCAGAAGCTGCTGGGGCTGTTATCCCGATCTGGCATTAATGTAGTCTGCTGCCCTTTGATTAACAGTGCCATGCAGGGAAGATTAGACAGCTATCCGAAGGGGCGCGGTATAGCCAGAATCAAAGAAATGTGGCAAGCAGGTGTGAATGTTAGTATTGCGCATGATGACATTCAGAGCCCTTTTTACCCGCTTGGTACAGGGAGTGTGCTGCAAGCGGCTAATATGGCAGCTCATCTTGCTCATATGACTGGACGTGAAGAGGTAGCCGAGCTTGTGAGGATGGTGACGGTACGCGCTGCCAAGACGCTTCAAATTGAAGGTGACTATGGAGTGGAGGTTAATAAGCCGGCAAGTTTCGTGCTTGTGGATGCAACTGATTATGTTGATCTTATTAGGCGGCAGCCTGTGTGTCGTTATGTTGTGAGTAACGGGAGTATTGTCGCAGAGACGCTCCCTGCAGTTACTAGCTTTTTTGCATCCATAGGAAATGAATGAATTGTAATCAGAGCTGTCTGGTTTCTCTTGTAGAGAAGCGGGCAGTTTTTTTAGTTGTAGAAGGTTGGGAGGGGTGGTTCGAGGAGGGGTGTAAATTAGAAAGTGATGCAAAATGTGGGTTAGTAATGATATTTGTATGTAAGTTTATATAACACAAATTAAGTGTAAATATTGTAAATCTCACTAATTTTTCTTTAAAAAGACACATGATTGTACTGTTTGGAGGTTTTTTAGCTATAAAATTTGATTTTAATGATTGTTCTTTTCTCTATACCTGAATATAATGTTATATAAACTTACATTAGATAAGGCGATTTGTTATAGCATGAATGTTTCTTTTTGAAATTCAAAGGGGGAGATCCGAATGAATATTACAGTGGAGCAGGCGTTAGGCATTTACCCGCTTTCTGAAGGCAAGTTAATTGCTGGTAGAGGAGGAGCTTCGCGGATCGTGAAATCAGTCAATGTAATGGATGCCCCGGATATTACAGAATGGATTAAAGAAGGCGAGATGTTATTCACAACGGCTTATATTATGAAGGATCATCCTGAGGAGGCGGTAGGGCTGCTCCGCAAGCTGGATGCCAGGGGGTCTGCAGGACTTGGCGTTAAGCTGGGCCGATTTTGGTCCAGTATTCCTGAGCCTATCGTCGAAGAGGCGGATCGGCTGCAGTTTCCTCTAATAGAACTCCCGTTTCAGTTTACATTTTCCGATCAGATGAGCGGCTTGTTCTATGCTGAGATGGAACGCAATACACGTTCACTCCATAAGCTGCTTGAAAAACAAAAGAAATTGATGCAGTTTGCGCTGAAATCCAGCTTTGAAACGGATTTTTTCAGTAAGGTGCTCGCTATTATCGGTTATCCTTTTGCAGTGGTTAGCTCCCGTGGTCAAATGGTTTTTAATGCAACTGCTTATCCGGATGGTCAATTGTTAAAGCAGTGGCCCTGGCACAAAAAGGATCAGTGGGTCCGTACCGAATATGGGGGGCATTACCGGATTTCGCTGGATTACAAGCAAGAGTGTATAGGATCGGTATTGTTCTTTCCCCCTGAAACGCTTCTTATGAAGGAGGAGGAGGGGCTGTTCCATCAAACCTCGGAAATGATTGCACACCATATGAGTTATATTTTTAGAGATGCGCTTGAGCAGTCTTTGAACAAGGATTTGGGGGAGCTGTTTACCCGTTATTTAAAACAAAATATTCCAATTGAGATGCTGGCGGACTATGCGGAGGATTTGGGCATTCGAGTGCTGGGAGGGGCATTTCAATGTGTATTGACAAGGGTCAACGCTGATGACAGAGATGGCCGGCGAAAGCTGATAGTAAAGGAGATTCGTGAGGAATATGAATACAATCCTGTGTTCCGCGATTTGAGTGTGGTGCATTTTCTCGTGGAAGAAGGGGTGTTCTCGATCTTTGGGGCGGACACGTTCGAAAATGCAGGCAAACTGCCTAATTTATTGACCCGATCCTTTGAATTTATAGTGAATAAAAGTATTCTGCCGCAAATTCAGTTGTCGGTAAGCGCTAAGAAAATGAAGCGGGAAATGCTGCGGCAAGCTTACCTGGAATGCTCCGATGCATTGAAGCTGTCAGGGAGGCTCGGGATGTCGGATCGGATTATCCAGTTTGGTTCCATTGAGCTGGCGTATGTCTTTCAGCATGTGACCAAAGAAAAGATGAAGGCTTACAGTGACGAAGTGTTGTCGGAGCTGCTGGCCAAGGATCCTGATTATTCACAAGAGATGCTGCGAACGCTTGAGGTGTTTTTGGAGCATGACGGTCAAGTTAATGAGGCGGCGAAGCATTTGTTTGTACATCGGAACACCGCGGCTTATCGATTGGAGAAAATCGGTGAGATGCTGGGGGTCGATTTTAAAAAAATCAACGATCTGATGAGGCTGAAGCTGGCGTTTGTCTTTCGAAAAATGCTGGAAGAGAAGAAATAAGGTTTAGACCTGAAAGCAGATTTTATAACAAAGGGGGAGTTGTTATGGATTTACATGATTTGCTTGACTGCTGGGATAGGGAGAAGCTGGTGAGAAAAGCAGCTCTTGCAACCATCGTTAAGGTTCAAGGTCACGCATACCGTAAAATCGGTGCTTCAATGCTGCTGTTTGAGGATGGGGAGAGGGTAGGGGGCATAAGCCCCGGCTGCTTGGAGGCTGATCTCCATGAAAGGGTTGCAGAAGTTTTGGCGCTTGGAAGAGCTCTGTATGTTGAATACGACATGAGAAATACGGAAGATTTTGCTTGGGGGGAAGCAATTGGCTGCGGAGGGAGCATTCATGTGCTCGTTGAGCCTATTACGGAAAAGCTTGACTTGGTTCTGTCTGCGGTAAAGGAGATGCTTGATCTGGGGCAAGTGTGTTTGCTGAGCAGGGAGTGGGATGCAGGAGGTCATGTTAGCTACAAAATTGAGCCTGCTGTTATGCATGGGTTACAAGCGGCAGCAGGAAGGGCTTCGCTCCAGTTTTATTGTGAACCTCGCGCGCGGTTAATTGTGTTTGGAGCTGGAACGGATGCGCAGCCGCTGGTTGCACTTTCGAAGCAAGCGGGGTTTCGCGTTGTTGTGGCTGATTGGAGAGAGGTGCTTTGCTGCAGTGGAAGCTTCCCGGATGCATGTGAAACGGTCGTTGGATCCCCCAATGAGTTGGTTGGGAAGTTGCGAATCAATGAGAATGACTACGTTGTAATAATGAGCCATCAGCTGGAACGGGATCGTCAATGCTTGGAAGCCCTATGGCCGCTCTCTCCTCGGTACGTAGGCCTTCTCGGGTCGCGGACAAGGGCGATACAGCAGCTGGCAGGGCGCACGCCGCCGGCTTGGCTCAGGTATCCGGTAGGTTTGCCGATTCGTGCCCAAGGTCCGGTGGAAATTGCGATTAGCGTAGTTGCGGAAATGATAGCTGTCAAGCGAAAAGCGGTTGATTTGGGTCGAGGGGTGAACGCATATGGGAATCAAAGTAACGGGAGTGTACTTGGCGGCTGGACAAAGCCGGCGTATGGGGGTTCCGAAACTTTCTATACCGCTCAACAATAAGGGGAAAATGGGCGGATTTGCATTTGCCAGAGCTTTGGAGTCTGGGCTCAACCATATTGTAGTAGTTTTGAGAGAAGGGGGGCTGCCTGATTGGCTGCCCTACCAGGAAGATGATTCGGTGCTGCAGTATCGGTGCAGCTTTGTTGTAGCGGCAGAAGCTGAGCGAGGGATGGCTTACTCGCTTCAAACGGGCTTGCAAGCGGCGGTGGAAGAGGATGTTCCTGATGCAATCCTGGTGGTACTGGCAGATCAGCCTTTTATTAATACTGAGATGCTGGACCGTTTAATCCATGTTTTCGAATCGGACCCATCTCTTGATTATGTTGCTTGTGGTGATAAAGGAGTGGCAAAACCTCCGGTGTTATTAGCAGCTTCTATGTTTGAGGCTTTGAGAGGGCTGAAAGGCGATGAGGGTGCACGTAAGCTCCTGCTGCAGCCGGAGTTTCGGGGAAGGATGCTGGAGGAGTCGGATCAAAGGCTTTTTGTAGATTTGGATACTCCTCAGGATGTGGAAATGTTTAGCTGTATCGATAAATAATTGAGTTTTTGTGTAATGTAATATAACGCTTATTCTTTGGAATATTGGATATTTTACAAAAACTGTGGATCAAATTGTTATCGAATACGAATGTTTGTCATATTTATTGACGTATATATAACGCGTTTGTATAGTTTAGATACCCAGTTGCTAAGGAGGGAAATAAAATGGCCATGGAACTGTATTCAAATCCTGAATTTCCCAGGCAAGTATGGCAACCTCGAACAATTGTGGAGGCATGGCAGTTAAAACAGCAGTTCGCGGAGCAGGCTGTATTTGTATCCGGAGGCACTTTGCTAAGAACGCAATGGGAATCTGGAGCCTTTTTGCCGCCTCAGCATCTCATTAGTCTCGAATCTCTCCCTGAATTACACGGTATACAGTCGGATCAACAAGAAATTCGCATTGGCTCGGCTGTCACATTGGCAGCTTGCTTGCGGGATTTAAGGACACCGGCGCTATTGAAGGATGCCTGCCGGAATATTGCTGCACCGTCTATACGAAACATGGGCACTTTGGGCGGGAACATTATGTCGACTGTTGGAGATTCTCTTCCCGCCTTATTAGCAACCGATGCCCGGCTGGTTTGGTTTAATGGACAGAACATGATCACACAAACAACGGCAGAATGGCTGCAGCAGCGACGAGCAGCTCTTTTAACTAAAGAACCCAGATTACTGCTGCAAATAATAGTTCCAAGAATAGCTGCACCGGATGGTTTCGTCGATTCTTTTTATGAAAAGCTGGGCAGAAGAGAAGCGTTTTGCCCTTCCGTTGTTACAATCGCTGGGGAGCTTCTTACGGATACGGAATACAACATTCGAAGCATTCGCTTAGCCGCAGGCAGCGCTGCATCGATGGCAACGCGGCTAACGGATGCAGAGGCCTTATTAGAAGGACAACAACTCAGCCTTAGGCTGATCGAATATATTCATCCATTAATTAAGCAGCAATTTAACGGAGGCTCTGATGCTTTTGCTTCAAACGAGTACCGGAGGCAGGCCGCTGCAAATATGATTGCAGCTGCTCTATGGAGCCGGATTTCCAGTCAAAACCGCTGAGAAGGGAGTGAGCGCTATGCTGCTTGATAAAGAAACGGCTGGTTCAAGGTGGCATGTCCGGCCTGATGGAATGGATAAAGTGGCCGGTAAGCTCACTTATTTGACGGATATGAGGTTGCCGGATATGTTGTTTGGCAAAATTTTGCGGAGCTCTCATCCTCATGCATGGATTCTTTCTATAGATACTAAGCGTGCGGAGCAGCTTTTGGGGGTACACGCGGTAATTACTTACAAGGATGTTCCCGGAATGAATTTATTCGGTATAGCTACTCCCGATCAGCCGGTGCTTTGTGAGGATCGTGTTCGATATGTCGGAGATGCAGTAGCGGCGGTTGCGGCTGAAACTGTGGAGATAGCGGAATATGCCCTTTCATTGATCGATGTCCTATATGAACCTTTGCCGGTAATAGATAGCCCTGAAGCGGGGCTGCACCCGGATTCGCCAAAGCTTCATCCGATCGGCAATGTGCTTCACCGTACTGAATACCATCGGGGCAGCGCTAAGGATGCTTTTGCAGAATGTGCTTATGTAACAGAGAACACATACCGGACACCCCGCCAAATGCATGCCTATATGGAAACAGAGGGAGGACTGTTCGTACCTGAGAAGGATGGCGGATTAACGGTATACGCTCCTACTCAGCACGGATACAAGGACAGGATGCAGCTATCGCGCATTCTTGCGATTCCGGAATCCGCAATACGTGTCGTTTCCAGCCCGATTGGCGGTTCGTTCGGCGGCAAGGATGAATTGAACGTGCAGCCGTATGGAGCACTGCTTGCATTCAAAAGCGGCCGTCCTGTCAAGCTGCATCAATCGCGCTTTGAATCGGTGAGAGCCGGATTGAAGCGGCATCCGATGACCGTCACGATGAAGACGGGCATGGATAAGGATGGCAAGCTGTTGGCACATACCGTACAGATTGTGGCCGATACTGGCGCTTATGCGACACTGGGCGCTCCGGTGCTTAACTTTTCCACTGAGCATGCGCAGGGGCCCTATCGAATCCCTCATGTATCTATTGAGGGGGTATCCGTCTACACCAATAATGGTGTATCGGGTGAGTTTCGCGGCTTTGGGGGCAATCAAATTATTTTCGCCCTTGAAGGACAGATGAACCGTTTGGCAGAGGCTGCTGGACTTGATTACTGGAAGCTAAGAAGTCTGAACCTTCGGGAAAGTACTGACCTTGGACCGTTCGAGCAGCGTATCGTACCTACGGATGGAGCACGGCAGGTGTGGGAGTCTGTGGCAGGCTCCGAGCTTATGAGAAAGCGTGCATCCATAGATAAATCAAGTCCGCCGTGGATACGGCATGGAGTTGGAGCTGCCATAGCTATGCACGGGTCGGGGCTTGGATACGGATTGCCCGATCCTGCCGGAGGTCGCCTTAAACTGAACAGGCAGGGTCTGATTGAAGCATCCTTTGGCTACGAGGAATTTGGGCAAGGGCTTATTGCTACCTTGCAAATTTTACTTATCGAAAGATTCGGCTGTGGTAAAGAGGATATTGAAATTGTAATTGGCGATACGGCACGTGTTCCGCACAGCGGATCAAGTACGGCTTCACGAGCGACCAGTATGATGTGGCAGGCGTTGGCTCGGATGGGTCCTATGTTTTCCGAAAAGCTGCTGGAGGCCGCTTCGGAGCTGACTGGCATCCCGGCGGCTTCGCTGACAACTGGCTTGGGCGGTATTTGGCGTAAGTATCCTGAGACAATGGAGCCAGACCGGGATGAAGCTGCACCAAGCAAGCAGAACATCGAAGCAGGAGCCTCGACCGAGTCTCAAACCTGTTCCAGACCGGTCATTAGCTATCGCGAGCTTGCGGAGCAAATTGAAGCCGAGTCAATCGAGTGTGAGTCGCAATTTGATTTTCCAACGACTCCTGATGAAATATTTGGAGCTCATTATTTGCATACGTATACGGCAGTGGCAGTCGAGGTAGAGGTAAATTTGCTGACCGGGAAAGTAAAAGTGACGGATCAATACCATGCGGTTGCAGCCGGACCTGTTGTAAATCCAATGGGGTATGTAGGGCAGATTGAAGGTGCCAGCAGCATGGCTCTTGGATTTACATTATCGGAGGATGCTGTAATGAGGGATGGACGGTACCTGACGAATAACTTCGATACCTATTTAATTCCGACAATCAAGGATGTTCCGGACCACCTGCAATTGGATGCTATCGATGAGCTTCCGGAGGGTGATCCTTTCGGTCCGCGAGGTGTAGGAGAAATTGGTACGGTTGCCGTAGCTCCGGCAATTATCGCCGCCGTTCATCAAGCGGTAGGCAAGTGGGTCCAGCACCTTCCGATTGCGCCTGAGGAGCTAATGTCCGATCAAATGTTCAAGTAGGGGGAACGGCATATGATACAACCAATACCAGACAATAAGCTGTCCTTTCAATTAAACGGCAAGCCGCTTGAGCTGGATACATCGGCATCCCGCCGTGTCATCGATATATTACGGGATGATCTGGCCAAGACAGGTACTAAAATTTCATGTGAAATTGGACGCTGCGGAGCTTGCATGATATTGATGGATGGCCAACCGGTTAATGCTTGCCTGATGATGGCTTACCAGTTGGAGGGACGTTCAATTGTTACGATAGAAGGTTTGGCCGTTAGTGGCGAGCTGCATCCCGTGCAGCAGGCCTTTTTGGAGGAGGGCGGCTTTCAATGCGGGTACTGTACACCGGGGATGGTTATATCCCTTGTGGGCTTATTGGGAGCTAACCCTGCGCCAACTCAAGATGAGCTAACGGAAGGGTTATCCGGCAATATATGCCGCTGCACGGGTTACGGAGGTATTATGCGGGCGGCGGAGACAGCTGTACGAAACAGCTGCAAGGCGGCGGCACCTATTTGAGTGGGAGATTAAAAAGGCAGGCCTGGACAAGAAAGGTGTGAAATCTCATGAAGTCTTATACCATCAACGAGCTGAACCGTATGAATCAGAGCTTATTTACAAAGACGCTGGGAGATATTTTTGAGGATTCCCCTTGGGTCGCCGAAGGAGCCTGGGCCTCCCGGCCATTTGAGGATAAAGAGCAGCTGCACGAAGCTATGCTGAACGTTGTAGAGCATGCTCATGAGGACAGGAAGCTGAAGCTGATCCGCGCTCACCCTGATTTGGGAGGGCGTTTGCAAATGAGTTCAATGTCGGTTAATGAACAACGGCAATCCGGACTATCGGATCTTACAGCGGAAGAATATGCCGAGTTTCAAGCTTGCAATACAGAGTACACCCGGAAATTCGGTTTTCCGTTTATTATCGCGGTTAAAGGGAAATCCAAGGCAATGATTTTGGAAGCGATGAAGTACAGAATAACATTGGAAAAAGAAGCCGAAAAGCAACAAGCGTTAAGACAGATCGCCGACATCACCCGCTTTCGTATCAACGACCTGATAACTACTAATAACGGAGGGGATCAACCCATGGAGACTAGTACAGCTAAACGAACTATGCATTATGGAAAAGGGGACGTATTGGTTTATCGCACATTTGCAAAACCGCTTCGTGTTCAGCCGGTGCCTGAATCCACTTATACCGGTACGGATAACGTTATATTCGCCTTAAATGTCAAAATCTCTGTATGGGGAGATATTCTCCTGACCTCGTTTACGGAAGGGGACAACACCTCTGTTGTAGCTACAGATTCGATGAAAAATTTTATTTTACGGCATACGGCTGATTTTACTGGAAATACGGTTGAAGCTTATTTACGGCATATGGCAACCTTGTTCATGGACAAATATACCCATCTAACAGGCATTGAGCTGTCTGCTGAGCGTATTCCATTTGATTCAGTAAGGGTCCCATCAGGGGAAGATTCTTTCGCAGATAGCGGGCTTGTTTTCAGGCATTCCCGAAATGAGAGTGGTGTGTTCACTTTTAAGATGGAGCGTGGAGAAACGGGTTACGAAGTTTTGGGACATTCCGCGCTGCTGTCCAACCTGCATTTAATTAAAGTGAAAGGCAGTATGTTTGCCGGTTTTGTACGCGATGAATATACTACACTGCCGGAGAGCTTTGACCGTCCTTTATACATTTATCTTAATATCGGCTGGGAGTATGCGGATTATGAAGATGCAGTGGGCGAAGGTGAGGCTAAGTATGTGGCTTCTGAACAAATCAGTGATATTGCCCACACCCTGTTCCACCAGCTCAAGAGTCCTTCTATTCAAAAGCTGATTTATGATATAGGCTTGCGGATTTTGGAGCGGTTCCCGCAGCTTGGCAAGGTGTGGTTTGAGTCCAATAACCGGACGTGGGAAACGATTGTTGAAAATGTTCCTGGCTCTGAGGGCAGAGTGTATACCGAGCCTCGTCCTCCTTATGGCTTTCAAGGCTTTTCTTTGACGCAAAGCGACTTGGAGGAGGCTCGCAATGTACTGGAGGCCGCTGCTTCAGCGGAGCTCAAATGAGCGGGAGGCTCACGACTCATGTACTGGAGCTGTCAGCAGGGAGACCTGCGCAAGGAATGCGAGTAGCCTTGTTTTACTTTTCGCAAGGAGGAGCGGCAGTCGAGCTTCAAGAAGCGGTAACGAACAGTGATGGACGTCTGGATGGACCGCTTTTAAGTGGAAAAGACATGGTAGCAGGTTCGTATGAATTATTGTTTTATGTGGGGGATTATTATCGGAATAAAGGCATAGGAGCAGGGCAAGCAACAGAATCACCGATGTTTCTGGAGGAAGTCCCGATTCGTTTTCAAATAAGCAATGTAGAACAGCACTATCATGTTCCGCTGTTGGTTGCACCTGGAGGATATAGTACCTATCGAGGCAGTTAATTTCCTGGGAACGAGGAGGGGAAGCCAATGCTGGATTTAATAATTACCGGAGGACTTGTTGTATTGTGCAATGAGGTCAAGCGTCTGGATATCGGTGTCAAGGACGGCAGGGTTGTCCGGCTGGAAGAAAGCTTGATTGACGAGGCTGCTGCCCGGAATTATAAAGCTGATGGAAAGCATGTAATGCCAGGTATGGTGGATGCGCATGTTCATTTTAATGAACCAGCTATGGGACATTGGGAAGGCTTTGCAACGGGATCGGCAGCTTTGGCAGCCGGTGGCTGCACAACCTATATAGATATGCCGCTGAATGGTCTGCCGCCCACGGTGTCCGTGGCCGCAATGGAAAGCAAACTGAAGGCAGCTGCCGGAAGCTCCAGCGTGGATTACGCTTTATGGGGCGGGCTTGTACCCGGCAAGCTGGACCAGCTGAAGCCTTTGGCGGATGCGGGAGTTATCGGCTTTAAAGCTTTCATGTCCAAGCCGGGGGGTGAAGGCGAGGAACGGTTCCAGTGCGTAGATGACGTCACGCTGCTGGAGGGCATGAAGCGCATCGCCAAGCTGAATCGGGTGCTTGCCCTGCACGCCGAGGATGAGGCGATGACAGTTATGCTGGCTGAGCAAGCGGCCAGCAGCGGTAAGAGCGGCGCACTGGATTACGCCGCATCAAGACCCATTGCCGCAGAGTGTGAAGCGGTGCGCCAGGCACTGCAAATGGCGGAGCACACCGGCTGCGCGCTGCACTTTGTTCATATCAGCAGCGCTGCAGCTGTGGAGCTCATTCATGCGGCGAAGGCGCAGGGTCTTGATGTGACGCTGGAAACTTGTCCGCACTATCTCACTCTGACCGAGGATGATATGGTGAATCTCGGCCCTGTAGCTAAGTGCGCTCCGCCTTTGCGCAGCAAACAAGAGCAGGAGAAGCTGTGGAACGCTCTGGCAGCCGGACAGATTGATCTCATTGCTTCCGATCATTCGCCAAGCCCGCCTGAATTGAAACGAGCTGAGAGCTTCTTCGAGGCATGGGGCGGAATTGCCGGAGCCCAAAGCTCGCTTGAGCTAATGGTGGATGAAGGTCATATAAAGCGCGGACTTCCAATGCCGTTAATTAGCCGTTTGCTGTCTTTAAATCCTGCACAAAGATTCGGCCTATATCCTCGCAAGGGTGAAATCAACTTAGAAGCGGATGCGGATTTTGCCATCATCGATTTGAATCATTCCTACACATTGAAGGCTGATCAGTTGAAGCATCGTCATCCTCATAGCCCTTATGAAGGCAGGATGTTCTCCTGCCGTGTGAGTGCCACGCTTGTGAGAGGCGAATTCGTATATAACGCAAGCATGCAAGCTGGCGCTGGGGCGGATGAAATAGGAAAGTGGCTGCTTTATAGCTCTTGACTCCGAGTAATTCAAGTACTTTAAGTACTTCAAGTAATCCAAGTTGCTCCAAGCGTCAATGCCAATGCGGAAATGGAGGAATCTATGGAAAAAAGTATACATCAGGCTCCCTCATCCAAGGATGAACTCGTCCGCAGGTTTGCTTCGGAAGCTTCCCGTATGCTGGAGTGGTTAGCGCAATTCGGAGGTGACTCAGATGGAGGGGTTACTCGCCTTTTGTACAGTCAGGCCTGGCGGGAAGCGCAATCCGCATTAAAGGATCATATGCTGGCTTCAGGACTTAGCCCCTATTATGATGAAGCGGGAAACCTGTTTGGACGATTGGAAGGAAGTCGGGCGGAACCAGGGGCTGTACTAACGGGCTCTCATATCGATACTGTGCTGAGTGGTGGCCGTTATGACGGGGCTTACGGTATTGTGGCGGCTGTTCTGGCCGTTACGTATTTGAAAGAGCGGTATGGTCAACCGCTGCGTACAATCGAGGTCGTATCCTTCGCGGAAGAGGAAGGAAGCCGCTTCCCGTTAACCTTTTGGGGCTCGGGCAATGTGACGGGCTTGTTCTCAACACTGACTCCTCCTGAGGTTTGCGACAGAGAAGGTGAGACATTGGCTGATGCCATGTATCAAGCAGGCTTTGGATTGGGTCATTACCAGCCAGGCAATCGATCCGACTGGGCTGCATTTATTGAGATTCACATAGAACAAGGCAATGTATTGGAACGGGAGCGTCAATTGATTGGAATCGTACAAGGAATTGTTGGACAACGAAGGTATACCCTTGAGGTGGCAGGTGAGTCTAATCATGCTGGCACGACTCCAATGGGCTACAGACGTGATGCATTATGCGGAGCAAGTGAAATGATCATTGCTATTCGTAATGAAGCGCTTTACTATGGTGATCCGTTGGTGGCTACGGTTGGTAAGCTTGAGGTTGTTTCGGGAGCACCCAATGTTGTGCCTGGATGTGTGAAATTCACTTTGGATGTCAGGCATACTAGTGATACGGAACTGAATGGATTTTGTTCGGCTGTAATAAATAAGCTGCAACGAATCGCAGAGAGCTGCGGCCTCACTTTATCCGCCCAACAATGGATGGAAGCTGCTCCTATCCTAATGAATACGGAATTAACGGATTTGCTTCAAAGCAGCTGTAATTCCCGGAATCTAAGCTTCAAAAAGATGTACAGCGGGGCGGGCCATGACGCCCAATTGTTTGCACCGGTATGCCCAACGGCTATGTTGTTCGTTCCGAGCCACAAAGGGATTAGTCATTCACCGGCTGAATACACGGAACCGGCTGATCTTGGCGCAGGAATCGTTGTGCTGCTGGACCTACTCTATTCACTAGCATACAAGTGAGAGAACCAATGGGACTTTCTTGAACAAACTATACAACGGCATGTTCATGAAATATTTTTTGCGAAACTATGTGGGGGGAAGCGGAATATGAAAAAATACAGAGATCTAGCCCCATCCTTACGAATAATTATGACCCCGGGACCGGTTGAGGTTGATCCGCGCGTTTTGCGCGCCATGTCGCTCCCTATATTGGGACAGTTCGATCCTGAATTTACAGATATTATGAATGAAACTATGGAGATGCTGAAGGAATTGTTTCAAACGAATAATCGGTGGGCTTTTCCTATTGATGGGACATCACGTTCGGGTATTGAAGCGGTGCTTACCAGCTTAATCGAACCGGGAGACCGTGTACTCGTGCCGATTTTCGGACGTTTTGGCCATCTGTTGGTAGAAATTTCAGAACGATGCGGCGCTGAGGTTATAACGATGGAGCAAGAGTGGGGACATGTATTTGAGCCCGCAGCTATCATTGAACGCATCAGGGAAATACGTCCTAATCTAGTTGCAATTGTGCATGGGGAAACCTCTACTGGCCGAATTCAACCGCTTACGGATATAGGAAAAGCTTGCAGGGAACTGGATGCGTTACTTGTGGTTGATGCAGTAGCTACGATTGGCGGAACAGAAGTGAAAACAGACGAGTGGATGCTTGATGCTGTAATAGGGGGCACCCAGAAGTGCCTGTCGGTTCCGGCTGGTATGGCCCCGATTACTTACAATGAGAGAGCGGAGGCTAAAGTGCTGAAGCGCAAAAGGATTGAGCGTGGACTTCGGGACCCTGGCGCATCTGGTTTTGCAGAAGGGGCTGTAGTGCGGAGCAATTATTTTGACTTGAGCCAGCTTCAGGACTATTGGAGCTCAGCAAGGCTGAATCATCATACGGAAGCCACCTCCATGCTGTATGCACTCCGTGAGGGACTAAGACTTGTGTTGGAGGAAGGCTTAACAGAACGCTTTGCTCGCCACTCCTATCATGAGCAAGCGCTTATGGCTGGTATCGAAGCTATGGGACTTGCGCTCTTCGGCGACCCATCCTGCAAGCTCCCGGTTGTTGCTTGCATACTTATTCCGGATGGAGTGGACGGTGAATCCGTCAGAAGCATGCTTCTTCAGGAATTTGGAATCGAAATTGCAAGCTCGTTCGGCCCTTTGAAAGGGAGAATATGGAGAATTGGAACCATGGGTTTTAGCTGCAATAAGAAAAATGTTCTGCTCACTCTTGGAGCACTCGAAGCTGTGCTGCTTCGTCATGGCTTTCAAGTGCATGCAGGCCAAGCGGTTCAAGCTGCTCTTGATGTGTATGGGAGGGATACTCGATGAATAATATTATGCCTGTCGCTTATCGAGGCATGGTTGCTTCGCCGCAGCATTTGGCCAGCGTTGTCGGCTGCTCGATTTTGCAGCAGGGAGGCAATGCATTCGATGCCTCAGTTGCTGTCAGTGCGACACTAGCAGTCGTCTATCCCCATATGACGGGATTGGGCGGAGACGCCTTCTTCCTCATCTATGATGCAAAAAGCGGTGAAGTGAAAGGATTTAACGGGAGCGGTCGTTCGGGGAGTCAAATATCACCCGGGTTTTATTTGGACAAAGGGTTGAAGGCTATCCCGCAGCGCGGTGTACTGAGCGCCATTACAGTCCCCGGTATGGTTGATGCGTGGTGGGAGGTATGGTCCGAGTACGGAAAGCTTGCCTGGGAAAAGCTGTTGGAGCCAGCCATTGCATATGCGGAGAAAGGTGTACCAGTTTCCCGGGATTTGCACCGGTGGATCGTTAAGGATAAAGAAATTCTTATCACACAGGAATCAATGCGGAGCACGTTCATGCCTAATGGCGTACCGCTTCAAATAGGAGAAAAGCTGCTTCAGCCCGAGCTTGCAGATACATTAAAAATGATTAGTGATGGAGGCAGGGAAGTCTTCTATAAAGGCAAACTTATGCAGCGTATAGTCGATGCCATGCGCAAGGATGGCGGAATCCTCATCGAGGATGACTTTCGTTCCCATCGCGGCGAATGGGTTAAGCCGGTCTCAAGCACTTACCGTGGAAGCACCGTTGTCCAGATGCCTCCTAATTCGCAGGGTTTTTCGGCACTCATGATGCTGAATATGCTGGAGCAAACGGAATTGTCCGAAATTCCCCGGCATTCTGCTGAGTTTTACCATTTATTAACGGAAGTGGTTAAGAAAGCTTTCAGTGACCGCGATGCGTATTTGACGGATCCTGATTTTAATGAAATTCCATTGGATCGGTTATTGTCCAAAGAGTATGCAAGAACGCTTTACCGGAAAATTCAGCTCTCCCCTCCTGAGGGAGAAGCATTCTTATCCAAGGCTATGGGCCAAGATACAGCTTATGCGGCGGCAGTCGATGATGAAGGCAATGCGGTGTCCTTTATTCAAAGCTTGTATTATGATTTCGGAAGCGCGTATACTGCGGGTGATACGGGAGTCATTATGCAAAACCGCGGTTCTTTTTTTTCATTGGACTCGAGTGATGTAAATGCGCTGGCTCCGGGCAAACGAACCTTCCATACTTTAATGCCAGGTATGGTTTTGCGTGAAGGAAAACCCTTCCTGCTTATGGGTACTCAGGGCGGTGAAGGGCAGCCGCAGACACAGCTTTCGTTGATAACCGGCGTGCTCGATTACAACTGCTCCATTCAAGAAGCCATTGCATTGCCTCGTTGGGTGTACGGACGGACCTGGGGGGTGGACAGCGATACGTTGAAGATGGAAAATCGCAAGCTGGACTCCACGATTAATCAACTCCGCGCGTGGGGGCATAGGGTCGAAGTATTAGAAACATGGGACCCTGCAACAGGGCAAGCGCAAGGGATTATGATTCATCCAGACGGCCAATTGAGCGGGGCGGCAGATCCGCGGGGAGACGGTTTGGCGATTGGATGGTAACTGAATAATGATTATGGGCAGCAAAGTAGCGGGTTGCCGGGTTCCATCGCAGCTTGATTGCTGTCGTGACGCCGATCGCCTTATTGATGGTAGTGTTGGCAGGCATCATGTCGTGCTTATTCAAGCTTTTTTAATAGAAACTGATTAGTGTGTGGGGATCGATGCAAGTAGAATTGTAACTGCAAGAAGTCAATCCATGACGGGTTGGCTTTTTTTAACATACAAGAAAGTTTAGTGCTTAATGGCACTAAAGTCCTTTTGCACGCCTTCCATTCAAAGGAATACGACTTCAACAGCGGCCGTAATCTCACATTCATCCCTCCAAAGCACACAAATGTAGATCGTATACCAAGGACGCCGTAAGGATTTTTTTATATAGACACAGATATGGAAAAAAGTGTAGGGTAGGAAGGAGAGGATTTTTCCAAAACCTGGGGGGATAACTATGCACTTCGGTTTGCAGTCGATGTTTTACAAATATACTTGGGCAAAAAATTTCTGGGATCAAGGTCGCAAGGATACAGCCGTTAATAATTTGAATTTATGTTGCAATAGAAGGGACAGTGCAGCTCTACAGGCAGTAGTTTGCTCGGATGTTGAAGATTTTGTGCTGGCGGTTAGTAAGGATTCATTTTTTTGGAAAGGAGGACCGCTCAAAATCGTAAGGATGGAGCTTGAAATGGAAGGCTCGTTAACCTCCGAGGTGAAGCTTGTCGGTTTCATCGAAGACGATGATCGGTCGCAGAAATCAGACGTGCTTCTGGAAGACCGTCATGTCTTCGTGAGCAAGCGGCAAATACAGCAGGTCTGGCTTGAATTTGAAGCGGGGGAAAATACGCCGGCTGGAAGTTATGAGGGAAAGCTCAAGTTTTATTCGCATACGCTTTTTGAGGATGAGGTACTGGAAAAGGAGCTGACCTTTACTGTTACTGTAAATGAGCAGCAGCTTCCTGAAGCAAAGGATTACACCTTTTACCTCGATTTATGGCAGCACAACTGTAACATTGCACGAAAATACAAGGTGGAGTATTGGTCTGATGAGCATTTTGGTATTCTGGAGCATTATTTGCAAAAGCTGGCTGATCTGGGACAAAAGGCGTTGTCCGTACTTATCTCCGAGTCCGCTTGGAACGGCCAGCAGACCTACCTCGACAGGGAGCCTCATGATTTATTTGAATATAGTATCGTGCCGGTTCGCAGAGCGTCGGATGGTACATTCTTCTATGACTTTTCATTCCTTGACCGTTACATAGCTTTAGGTGAAAAATACGGGATCACTTCGGAAATCGAAATATTCGGACTATTAAACAACTGGCAATATCCGGATGCCGGGTATGGTGCCATTGTGGAGGGGTATCCCGATGCAATCCGAATTCGATATTACGATGAAGCTGGCGGCTGCTACCGGTTTATGAGGGAGGTGGCTCAGGTTAAGGATTACATTTCGGCGCTGGAAACACATTGTGTGGAGAAAGAGTGGATAGACCGCGTCAGGATTGTTGCCGATGAGCCTGCCGACTGGGAGCTGTTTCAGCAGAGGATGACCATTTTGCGGGAAGCTGCTCCGGCCTTTTCGTACAAGACGGCTATCAACCATGTCGAGTTTATACGTAAAGAGGCAACAGGTATTAAGGATTACGTGCCTTTGTTCTCCGCTGTTGTGACGGAATATGAGCATCTTCAAAGCATGCGTCCGCTCATTCCCGGAAAGCTGGTGTACTATGTATGTTGTGAGCCTTCCAGGCCGAATACATTTCTGAAATCCCCCTCTATCGAGGCGCGTGTAATCCCATGGATGGTGGAGAAGCTGAAGCTGGATGGGTTTTTGCGTTGGAACTATACAGCATGGACGGACCAGCCGCTTGAAAGTATAATTTGCCGCCCTACGGTGTGGCCTGCTGGTGACACGAATTTCGTGTACCCCGGGCCAAACGGGAAACCGCTCTTATCATTGCGATATAAGTGGCTTCAGCGCGGGATTCGCGATTACGAATTTATGCAGCTGCTCAAGCAATCCGGACGTGGGGATCAGGTCGAGAGGGCGCTGCAAAAAGTATTTCGGTTTCAAGAGATAAGCGATCTGCATGAAAATTCCGGAATTCCGTCCCAACAATTGTATAGCTTCGAACCGGATGATTATGATGAACTGTACCGTTCAGGAAAATGAAGAGAGGTGCTTTCATTTTATACTTGACTTGATCTGTCCACAACGATAATAGGACGAAAAGGAACCGGGGAGCCATCGGCAGGCGGAACGACGATTCGTTATTTGTGGTTTTTGGTGTGAAAACGTGCCCCTAGCGGAACGACAGTACCTTATTTCAGCATATCTGCGTCTATATGGCTTGCAAATAGCAAAATAAGGCATCGTCGTTCCGTAGTTGCTTTGATGTAGGGTCTTTTGGAACAAATAAGGCATCGTCGTTCCGTAGTTGCTACGATGTAGGGTCTTTTGGAACAAATAAGGCATCGTCGTTCCGTAGTTGCTACGATGTAGGGTCTTTTGGAACAAATAAGGCATCGTCGTTCCGTAGTTGCTACGATGCAGGGTCTTTTGGAACAAATAAGGCATCGTCATTCCGTAGTTGCTACGATGTAGGGCCTTTACGTACAAATAGAGCTTTCACATTCCGCTTTTATTGCGTATCACTGTGGGTGTTGGGCAAAATATGTGCCATTTCCATCAGCGCTCCCTCTTATGAATGGAAAAGGCAGAATGCGAAAGTAAGAAAAGTGGAAGAATGCCGCGGGAAAATGACAGTGGTAATAACAGGGGCTTCAAAGCCCCCGTAGCCCCGTAGCCCCGTAACCCCGTAACCCCGTAACCCCGTAACCCCCGTGTCCAAAAGCTCGATCCATGTGTACTGCCCTCGTTTACGTATAGTCATATGAAAATATATTCTATGAGGTTCTGCCATAGCGGGTTCGTAGTGATGTGAAACTTTTTCTGTTAAGCAGAAGTGTTGTTGAGAATGGGTGGCTTAGTGAGTTGAACTTACTCGTTTGCCCGTACCGGTCAGCGCTCCTTCGAACATATCAATAATTTCTAAAAACCGCTCCGCTTCCCGGAATACATGATCCGCCAATAATGGATGGATAATGCTTTTAATTTTGCATTGATTAATTAAATCTCTAGCTGTTTGCTTGAAATCACGCAATGCTTTTACAGAAACTCTGTTTTGGTCTAGAAATTGATTTAAAAGAGGCTGTGTTTGGGATTGTGGCCGCATCGAATCCAAATCCTGTGCCTGGAACAGCAATTGATCAAAATCATGGCTAAATTCTCGAGCCTGGTCAACTAGCTTGCGCTCTGAAGGATCCAGAAGATGCCCAATGAATTTGGCGTGATCAGCCATGATTTTTAAGAAAAACACATTTTCATCAATAATAGCATCCTGCAAGGGCTCCAATTTCCCTTGGTTCAGCTCCACCAATCGATTCCTGAAATAATTCGCTTCTCGGCTTGTATGATCTACTAATAATGGAAAGTTATTTTGTCCGGGAAGCTGACAGGTTAATATAAGTCCTAATATTTTTCTTTTAAAAGCCCAAATATGAGATGCGGCCGTGTGAACTTCGATGTTGAATTTTTGAATAGTTGTAGGATCTGTATCCACACCAAAGGCGTGAGAACGCTGCTCAATCCCTTCGAACAGTTTATAAAAATAATTGGCTTCATTAATGAGTTGTGTATCTTCACAGCGAAAGCCTAATCTTAGAAAGAGCGAATGCTCCTTCATTATGCGGGACCAAAAACGTATTTCATCAATAGACCGTATTACGAATGCATCCGGCACATGTATAACCTCCAATTAGTTACGTTTTTAATACCGTATGCTGGCAATTTAGTAGTTATACGAACAAAAAGACGAGGGGACCATTCCCCTCATCTTTCATTTCTTCTCAAATCATATTCCTCTATTAGATATTCTCAATTTTCTAAATGCTTCTCGCTGGTTACTTCTTCTCTTTGATTTCCTTTAAGGCCTGCTCAACGAACTTGCTCTCCATCACTTTAGATGTGTCCAGCTTTTTGTTAATGGCTCCAACTGAGAAAAGGAAGTCTGCCTGTTCTTGATGCGCTTTGGCAAACTCAGGTGTTATTGGAGAAAGGATTGGCTCAGAATTTTTCAAAACGGTGCTAATAATTTCTTTGTCCAGCTTTTGCGATTTGACCAAATCATCGGTTACTTCATCCAAATGTCCAACGTAATAAGTACGCGCTTCCTCGTAGGCTTTCAGAAAAGCAACAGTTAGATCGGGATGCTCCTGCGTAAATTTAGTTCTAGCTACGATAAAGCTGGGCGCATTAATATTCAAGTCTTGTCCGCTAACCAATATTTTGGCCCCTGTCTGGAAAACAGCCGTTGCGGCATACGGCTCCCAGATCGACCAAGCATCCAGAGCCCCGCTGTCTAATGCAGGTCTTGCTTCATCTGGCTGGAGCTGAATGGCTTTAATATCATCGCCCTTTAGCCCTCCCTTATCAATGGCCATGTAGAGAAAGTTATAGGCGCTGCTGCCTTTGGCCACCCCTACTTTTTTCCCTTTCAAATCCTTGAGGTCTTTGATTGGACTATTCTTCGGCACGACAATAAAGTTGCCTTTCTTACCGTCTGCTGTTACCGCAATCGCCTTGAAATCAACGTCCCCAGTTTGTCCGGAGACAACCGGTGTCCCACCTACGGCTCCAAAATCCAGCCTGCCTGCCGTTAAAGCTTCAAAATGCGGAGGACCGCTGGCAAATTCGCTCCATTTGACCTCGGCACCGACTTTGGCAAAAGCTTTTTCGAAATATCCTTTTTCACGTGCGTATGGAAAAATACCTGTTTTACCTTGAACGCCGATATTCACGACAACCTTTTCCTTGGGCTTATCGCTTCCTGCTGCTTGGCTTTTTGCCCCTGCGCCTGTTGCCTCCGTTTTTCCGCAAGCCGTAAGTACGATAAATGATAATGCTGTAATAAGGGCAAGCGATGAAATGGTCCATTTTTTCTTGTTCATAAGTTTCAATCCCCTTTTCTTAATGGTTGTTTCTTAACTACATTGCCTTACTAAATTTCTTGCTAATTCAAACGATGTGGTTTACTTTGTGCTGCTTGCTTTCTTGGCTATAAATGTTTGTGGGATAAGGAAGACCGTAGTGATCACGCAAAGTCCGTCCGCTGTATTCGGTCCGGAATAAGCCTCTGCGCTGCAGCTCAGGGACTATATAGTCCAGAAAATCGTCCAAGCCGCCGTTCATGAGCTGAGGCATGATGTTAAATCCGTCAGCAGCTCCCCCCACAAACCATGCTTCCAACTGATCGGCAATTTGCTCAGGGGTGCCTGCAATCGTGTAGTGACCGCGACCGCCGGCAAGACGGAGCAGCAGCTGGCGAATCGTCAATTGTTCCCTTTGGGCTAGCTCCCTGATTAATTGGGTTCGACTTTGGTGACCGTTGATCTCCTCGGAATCCGGTAATTCAGGAAGCGGTCCATCCAATGGATAGGAGGATAAATCAAAGCCTATCCGGTTGGAAAGCTGCAGCAGACTGTACTCAGGATTCGTCAGCTCGTGGAGCTCAGCTTCTTTTTCCTTAGCCTCAGCCTCGGTTTGCCCAATGATTGGGCAGATGCCCGGCAATATTTTGACATGCTCAGGAGGTCTTCCGTATCGGGCAAGCTTCGATTTAAGGTCGGTATAGAAGGCGCGGGCATCCTCAAAGGTTTGCTGAGCAGTGAATATGGCTTCGGCATATTGAGCGGCGAATTCTTTTCCATTCTCAGAAGAACCCGCCTGCACGAGAACAGGGCGACCTTGAGGGGAGCGGGTAACATTGAGCGGTCCTTTGACCGAGTAGAAAGTACCTTTATGGTTTAGTTCATGCACCTTGCTGCTATCAGCATAAATGCCGGCATTCTTATCTCGGATGAGGGCATCCTCTTCCCAGCTGTCCCATAGCTTGATAGCCACATCAACGAATTCATGGGCTCTCTCGTATCGGTTGCTATGCTCCGGGATATGCTCGTAGTTGAAATTGCGGGCTTCGCCATCGGTACCGGAGGTGATTATATTCCATCCTGCCCTGCCTCCACTAAGATGATCGAGTGAAGCGAAACGTCGTGCGATGTTGAAGGGCTCGTTAAAGCTGGTTGATAACGTAGCGATCAGGCCGATCCGCTCAGTCACCACTGCCAGAGCAGCTAGCAGTGTCAGAGGCTCAAGACCGCCCACTGCCCCGTATTTTGCTGCGGTTAAACTTGTTGCCAGTCTATCGGCAAAAAAGAGTGAATCCAGCTTTGCGCGTTCGGCTTTTTGAGCGAGTTTTTGAAAATGTGAGAAATCAATAACCAGATTAGCATCCGAATGGGGATGACGCCATGCGGCTTCATGATGACCCATACTGTTCATGAATAGATTAAGATGAAGCTTGCGGTCAGATTTACTCATGATCGATTTCACCCCTGAATTAAAATAGGCTCCCGGAAGCTTGATCAGAAAATCTGACAGCTGGGGAGCCTTTGGCGGTCCAATTGGCTTCAATAATGTAATGGATTAGTGAAATGGTAACATATCAAATCCGATAATTCAAGTAGGAAATGTAGGTTAAATTTTAATTCGTATTTTTCGTATTTATCAAGATGCCCCATATTGTGGTACACTTTTTAATTATAATAGGGTTCAGTGCTCGAGTTGCTATAAGAATGAATTCGGCGGAGGACAAAAAGGAGAGAATGATCGTGGAAATTAACCAAATTATTGACTGCTTAAATCGGGTTAGAAGTGTTAGTCCCCTTGTTCATAACATCACGAATGTGGTCGTTACGAACTTTACCGCTAACGGACTACTTGCACTTGGAGCATCGCCTGTAATGGCTTATGCCAAAGAAGAGGTTGCTGACATGGCCGCTATTGCGGGTGCGCTTGTATTGAATATTGGAACCTTGAACGAAACGGAAGTAGAAGCTATGATCATCGCAGGCCAATCAGCCAATGAGCATGGTGTTCCCGTTATTTTGGACCCTGTAGGTGCGGGAGCAACTCGTTATAGAACCGATACAGCCAGAAAAATTTTGAAAGAAGTGAAAGTGTCGGTTATACGCGGAAATGCTGCTGAAATTGCAAATGTGGTTGGTGAGCAATGGAAAATCAAAGGGGTAGATGCAGGCGAAGGCACTGGAAATGTAATGGAGCTGGCGCAAAAAGCTGCGCTCCAGTTGGGCTGCCTGGCTGTTGTCACAGGTAAAACCGATGTTATTACAGATGGTTCTACAACCTACTTGGTAAACAATGGAGATGCGCTTCTTACAAGAGTGACGGGTACAGGATGTCTTCTCACTTCTGTAATCGGTGCGTTTGCCGCCGTCGAGCAGGACAAGCTTCTGGCTGCAACGGCTGCACTTGCTTATTATGGTGTCTCAGCCCAAGTGGCTGCCGATAAGAAAGGGCATGAAGGACCGGGCAGCTTCCAAATCGAATTCATTAATCAGTTATCCAAAGTGAGCGGCGATGATTTGCTGCGTCTTGCTTCTGTCAGCAAAGCTGATTAATGGAGGGTCACTTACTCTGATGTAAGTAAGTCAACTATTATTGCGTTATTTTGACTTCTTTATCTACCATGTATAATGAGCAGAGTAGGCAGTAATAAGCTTGTGACTTGAATATAAGGAGGAGCCATATATGAAATACAGACAATTGGGCTCGACAGAGCTATCGGTCAGCGAGGTTAGCTTCGGCACTTGGGCCATCGGAGGTTCATGGGGAAAGGTAGATGACAACGAATCGTTGTGTGCTTTGGAGCGTGCAATGGAGGCGGGCGTCAACTTTTTTGATACAGCAGATGTGTATGGGAGCGGTCATAGTGAAGAGCTGCTGGCAAAGGCAACTAAAGGAAAAGAAGACAATATTCATATTGCAACGAAATTTTGCCGTGCCGGCGATATTCATGATCCCGCCCTATATACGGAAAAATCAGTAAGAGCTTTCTGTGAGCAAAGCTTGAAGCGGCTGCAGCGCGAGCGTATTGATCTGTATCAAATCCATTGCCCACCGATTGAAATTTTACGTGACGGATCCGTGTTCAGTGTGCTTGATAAGCTGCAAGAGGAAGGTAAAATCAGGCATTACGGCGTTAGCGTGGAAAGTGTGGAGGAAGGCTTAGTATGCCTGGAGTCTCCTAATGTGAAGGCGCTGCAGGTGATTTATAACATTTTCAGACAAAAGCCGCAAGAGGAGTTATTCCCGAAAGCCAAAGAAAAGGGCGTTGGAATATTGGTGCGGCTGCCTTTAGCCAGCGGTTTGTTAACAGGGAAATTCAAGGAAGACGCGGTGTTTGAGGAAGAGGATCATCGCAATTATAACCAAAATGGTGACAGCTTTAATGTTGGAGAAACGTTTGCTGGTCTACCATTCAAGAAAGGCGTTGCCTTGAGCCGCGAGCTTTCCTGGATTGCAGAGGGCAAAGGCAACATGACGCGTGCTGCCTTGCGTTGGATATTGGATAACCCGAATATTACATGTGTTATTCCTGGGTTTAAGAATGTGGCTCAGATTGAGGACAATCTGGGAGTGCTGGACACAGCATCCTTTAGCTCTACAGAACATGAGAGGCTGCGGGCATTTTATGAACAAGAAGTGCACGCCTATATCCGTGGCTCTTATTAATTGGCTTGGTTCGTCAGTTTTTAAAGTAAGGCTAAAGTATGGGGCTGTCTCAAATGGGACAGTCCTTTATTTTTTCTAGGTTAACAAATCTAACATTGTTGCTTAAAGGGATTGCTAAGTGGGTTGCTATCCTCTATACTAAGCAAAAAAAAGAACTTGAGCTTAAGCGCTTTACATGGGATGAGAGAGAGAAGAGGTGTTGCAGTAAATGATGTATGATGTTGTTTTTAAATTATGTATGTCGCTGTTTCTGGGATTTCTGATCGGTATAGACCGTCAGTTGAAGCATAAGCCTTTAGGAATGAAAACGAGCATGGTTATTTCAGTAGCGAGCTGCTTGATTACCATTGTGTCGATTGAAGCGGCGCACAAATACGCAATTTCCGGGCAAAACAATATGGATCCGCTGCGGCTTGCTGCCCAAATCGTAAGTGGAGTCGGTTTTATCGGGGCTGGTGTTATATTAAGAAGGCAGAACGATGTGATCTCAGGATTGACAACCGCTGCCATGGTTTGGGCTGCATCAGCGCTTGGTATCGCATCGGGAGCTGGGTTTTATTTTGAAGCTTCGATCGCGGTGATTCTGATTATTGTAGCTGTCAATTTGTTCCCCATGTTTATTAAGCTGTTTGGTCCGAATAAATTGAATGAGCGTGACCTTTCTCTAAATGTAGTAGTGGAGCATATCGATGGGATGACAGCGCTTATTGAACAGCTTCAAAGCGATTCGATGCGGGTGAAACACAGTAAGGTTAAAGATGTGGCTGATAATCATCAGCAAATTGAGTTGATTATCTCAGCATCAAGTAAAATTCCAATTACCGAGATTTATCATAAAATAAGACATCTGCAGCATGTATTGACCGTAGAGGTGGAAAATATTAGTGCTTAAGTCAGCAGGACAACAGAAAGGAGCCCCAAGCTTGTTATGAAACGTACCATATATGATGTAGCTGATGCCGCCGGGGTCTCGATTGCGACAGTATCCAAAGTAATTAACGGAACAGGGCGTATTAGTGATAAAACTCGCAAGCATGTTGTTGCCGTTATGGATCGGCTGCAGTATAAACCAAGTATGGTTGCTTCCGCATTAACGGGGAAAAGCACATACACAATAGGACTTACTATTCCTGATCTGGCCAATCCGTACTTTGCGGAAATTGCCCGGGCTGTTGAAGACCGCGGCCATGAGCACGGATTTAATTTGTTTATTTGCAGCACGGACAATGATCCGGAGAAGGAAGACAGGTATTTTTCTTTACTTACTCAAAAAAGAGTGGACGGCATTATTGTAGCTACCCGCACCTCTAAAGAGCTATTCTTGAAACAGCTGGTTCAAAAAAAGGTGCCGATAGTTTTAATAGCCGGTGAGATGCCAGCACTTGCCTTAGATACAGTTATGGTAGACGATTACCTTGGTGGCTATCAGGCTGGATCGCATTTGGTGGAATTAGGGCATCGACGAATCGCCATATTGGCTGAAGATTTGGATCATATCAGCAATCAGGAGCGCATCAGGGGCTGTCTCCAGGCCATGCGAGATCAAGGTGTCGCCATTGATGACAGTCTGGTTAAGGTTGGTGGCTTTACCCTGGACAACGGGAGAACAGCGGCTACATCCTTGTTGAACGGCTCCGAGCCGCCAACGGCACTGTTTGCCTGCAATGATCTATTGGCTATTGCAAGCATTCAAGCTGCTCGAGAGCAGGGGCTTAAGGTTCCTGATCATTTATCAGTGGTTGGGTTTGACAATACGATCTTGGCTACGATGATTGATCCTTCCCTCACAACAGTTGCCCAACCAATACAGGAGATCGGAAGGCAAGCCGTCGATCTGCTTATTCAGGAAATACGCAACGAGAAATCAATCAAGCAGCGGGCAGTGCTGCTGCCCGAGCTGATAATAAGACAATCCTCTGCGGCTATCGAGCCTTAGCAAGCGCTTCTTGTACCGATTAACAATCGGGCAAGAAGCTTTTTTTTAGACTTAGCGCGCCTAGCCAAGCTAGGCACAACTAATTGATGAAAGTTCAAGCACTTTACAGCACTAAAGTGAGGTACCCTTTCTAAGTTTGCCGAGGGTACTCTATTTATCTCGCAAGACAAGCTGCCTATAAGGTTGAAATGTATCCTCAATGAAAGAATTTCGATCGGAAAGCTTTTCGAAGGAATGAAGAATGATTGAGTGACTTGCCTAACTTGTTTAGATTAGAGCTACATTCGATCTACATTAGAGCTATATTAGAGCTATATTAGAGCTACATCAGAGCTTAAGAGCTTTAATGCACCCCATGATCAGGGGGGATTTTTATAGGGATAGCGGCGATGGGCCGAGGAGGATTTTGTACGGAACGGAAAGTTCCGTTATTCCGTCTGCCGCCGCCAATCTGGTGCGATAGCGGAAGCGGGAATTCCGTTATGTTGGTCAGATTGGAGCATTTATGCACAAAACAGAGCAATAACGGAACTGGCTGTTCCCGTATCACTCTGATTTTTGGACTTTTCAGGTGATAAAGGAACAATTACTTCCGCATTATCCTTCACTTCCGTGGATGCAGTACTGGCGAGTTGTTTAAGGTTATGTGTATGTGGATCTCTTCGCTAAAAGTATATGTACGTACATCGAACACTGCAGAGGAGTTTATGGCTATCAATAACGGCGGACGGATGGTCGACTCTATATACGGTAAAGGGGAAGTCTCTCTTTTGCGGGGAAGGGAATATGATGATGAACATTTTCATCCATCATAGGCTTTGTCTTTGGATCCATCTGACATGAATGCCGCTGACTAACGGAACGTCGATGCTCTATTGTTTGAAAACTAGTCCCATTTCATGATGTCGAGGAACTACGATACGTTATTCCGTCTTAGATAGGCTGAAATGCCCTATTTATTAACAAATAAGAGATCCTAGTTCCGTTCAACTTGAATAATACCGTTAAAACAATAAAATAGCGCACCCTACTTCCGTCTAAGCGAGTGATTGGCAGTTCGCTCCGCTAAAGGGGATGAAGGCATGCCACCGCTTTAGCTTTGAAGGTACATAGGGAATATACAACAATGGGAAATAGGGCAAGGAATACCGGAATGATGATCAAATAAGCTTAGAAGTGAAAATATTTGATTGACACGAATACTACTGAGTATGCTATAATTTCCTCATAAGGGAAAGCGCTTAACCAGTTTCTTTCCTTTGACGTAATTTATCACTTTTTGTACCAATATAAATAACTAATCAAGTTATGACAGGAGTGAGAAAATGGCAACAATCCGTTTAACAATGGCACAGGCACTGTTAAAGTTTTTGAATAATCAATATGTTGAATTTGATGGACAGGAATACAAATGCTTTAAGGGTGTTATGGGTATTTTCGGTCATGGCAACGTGACAGGCATAGGGCAAGCGCTAGAGCAGTACAAGAATGAAATTTTATTTATTCAAGGGAAAAATGAGCAAGGAATGGCCAATGCAGCTATGGCTTTTGCCAAGCAAAAAAACAGGCTCGAAATGTTCGCATGCACCTCATCAATAGGCCCTGGAGCCTTGAACATGGTAACGGCAGCAGGGACAGCAACGGTAAACCGGATTCCATTGCTATTGCTTCCAGGCGATACGTTTGCTAGCCGCCAGCCGGACCCGGTACTGCAGCAAATCGAATATCCTCTCGATTATACAGTGACAGCTAACGATGCTTTCAAGCCGGTAAGTAAATTCTGGGATCGGATAGTAAGACCCGAGCAGCTTATGTCATCTGTGATGCAAGCCATGCGTGTGCTGACAGACCCTGCCGATACGGGGGCAGTAACCTTGTCTCTTCCGCAGGATGTGCAGTGCGAGGCTTACGATTACCCAGCCGAGTTCTTTAGTAAGCGCGTACATCGCATTGACCGTAAACCAGCAGCGACCGCTTCCATCGAACGGGCTGCAGCTATTATTTCTACCAAAAAGCGTCCCGTACTGCTATGTGGCGGAGGCGTTCACTATTCTCTGGCAACTGAAGAGGTTGTGCGATTCGCGGAGCAGTTCGGCATTCCTGTAGTAGAAACTCAAGCCGGCAAAAGTGCGATTTCTTGGGAGCACCCGTTGGCCTTTGGCGGCGTTGGAGTAACCGGTACGCTAGGAGCGAACCGACTGGCAGCAGAAGCAGACTTATTGCTATGCGTTGGTACACGGCTCGCGGATTTCTCAACGGCTTCCAAATCGGCCTTTCATCCAGAGGCAGCGGTAGTACATATCAATGTGAGCCCGATGGATGCTTTCAAGCTGGAAGGCGCAGCTATAGTGGCTGATGCACAGGCTGGACTGCAAGCGTTGTCGCAAGAGCTGGCACAGCGTAATTATCATGCTTCTTACGAAGCTGAAATGCTCTCAGGGCTGAAATCGCAATGGGATGCTGAAGTAGAACGTTTATACAATATCGACATGGAGCAAGGGCTTGCACAAACTCGTGTGTTAGGTGAAATTAATGGATTCATCGGTCCTCAGGATGTAATTGTATGTGCAGCAGGCAGCTTACCGGGGGATCTTCACCGCGTATGGAGAACGACTCAGCCGAAGACATACCATATGGAATACGGTTTTTCGTGTATGGGTTACGAGGTTTCCGGCGCGTTTGGCGTGAAGCTAGCTGATCCGGCTGGTGAAGTGTACGCGATGGTTGGAGACGGAAGCTACTTAATGCTGCATTCCGAGCTTGTTACGAGTGTGCAGGAAGGTCGCAAAATTACTATCCTTCTCTTCGATAATCATGGCTTTCAATGTATTCACAACTTGCAAAGAGGACAAGGCGGAGGAAGCTTCGGAAATGAATTCCGTGGCCGCAGTGCAGAGTCATCTCAATTGAACGGTGATTATATGAAGATTGATTTTGCCGCTCACGCCCGCAGCTTAGGGGCTGCATCCTACTCTGCACGCACTGTGGAAGAACTGCGCGAAGCGCTTGCCAGCGCCAAAGCGGAGGCAGGAACGACCTTAATAGACATCAAGGTGCTTCCCGGAACCAATACGGATGGGTATGAGTCATGGTGGCATGTTGGAGTGGCCGAGGTTTCAGAATCGGATAGCGTCCAGGCAGCGCACGAGAGCATGAAGCGGAAGAAAGAAACAGCCAAAGCATGGTAAACAAATAGCTGCAAGTTAACTTATGAATGGATAATAGGAGGCCAATCCATGAAAATCAAGTACGGCATATCCGCTATCAATTGGGTGAATGAAGATATTATGGCGCTTGGAGATCATTACACGGCAGAGCAGGTATTGTCCCAAATGTCTGAGCTGGGTTTTGTTGGAACGGAGTTTTGCCGCAAATTCCCGCGTGATACCGAGGCTTTGAAAAAACTGCTGGACAGCTATGGAATGGAGCTAACGTCGCAATGGAAGTCGGTGCATTTTAGCGACAAGTCCCGGCACGCTGAAGAATTGCAAGCGTTTCGCGAGCATGCTGATTTTTTGCATGAGATGGGCTGCAAGCATGTCGTTACCTGCGAAACCGGCAATGCATTTGAAGATTTAAACAAGAACAGCGTTCATATCGAGCCTCTGACGGATGAACAATGGAGCAATATGGTAGAAGGACTTCATGAGGCGGGCCGTTACTGCAAGCAGCTGGGAATGAAGCTGGTCTACCATTACCATGGGGAAACCGTTGTAGAGAGCGGGGAAGAGATCAAACGATTGATGGATTCTACCGACCCTGAATTGGTTCATATGCTGTACGATACGGGTCATGCCTATTTTGGAGGGAGCGATCCGCTCGAGATTTTACAGACCTATTACGATCGCATTCCCTATATTCACCTGAAGGATGTCCGTAAGGATGTGCTTGAATGGAAGCAGGCTGAGGGTGTTCGTTTCCGTGAGGCGGTACGCAAAGGAATATTTACTGTACCGGGTGATGGGGTTATCGACTTCGCTCCGATCTATGAAGAATTGGCCAAACGCGGCTATGAAGGCTGGGTCACTATCGAGGCCGAGCAGGATCCTGCTATCGCAGAGCCTGTAGAGTATGCGCGTATAGCTAAGCAATATATTGCAGAGATCACTCCTGCTTAAGCAGAATGTTCAATTAAGTTGACTTTTTGTACGTTTACTTTTAATGAATTCCATCTTTAATTTGAAAGAGGTTCAGCACTTATGACTAAAATAAAAATTGGCATTATCGGCGTTGGCCGAATTGGAAAGCTGCATGCAGGACATATCGCCCGTCATCCGCAGGCTGAGCTGCACATTGTTTCGGATGTGATGATTTCGGACTCTCTTAAGGAGTGGGCTGCAGAGCTAGGCATACCCCATGTTTCCGCCGATTATCGTGATGTATTGCAGGATCCGGAAGTTCAAGCGGTTTACATTTGTTCCTCAACACATACCCATGTTCCTTTAATAGAAGAAGCGGCAAAGGCAGGCAAGCACATTTTCTGCGAAAAACCGATCAGCATGGATTATTTACAGACTCAGCAAGCTTTGGAGACGGTTAAAGAGCATGGTGTATTGCTGCAAACCGGTTTTAACAGACGATTCGACCATAACTTCAAGCGGGTCCGTGATTGCGTACTCGAAGGTCAGATCGGAGATCCTCATCTGATCAAAATTACTTCACGTGATCCCGCTCCGCCTCCGGCAGACTATATCAAAGTATCCGGCGGGTTGTTTATGGATATGGCAATCCATGACTTTGATATGGCTCGTTTTGTAGCGAACAGCGAGGTTGAAGAAGTATACGCACAGGGAGCGGTCTTGGTCGATCCTGTGATCGGGGAGCTCGGTGATATCGATACGGCGATAACAACGTTGAAGTTTGCTAACGGAGCATTGGGTGTAATCGATAACAGCCGTCAGGCTGTCTACGGCTATGACCAGCGAGTAGAGGTATTTGGCTCGAAGGGCTGCATTCAAATAGCTAATGATCATCCGAATACGGCAGAAATCAGCACGAAGGATGCCGTATATCGTGACAATCCCAAATACTTTTTCCTGGAACGGTATGAGCAAGCGTATGCGGAGGAAACTTTGGCATTTCTTCACGCCATAGTGAATGGTACGAAGGTGCCGGTTGACGGCAACGATGCATTGCAAGCTGAGCGTATTGCCGCGGCGGCGAAACGTTCCCTGTTGGAAGGCAGACCGGTTAAGCTGGAAGAAATCTAGGAAGTATAAGGAGGAATAGTCAACCATGGCAAAATCCGAACTGATCGTATCAAGCGCGCCAGAGCCGGAAGCTAACGGCAATATAGTAACCGTGACTCCGGCTTCCGCGGGATGGACTTATGTTGGTTTTGAAGTGTTCAAGCTAACACCTGGGCAATCGTTTAAAAGGCAAGCAGGAGATTCAACAGAGCTTTGCGCGGTGCTTCTGAGTGGTAAAGCAAACGCAGCGGCAGGCGAAAATAGCTGGAATGAAATCGGCGACCGGATGAGCGTGTTTGAGCAAAAGCAGCCCTATAGCATCTACGTTCCACCAGGCGTTGAGCTTGAGCTTGAAGCAGTGACGGCTGTGGAACTAGCCATATGCAGCGCACCGGCCAAGGGTGAGCTGGAAGCAAGGCTAATTGCTCCTGAAGATATTGAGGTTGAGATTCGTGGGCAAGGCAATACGGAGCGGAGAATTCATCAGATTTTGCCTGAAAATAAGCCCGCAGAGAGCCTGCTAGTAGTTGAGGTGTTTACACCGAACGGCCACTGGTCCAGCTACCCTCCGCATAAGCATGATGAGAACAATTTACCTGAGGAATCCTATCTGGAGGAAACCTACTATCATAAAATACAGCCTGAGCATGGTTTTGCCATCCAGCGTGTTTATACCGATGATCGTTCGTTGGATGAAACATTGATTTTAAGTAACGGTGATACGGTGCTCGTTCCAAAAGGCTACCACCCCGTCTCAGCTCCGCCCGGATATGATGTATATTACTTGAATGTTATGGCCGGACCGATCCGTACCTGGAAGTTTCATAACGATCCGGATCATGAGTGGATTATGAAGCAGTGGAAGAAGTAACTACGTCTGTACTCACTTTTGCATCTATCATGTCATGGAAGGGGACTCTTATCTCTTATGAGCCTATTATCTTTTGAACCAAATCGCACCGTTGATTTCATTGGTTTAGGCCGCTTATGCATCGATTTGAACGCTAATGAAATTCATCGACCTATGGAAGAAACCCGCACTTTTACCAAATATGTCGGAGGCTCTCCGGCTAACATTACTATCGCAATGGCCCGTTTGGGTATGAAGACAGGCTTTATTGGCCGCGTATCGGATGATCAGCACGGTCGTTTTATTACGGGATATTTGGAAAAAGAGGGCATCGACACCTCAAGTGTTATTACTGACCGTTCGGGCAGTGTAACGGGGTTGGCTTTTACCGAGATTTTATCACCGACCGAGTGCAGTATTCTGATGTATCGCGATAATGTGGCAGACTTCAAGCTGGAGCCAGGCGACGTATCCGAGGACTATATAAAAAGCGCCAAATCCATACTGATTTCCGGTACCGCTCTTGCCAAAAGTCCGTCCAGAGAAGCTGCGTTTAAAGCCATAGATCTGGCAAGAAAGCATAATGTAGTTGTGTTTTTCGATATTGATTACCGTCCTTATAGCTGGACAACGCGTGAGGAAGCGGGCGTGTACTGCGGACTTGTTGCTGAGAAGAGCGATGTCATCTTAGGCGGTAGAGAAGAGTTTGACTTGATGGAGGCTGTTCATGGGCCATTGCAGCATAATGATCAAGCAACCGCGCAAAAATGGTTCAGCCACCATGCCCAAATTGTGCTGGTGAAACACGGCGGAGATGGCTCTGTAGCGTTTACGAAGGATGGACGGGTGCTGACGGGCAGAACGTTCCCTGCCAATGTCGTCAAAACCTTTGGTGCAGGCGATTCGTTCGCCGGTGCATTTATTTACGGCATTATGCATGGTTGGGAGGTCGATCGCAGCCAAGAGTTCGGAAGCGCGTCTGCTTCGATCGTCGTATCAAGCCACAGCTGTTCGGATGCCATGCCAACTGTCGAGCAAATTCAAGCAATCATTGACGCGAATCCAGCAAAATAAGTATACGGCTGTAAGCAAGCGTTGAATGAAGGGAAAGGGAGAATACCATCATGCTAGTTACGTTAAAAGAAATCGTAGACCGTGCTGCGGACAGCGATTATGCTATACCCGGCTTCAATGTTTACGGTTATGAGGATATATTGCCGGTTATAAGGGCAGCAGAGGAGCTTGGAGCTCCGGTTATTATCGCTGCGAACCTGCCGGCATTGAAGCATATGCCTTTGGCTTATTTGGCTCCGCAGATGCTGGTGGCCGCGCGGAACGCATCCGTACCGGTATGCGTTCATCTGGATCACGGCAAGGATTTGCAATCCTGCATGGACGCTATCAGCCATGGCTTCAGCTCGGTAATGTATGACGGCTCGCAGCTGTCGCTTGAGGATAACATCCGAACTACCAAGGAAATTGCCGATTATGCTCATGCTCATGGCGTATCCGTAGAAGCGGAAATAGGATCTGTCGGCTACACCGACCCATCCATCGCAATGAAGCACATCCTCTCTAATCCGGAGGAAGTTGAGATTTTCGTGCGTGAAACGGGGATTGACGCCGTAGCCGTGTCCGTTGGAACGGTGCATCGGATGGAAACACAAGGAGCGAGCATTGATTTTGAACTGCTGCAGCGGATTCAAGACCGTGTCACAGTGCCGCTCGTTATTCATGGATCGAGCGGGGTACCGGATCCTGATTTGGAGAAGCTCGTTAAGACTAGAGTTGGCAAAATCAACATCGGAACCGCACTGCGTATGGCTTTTGGACATACCATGCGGGCAGAAATGGAAAAAAATCCGAAGGCATTTGATCGGGTTAGCCTGTTTCAAGAGCCAATGGCGGCAGTGGAAGCAACAGCTAAACAGAAATTGATTATTATGGGATGCAGGGGGAGAGGGCAATGACAATACCAACATTGAGAAATTTTATCGGCGGCGAGTGGGTTGAAGCCGCTTCCGCACATACAGACGCTGTACCGAATCCGGCTACAGGCGAGACAATTGCCAGAGTGCCGCATTCTTCGAAGGAAGATGTGGATCGTGCTGTCGTTGCAGCCAAAGCTGCTTTTCAAGAATGGAAGCTGGTACCCGTTCCTCGACGTGCCAGAATTTTGTTCAAATACCAGCAGCTGCTGGTCGATCATTGGCAGGAGCTGGCTGAGCTCGTAACTCGTGAAAACGGCAAAGCATTATCCGAAGCACAAGGCGAAGTTTTGCGCGGTATTGAATGCGTTGAGTTCGCTGCCGGGGCACCGACGCTCATGATGGGCAGCACGCTGCCGGATATCGCAACAGGACTTGAGTCCAACTTCCACCGTTATCCAATCGGGGTAGTAGGCGGCATTACGCCGTTTAACTTCCCGATGATGGTGCCGTGTTGGATGTTCCCGCTTGCTATTGCCTGCGGCAACTCGTTCGTGCTGAAGCCTTCGGAGCGTACGCCAATGCTTGCCAACCGTTTGGCGGAGCTGTTCGCGGAAGCAGGATTGCCAGCAGGCGTGTTGAACATCGTACATGGAGCTCATGATGTCGTTAACGGCTTGCTGGAGCATCACGATGTCAGTGCGATTTCATTCGTTGGCTCGCAGCCGGTTGCAGAATATGTGTACAAAACTGCAGCTGCCAACAGTAAAAGAGTGCAAGCACTCGCTGGCGCCAAAAACCATTCAATCGTACTTCCGGATGCTAATCTGGATCTTACGGTTAAAGAGATCGTTAATGCTGCTTTCGGATCTGCGGGTGAGCGCTGCATGGCTACTTCCGTTGTTGTTGCTGTAGGTTCTGTTGGAGACGAGCTGGTTGACAGGCTGGTCGAAGCGGCCAAAGCTATTTCCATCGGTAATGGAATGGACGAAGGTGTATTCCTCGGTCCTGTTATCCGCGATACCCACAAAGCCCGTACCCTTGGCTACATCGAAAGCGGTGAACAAGAAGGCGCTAAGCTTGCTTTGGATGGACGGAATGTGGCAGCTGCAGAAGGAGCCGGTTATTTTGTCGGACCTACTGTATTTGATGAGGTAAAAGAGAATATGAAAATTTGGAGCGATGAAATTTTTGCCCCTGTCCTGTCGGTAATTCGTGCGGAAAGCTTGGACGAAGCTATTGCTATCGCCAATCGTTCGGAATTTGCTAATGGCGGCTGCTTGTATACGGACAGCGCCAAGGCGATCCGACATTACCGCGATAATATCGATGCAGGGATGCTGGGCATTAATGTCGGTGTTCCCGCACCTATGGCGTTCTTCCCTTTCTCAGGCTACAAAAAGTCATTCTACGGCGACCTGCATGCCAATGGTAAAGACGGCGTAGAGTTTTATACACGCAAGAAAATGGTTGTTGCCCGTTATTAAATAGAAATACTCAAACTATCCAATGGAAGCGTGGAATAACCTCTAAACAGTTATTCTGCGCTTCCTTGCATCCTAAGCATCTAGGTTTCCCTGAGAGGAGAAAGAACGGATGAAAGCTCTTGTCAAAACAGAGCCAGGGCCGGGTCATGTCGAGTTAATCGACGTACTTGAACCGAGCTGCGGTGACCACGATGTCAAAATCGAGGTTAAGTTCACAGGTATTTGCGGTACAGATCTGCATGTTCTGCATGATTCATTCAAGAATTATCCCCCGGTCATTCTGGGGCATGAATTTTCGGGTGTAATTGCCGAAATAGGAGCTGCTGTAAGCAATATAAGCGTAGGAGACCGTGTAGCCGTTAATCCTTCTACGGCGGTTACCTGCGGCAATTGCGACTATTGCCGGCAGGGGTATTATATGTTTTGCCCGATCCGTCGCGGGATGGGGCATGGAGTGAACGGAGCGTTTACGAAGTACGCTGTGGTGCGGGACGATCAGGTGCATAAGCTGCCTAATGACGTTACTATGGAGGAGGCTGCGTTAGCCGAACCGCTGGCCTGCGCTGTGCAGGCAGTGGAGGAGCTGACGGACATCCACCTCGGCGATACGGTTCTGCTGTCCGGGCCGGGTCCCATAGGCACGCTTTGCCTTCTGCTGCTCGCTGCCAAAGGCTGCAAAGTGATCGTCGCCGGAACGACGCAGGACCGTCTGCGTCTGGATATGGCGATGCAGCTGGGGGCGGCGCTGACCGTGGACGTGCTGCAGGAGAATCTGCAGGAGGTCATTCAGCGCGAGACGGCCGGCCGTGGAGTCGATGTAGCGATGGAATGTGCCGGCGTCGAAGCTTCCGTAGCGGCCTGCCTTCAGGCAGTGAAGCGGCGTGGGCGGTACGTTCAGGTAGGTATCCTGGGCAAGGAGATTCGCCTGGCCTTTGATACAATCCTGTATAAGCAGCTGCAAGTGGTTGGATCTCTCGCTCACTCGATGCAAACCTGGAGCCGTACGCTTCAGCTGCTGCGACAGCGCAGGCTGCCCCTGCTGCGAACGGTCACGCATACGATTCCTTTAAGTCAATGGAGAGAGGGCTTCGACATTTGTGAAATGAAGCGAGGTTTGAAGGTACTTCTGACTTATGATGAGTAAGTGTGTTAATGGTTATTTACAGCAGTGAACAAGATAACAGAGGAAAGGAGGCAAGATGCGAGGGTGAGCCCCTTACACTTCAATCCTTTCCTCTGTTTTCTTTATAAAGCAGGTAAAATCCCATTATCAGATCCTTTCATGAAAGAAGCTTTGCGTTCAAGAAAGGACGAAGAGGATCGAGATGCTTAGAAATAAAGTCGTCATTGATACAAATATCTGGCTATATGTTGTTGCAGGCATACCTAGTGCAGTGCAATACTTAATCCAGTTAGTGGAACAGCAAGACACGGACATATTGTACGCAGCTGTGACCTACATCGAGATATATTCGTACCCTAATCTTGACGATGAAAAACGGAGAGCTTTTGAACAATTGCTTAGCGTAGGTAAAATTAGTGGAATTGAATGAGCATATTTGTTGTGTTGCCGCCGACATCGGTGGAGGTTTTTAAATATTCAGTTCATAACTTTGTTGGTGGCGGGGCGGGTTCTATGTCTGAACGGGAGCTGCCTTTAGTCGAAAACTGCATTTGTTATGTCGTAACATCTTACTATTATGCAAATATAAGTGAAAATACTGCATGGTATTCACAGATGAAAAGGGTAGAATAGATCAGATAAAGTGTGATTCATTAAATTTTATGCGGTTTTAACTGAAAGGAGCTTTTTTGTTATGTTCAGCAAGCAAACTCAAGCGGTGGACAACCGTCAAAATACTTTATGGTACGAGGGACCGGCGGGAAAATGGCAGGAAGCGCTGCCCATAGGTAATGGGCGTCTCGGAGGGATGGTTTTTGGAACCATAGCTCAAGAGAAAATTCAGCTGAATGAAGATTCGGTATGGTATGGGGGACCCAAACGGGCCAATAATTCTGAGGCCCTTCGCTACGTGCCTGAGATTCGGCGCCTTCTAGCCGAAGGCAAGCAGCAGGAAGCTGAGCATTTGAGCCGGATGGGCTTAATGTCCGCACCAAAATATTTACACCCCTATCAGCCTCTGGGTGATTTGTTGATCTATATGCTGGGCCATGAGCGTCAGCCCGAGGTTTACCATCGGGAGCTTGATTTGGAGACAGCTATAGTCAGCGTTACATACAGGCTTGACGGATTTGAATATAAACGCGAATATTTCAGCAGTGCAGTGGACCAAGTTCTAGCGGTCAGATTTACGACAAATAAACCGGGCGGTCTAACGTTCGGTGCTCATCTTATGAGGCGGCCCTTTGATGCCGGAACTAAGAAGCTGGCCGAGGATACCATTATGCTGCTGGGAGAATGCGGCACAGAGGGAGTTAAGTTTCGTGCGGGTCTGAAAGCAGTTGTTGAAGGAGGCAGCGTTCAAACAATCGGTGACTTTCTATCTATTGAAAGTGCAGACGCTGTAACATTGCTGCTTGCAGCTCAAACCACCTTCCGTTATGAAGATCCGGAGAAGGTATGTCTGGAGCAGCTGGCAGCAGCGGCACAAAAGCCTTATGAACAGCTTAAGCAAGCGCACATAGCAGATTACTCGGCTATGTTCGGCAGAGTACGACTGAAGCTGTCCGGGGCTGTAAAACAGGATGCAATCGCAGTCGCTTCATCTGAAGCGTTGGAAGCGGCTTTACCTAGATCTCTTCCCACGGATGCCCGTCTTAAACGTCTACAGGATAGCGATGGTGAAGACGATCTTGGTTTAGTACAGCTATACTTCAATTACGGCAGATATTTGCTGCTGTCATGCTCACGTCCGGGAAGTCTTGCAGCTACTTTGCAAGGGATTTGGAACGACAGCTACACTCCCCCATGGGAATCCAAATATACAATTAATATTAACACTCAAATGAATTATTGGCCTGCAGAGCTGTGCAATTTAACGGAATGTCATGAGCCTTTATTTGAGCTAATTGAGCGCATGCTTCCGAACGGCAGGCTGACGGCACAGGAAGTTTATGGCTGCAGCGGCTTTGTTGCTCATCATAATACGAATCTCTGGGGCGACACGCATGTCGAAGGCATTCTCGTAACCGCATCGATATGGCCATTAGGAGCGGCTTGGTTATCTCTTCATATGTGGGAGCATTACCGCTTCGGCCTGGATCAGCAATTCCTCTCCAAACGCGCATACCCGATAATGAAAGAAGCAGCCAGATTTCTGCTGGATTATATGGTGGAAGATGAGAAGGGGCGTTTAATTACAGGACCTTCCATATCTCCCGAAAATAAATTTATTTTACCCAATGGAATTACGGGGAATGTGTGTATGGGTCCGGCAATGGATCTGCAAATTGTACGGACTTTGTTTAATGCTTGTATCGAAGCAACGGACTTATTAAGCTGTGATCCATCATTCAGAGCGGAGTTGAGCAGCGCTTTGGAACGTATTCCAGGTATTGAAACGGGCAAGCATGGTCAAGTGATGGAATGGCTGGAGGATTACGAGGAGTACGATCCAGGGCATCGCCATATTTCCCAGCTGTTTGCGCTGCATCCGGGCGAGCAAATCGATGTGCGCCGCACACCGGAATTGGCTCTGGCAGCCAAACGCACACTCGAACGACGTCTTTCCCATGGGGGCGGGCATACTGGCTGGAGCAGGGCCTGGATTATTAATTTCTGGGCCAGATTAGCCGAAGGCAACCTTGCTTATGAGAATGTACGTCAGCTGCTGATCAAATCGACTTATCCGAATCTGTTGGACGCCCATCCTCCATTCCAAATCGATGGTAATCTCGGAGGCGCGGCCGGAATTGCAGAAATGCTGCTGCAATCGCATGGTGGAGTCATAGCTCTGCTTCCTGCGCTTCCTGAAGCTTGGGCGAACGGAAGCCTCGAAGGGCTTCGAGCCAGAGGAGGGTACGAGGTTGATCTTGAATGGCGCAATGGATCATTGCAGCAAGCATTTATTGAAGTTTCCAGCGCTGGGCAATGCCGAATCTATTCTGAAACTGAGCTTGCCGTTAGTCTTGGAGATGAGAAAGTAAATGCGGTGTTTGATGGATCAGTGCTCGAATTCGATGTGCAAAAAGGCGAAACCTACCGCCTTGTTCCAATCAATTAAGCGAAAAGTAAGATAAAATCAGAACTTTAGCAGAACCCTGTCGAACGGCTCTTTTTGACCTCGACAGGGTTGTTTTATTTTGTTATGTTTTACTTATATTAGCAATTATTTGCGCAGCATGATCTAATCTGGAGGACGAAAAAAACCTTGGGGGTGGATGTATGGCGCAGGTCAAGATCGGAGTTTCGATTAAAAAAGACATTTACAATCGGGTAGGGAACCTGTTGGTACCGGCGAATACGAAGCTAAAGGAAGAGGACATCCGCAGGCTGATGAATCATCGGGTTGATCTTAGAGAGATTGAGTATTGGGTCCAAAAAGATCATGAAGCCGTCCCCGATCCTGTTGCCCGTCTAATTGAAGATGCATCCAACCAAGTCAAAGAAATTTTCGAGGCGATTCGTTATGAAAACTCCATCCCATTAAAGCAGATTATGAAATCACTTGTACCTGGAATCCGAAAGGTGGCAGAGTCGGCTAATTTGTTTCGTTTACTCAGTGGGCTGCGGTCCAAGGATGATTATACTTACAAGCATAATATCGGAGTAGGTGTGTTAGCCACACTTATCGGCAAATGGATGAACCTGGATGAGAACGAATTATCTATGCTGATATTGGGTGCGACGCTGCATGATGTGGGTAAAATGAAAGTTTCGAATGAAATTTTACATAAGCCTGGGAAACTAACGGATACGGAGTACCGATTAATGAAAAGACATACCATCCTTGGCTACGAGATGCTAAAAAACATAGCCGGCACTCCTCACCGAGTTGCATTAATTGCCTTGCAGCATCATGAACGTGAGGACGGAAGCGGGTATCCCTTTGGAGTGAAAGCGGACAAGCTCGATGATCTCACCCAAATTGTCAGTATAGCCGATGTATTCCACGCAATGACCTCTCAAAGATCCTATCACGCGGCATCTTCATTATTTTCAGTTATCAGACAGATGCATTCCGATGTGTACGGCAAGTTTAACGCCAAAATTTTCTTTGTGTTTATGAACAGAATGATGGAGTCGATGGTCGGAAATGAAGCGCTGCTGACAGACGGAAGAAAAGGTACTATTGTCATGGCGAACCGTTTCGATCCAATCAGACCCTTGATGAAGGTAGACAGTTATTTTATTGATTTAAGCAAAGAACGATCTATTAACTTACAAGAAATCTTAGGTTAAGCTTCTAAGCGCTTTATTTAAAAATATGATGCGAAGTACTCAAGTTTGCAGGAATTTTGACATATTGTGTCGAATAGGGATAAAAGCATCAGTGAACCTGAGAGGGGATAAAATGTATGAAATATTCCATTTGCCAGTCCGTCAAAATTGTTGATATGAATGATGAGATTATCTCGGAGGTTCTGTTTGAGCACGGCGAGCATGAGCTTTCCGCTATTGCGGTAGGTTCATCTGTTATTACGTATCAATTGGGATTGCAGCAGTTTGAAGTCGTTCAGGACAAAAGAACCGGCAAGCAGCAGCGGAGTAAAATTGTTGATATTGAAATCGATCTGTTGGTAAAGCCTGCTACAACCCGTGCATATCTTGAGCCTGTCGTACTGATTATCGGTCAGCATGACGTTGGCGAGATAGTATAAAAATTTTAAAGTATTGAATTCCGGCTGTACGCTTATGCGTGCAGTCTCTTTTTTATGGGCCGGCTTTTGCGGCAGGAGCTTGCTTGGAGCTAAATTGGCATACTTCAACAAAATCCTTTATGATAAAAGGCAGCAACTATTTGAACCGGAGGTGAATATAAATGAATGCAAGGTTTGTGGCAATAGGCAGTATTTGTGCGTTTCTTTCGGTTGCCTTTGGTGCCTTTGGGGCTCATATGTTAAAGGATGTATTGGCGCCAGGCAATCTGACTGTTTTTCAAACGGGTGTGCTGTATCAGATGATGCATTCTGTAGGTTTGATTGCACTTGGTATTGCAGCCGGTTTTATGCCGGATAGTAAGTACCTCATCAGAGGGGGCTGGTTTCTGCTAACGGGCATTGTGCTATTTTCAGGAAGTTTATATGTACTTAGTCTTACGGATATTAAGATACTGGGAGCTATCACACCCTTTGGAGGAGTAGCATTTTTGGTCGGCTGGGTATTAGTAGCTGTAGCTGCTTTTCGACATAAACAGAAATAATGAAAATTCGGCTGACTCATGCAGCCGGATTTTTTTGCATATATAGCATTTATATGTTTCGGGGCTCCATAAGCGGGATTTATTAGGTCAAGGTTAATTTTTATACGTTCGTGCAGGAATTAGGACTATAGATGTAGAAATTGGTAATTGATTTCTTTGTCGAAGCATGTCAGAGGGGAGCTCAAGATGAGAAAAGCGGCCGGTACCAGAACAGTGCCGAGTAAGTATTATGTGCCATTCTTAGTGTATTTTTCGATTTCGGTTTGGATGGCATGGCGGGTTCAACATCCATTGGCATGGGGCTTTTGTGTTATTACTTTTGTCGTTCTGGCTGGCTTCATTTATCGAAATTTTTGGATTCGAAGTAATGTGAAAAATATTTCCGAACCTGCTTCTATTGAGGGAAAGAAGGCTTTGGAAGACGGTTTAGTGGATAGCGGAGCATTATTTGAATCTTTATTCAGGCACAATCCTAATGTCGTTTGTATAATTGATGTATATGGCATGATCACCAAAGTTAACGGAAATATAGAACGGATTATTGGTTATAACAAGCATGAGCTGGAAAACAGTCATTTCTACGTTTTACTATGCAAAGAAAGCGTCAATCATACTCTTGAGAGGCTGAGCGATGCCCGAAAGGGGGAGCCTCAATCCTTCAGGACAATGCTTCAGCATAAGGAGGGCTACCGTGTCGATCTTGATATTACCGCGGCTCCGATCCAGGATGGCACAGAAGTGAATGGGGTTATAGTCATAGGCCAAGATATTACAGCAAGGAAACGGACCGAAGAGCAGATACGTCACATGGCCTATTATGATGATATGACAGGGCTGCCTAACCGCAGGTTGTTTATGACTCGTTTGAACGAAGCTATTGCGAGTGCAGTCGAAACTAATCAGTTAGTAGCGGTATTTTATTTAGACATCGATCGATTTAAAATTATTAATGAGAGCTTCGGACATGATTACGGCGATATGCTGCTTCTGCAATTGGGAGAACGCTTTACCCGGTGTATTACGGAAAAAGATTATTTGGCTAGTACGGAAGGTGACGAGTTTGCCCTGTTTTTCTCCGGTCTTGCTCATCCAGGTCAGGTTAATGATTTGGCGAAAAGCATTCGTCAGGTGCTCGAAGAGCCATTCAGCTATGACCAGTATCAATTGCATATTACAGCAAGCATTGGTGTAGCGATTCTTTCCCAGGAAGAACAAGAAGACGCCGCCTCTTTAACCAAATGTGCGGACATCGCATTAACCCGAGCCAAAGAAAAAGGGAAAAATAACTACCAGGTGTTCAATTCAGAGATGAAGACGATCTCGTTAAAACGTTTGACGATGGAAAATGAGCTGCGAAAGGCGCTTTTACAAAATGAGCTGATTCTTCATTATCAGCCGCAGATGGACATCGTTAGCGGTAATATCGTTGGATTTGAGGCACTGATTCGTTGGCGGCATCCAGAGAGAGGGATGGTCTCTCCAATGGACTTTATCCCCTTTGCCGAGGAAAGCGGCTTGATTGTACCGATCGGCGAATGGGTGCTGAGGGAGGCTTGCCGTCAAAACAAGCTTTGGCAAAACCAGGGATATCCGCATTTGCCCGTCTCGGTCAACATTTCCACACGTCAGTTTCTGCAGCCCAATTTATGCGCTCAGGTAGCAGAGGTGCTGGAGTCGACTGGCTTGGACCCATCCTATCTGGAATTGGAAATTACAGAAAGCAGCACAATGGATGTTGATTATGCTATTGGCGTCCTTCTTGAATTGAAGGAGCTTGGGATCAAAATCAGTATCGATGATTTCGGTACCGGCTATAGCTCGCTTTCTTACCTGAAACGCTTCCCTATAGACAAGCTGAAGATTGACCAATCATTTGTCCGGGATATAATGACGGATCCGAATGATGCGGCGATTGTTGCTTCTATAATTGCGATGACAAGGCATATGAATTTAAAGGTTATTGCTGAAGGCGTGGAGACGGAAGAGCAGCTCGGATTTCTCCATTTGAACAATTGCAACGAAATTCAAGGATATTTCTTTAGCAGACCTCTCGCTGTACAGCAGTTAGAAATGATGCTTATGAACCATCAGCAAGCCGCTGCCACGCGACAAGCGTAATGAACAACGAGTGAGTGGGGCGGAAGGAGCATGCCACGATACATATAGTACAGATAAGAACTACATATAAAAAGGCGATAGGTTTACATGAAGGGGCTTGTGCTCCTTATGCGAACCTATCGCCTTTTGCATAAATAGTGAATATGTGCTAGTAAGTCAGGAGGAAACGGCGAAGTCTTCAATTTCATTGATTTTAAATAAGTAAACCTGTTTCTCATCCACATGATAGACAGAAACATTATCAGTAGATAGATCGACATTGAGAATTCGACAGGGGATACTTAGCTTAATACCTTTCCCCTTGATGATGGTTAAACGGATTAATGTATTGTTCTGCTTGAAGTGCTGGAACTGTTTCCATATATCACGATGCGGATTTTCATTCCCCGCTTTGGGTTCTACATCCTGTTTGGGTGTTAGTGCCGGAGTCTCTTTAGATGATGGCTTCTTTTTGCTAATAGTTTCTCTCAATGCTATCTCAATGGTTTTCCCTAACAGAATCCCTTCTTTAATCAGATAATCTTGAATATCAGTTGAGTTTAGCACATGAAGGAGCTTTTCAAGAGCACGCCCGTTGCTGTCTTCTTCGATTAGGATATCTACGTTGAATAAAAATTTGCGTTTATCGCTTTGTCCCGGATTCATGGCGCCTCCTCCTTTTGACCTACTACATACTATATCATTTCTCCTAGGAAAAATGTAGCATGTACTTCAAGTATTTCCTATTTCATTGGAAATCGTGAGTTCGGTGTAGAAAACACTAGATTATAAGTGTTCGTAACGAGAGTTAATTTTAGCACGGTCATGCATTCAGATTTCCATATTAATTTCTAAAATCTTCTTGTTCTCCCATCAAAACAGCAAAAATCAGGCTGCTCTCATCCGTCGGAATGACTGTCGAGAATAGCTGGATTATGGTACAATTAGCATTAACAAATATGAGATACTATTACTTTTTAATGGATGAGGAAGGTGAATTAGATGTATCTGTTAGCTATCTTGTTGCCTCCTGTGGCTGTGCTGTTTTGTGGAAAGCCATTTCAAGCTCTATTAAATTTAATTTTAACCTGCTTTTTTTGGATCCCTGGTGTTATACATGCAATTATGGTTGTGAGTGAAGCCAAAAGTAACAAACGAATGGAAAAGCTGGCAAGATCTATGAGAAATTAACCTCCAGCGATGTTTTTTTTTTAACACGACAGAATCTATATTTTGGGGGTGAGCGCAGCTCATCCCTTATTTTAATTTCGGGTAAGGTAGAGGCATGGACTCGAACACATTCCCCCCCACACAAGTATGCGTTTGCATATAAAAGGACCGTCAATTTCCTGACGGCTTTTTGCGATATGATCTCCAGCATTAGCCCTTATTGCGCATAAGGATTCACGTACATCGGCCCAGATTCATATAGTTATAATACAACTATTTTCCTGACTGAAGGAGATGCTGACGATGATGCGCGTGGAACCCATTTCCTTGGACGGCTATACAGCATTAGCTATTGAAGTCAAGCTGCCAAAAACAACCCTGCTCGTTGTAACTACAGACAAAGGGTATATTATGTGCGGCGCGCTGGATGTAGGTTTGCTGAATGAGCGGCTCAAGGATCGACACATAATAGCTGCCCGGGCAACCGGTGTGCGTACAATTGAAGAGTTGCTGGAGGCTCCGTTGGAAATGGTGACATACGAAGCAGAGCAACTTGGAATTGTGCCGGGAATGAAAGGCAGAGAGGCTGTCTTGAAAATGAAATAACAAGGTGTTTTAACAATTTCATGGGTAAATGAATTTTATTCAAAGAGCAAGAGCGCGCTGTTGTTACTCAACTGCATGCTCTTTTTTTGCATTTATAGAAATTATATGTTTGGGTGCTCCCCGCAAAGGTTCTGAATCAACTTCGAAGTAAACCCCACTTTGTGGGGATATTTTGTCTGATAGTGTTTGTTATGTTTTACCTGATAACTGGAATAATGGCCACAACTCTTTAGAGAAATAGCTCTAATTCCTTTATCTCATCAATTCGGCCAATTGCAGCTACACCTCTGCTTTTCATGATGCTTAAATCGGTTTGATAGCTGACAAAAGGAATCCCTGCATCCATAGAGCCTTTGCCGTCGATCCAGGAATCACCCAAGGATATCCAATCATTGCTCGGAATTTGCGCAAAATGGTCAAGTACATATTGAAAGCCGGAAGGTGACGGTTTGAGTGAGGTCATCTGCTCTCTGCCAATAATCAGGTCCAAATAATCGGCAATCCCCGTTTCCTGCAGAGCATGCATAGCGGCTGACTGAGCATTATTCGTCACGACTGCCAACGTATACTTAGTATGAATGGAAGCAAGGAAGTCATGGACTCCGACCTCAAGTCCGGCCCCTCTCATACCTGCAAGTTCATACATGGAGGCTATGCTCCAAACTTGTTGTTCCAACTCGACATTAATGTCTAATCGTTTGGCATGTTCAATTATAGTGGCCGTGGTATGCTGCTCGATAGATAGGGTACCCGGAAGTACTTTCCGGTCTACCAAAAAATCGAAAATTGCATGCTTCATGGCTGGAAAGTCTATAGAGGATTTTAATAATGTGTTGTCCATATCAAAAATAATTCCTTGAATGTGTCTTCGTTGTTCGCCCATCCGCACTTGCACCTGCCTCCGCCAATGAATTTATTTAATCCTATCATAGTTAGGCAGCCTCTCCCTACATTGCAGTAAAAAAATGCAGTATGGACAAAAAAATTGTAGTCAAAATATGGTAGTATATGTAAAAGATCAACTGGATGAAATATGAGGGGGAAATGGAAATGGCTCATATAGCTCTAATTGGTTTGCCCATTTCAGGTAGGGAATTGGACTGAAGTCGGCAGATCGGTATAATAGGAGTAATTAGGAGGGATATCATTTTGGAAATACAAAAAATTTCATCACGTAAAATATATGAGGTAATCGCCGATCAGATCAAAGAGCAAATCATCAACGGCACTTTAAAACCGGGTGAGAAGCTGCCATCCACGAAGGAGCTGTCAGAGAGCTTCCAGGTGGGACGTTCTACGCTGCGTGAGGCTTTAAGCGCATTGAAAGCGATGGGATTGGTGGAGATTCATCAAGGAGAAGGAAGCTATGTTCGAAGCATTGAATCTCAGGATGTCGATCTGCCCGTATTTGATTCGCTGCTGATGAACCGGGAAACCGTCATTGAACTGATCGAGGCCCGCAAAGCTTTAGAAATATCTAATGCCGCGCTTGCTGCTGATAAGCGGACAGATGAGGATATTGCCAAGTTTGAAGCGGTGCTTAAAAATATGGAGGATTTCTTGGGTAACGAAGAGGAAGGCGAGCGATCGGATATGCTGTTCCACCTTACCTTGGCTGAAGCTTCACACAACTCCATTATGGCCAGAATGATTGACTCCATCTCAACACAAATGCAGACTGCGATTCGAGAAACGAGACGGCTGCAGATGTATTCAAGTAAAACGGTATCCAAACAGCTATGGGAGGAGCATAAAGCGATCTTCGAGGCCATCCGCGATCAGGACACCGCAGGAGCCGAAGAAGCAATGCGCCGTCATTTATTTCATGTCGAGCAGGTACTGTTAAAATTTTTGAAGAGGTAATCTCTGTTTATTTTATAATATTAGGAAGTATAAGTTTGAACCGAAGGTTCACCTTTCTAATATTGCAAGAAAAGCCACCTCCAGGACACGAATGTATCTTCATCGAAAGGGCTTCGAATAGAAGCTTTTCTTACATAAGAAAAAACTTCAAATCGTAAATTAGGCAATGTGTCGTAAAAATCAAGCAGCAGACTACTGCATAAAACGGAGAGATGGTTAATATAGGCATGAAAATACATATTTCTTTTGACACAACAGCGTCTCAGGCTGTATTACAAAGTATTCTGAATATTTACAATATTCAAACAATTAGTTAATATTATCTTAACAAAAGGACAAACCTTACAGCTACTTTCACCTCGTTTACAAGTTTCGATCCAGGGTTTTTGGGTACAAGTCTTGACCTCCCAGCAGGCAAGCGTACCAAAACAAATCTGAACCCCTGTGGTCGAATGTAAAATAAACATTTTGAGAGGAAAGGGGATAGTCCATTGAAGAATGTTAGCGAAGCATGTTCAATCTATTAGGACATGCGGGGACCCAACAATAATGAAAGTTATATTTTGAACCCAAGAAACTGTTTAGGTTCTATGAATGGAGCTGCAATTTAAAAAAGTGAATAGTAATTCTGAATGAAGGTCTCTGTTTATTGAAAAATAGACAGGGGCCTTTGTATGTATTTATATGGAAAGCGGAATGCTAAATACACTTGGGACTTCACAAAAAACAACTTATCTGATAACCTGATAACTAGATATTTGAATCGTCTAATAAATCGAAGCTTGGTAGAGCGAACAAATCTTATCAAGCTGCTCAACTGTAATGAAGTAGCAAACTAAAGTCCTTAAAGTAAAGGAAGGTTATCCGATGCGTGTTTCTTTGTTTATTACTTGTTTGGCGGATCAATTGTATCCGGAGGTAGGGGAAAGTGTAGTAAGGCTGTTGAATCGATATGGTTGTACAGTGGATTTTCCGGAAGCGCAGACATGCTGCGGCCAGCCTGCTTTTAACAGTGGTTACCAGGATGAGGCAAGAGAGGTAGCGCGGGGGTTAATCCGTGCATTCGAGCATAGTGATTATGTCGTATCGCCTTCAGGCTCCTGTACAGGTATGGTGCATCATTATTACCCGCAGCTTTTTGCCGATGAACCGGAATGGTTGAAGAAGGCGGAAGACTTGGTAGAAAAAACGTATGAGTTTTCACAGTTTTTGGTGAATGTGCTGGGTGTGACGGATGTCGGTGCTGTTTTGAATGAAAAGGTAACCTATCATCCATCCTGTCATGCGATGCGTTTATTGGGTGTGAAGGAAGAGCCGGGGAAGCTTTTGTCTGAAGTAAAAGGACTCGAGCTGATTGAACTGCCTAAAAAAGAAGATTGCTGTGGATTCGGCGGTACTTTTGCGGTGAAAATGGCGGATATGTCGGAAGCTATGGTATGCGAGAAAGCGAACCATGTTTGTTCTACTGGCGCCGAGGTGCTGGTAGGTACGGATATGGGTTGTCTGATGAATATCGGCGGACGTTTAAATAAAGATAATAAACCGATTCGTGTCATGCATTTGGCGCAGCTGCTAGAGGAAGGAGTGAAGCAAAGTGAGTCAGGTCGTAAATGAAAAGGAACTGATTGGAACAGGCTTGAAAAAAAGAACGGAAGAAGCGCTGGCTGACGAGTTTTTGCGCAAAGCGGTTGCGTTCACAACCGATAAGCTGAAGACAGGAAAGCTGAAGGCGACAGATGATTTCGGGCAATGGGAAGATTGGCGCGAACGTGGAAGGCTGATTCGTAAGCATGTAATTGATAATCTCGATTACTACTTGACTCAATTTACCGATAATGTTGCGAAGGCAGGGGGCCATGTTTACTTTTGCCAAACGGCCGATGAGGCTGTGAAGGTATTTATGGATATTGCTGAGAAGCGGAAAGCCAAGCTGGTGGCGAAAGGCAAATCGATGGTGTCAGAGGAAATCCATCTGAATCATCATCTGGAAGAGCATGGCATAGAAGCGATTGAGACGGATTTGGGTGAATACATCCTGCAGCTGGCGAAGGAAACGCCGTCGCATCTGATTATTCCGGCAATCCATAAAAATAAGCAGCAGATTGCCGATTTGTTTAATACGGAATCGGGCGAAACCTTTCCGCCGGAGACGAAGGTGCTTGCCAACTTTGCGAGGCAGCGGCTGCGCAATTATTTTCTTGAGGCCGAAATCGGTCTGACCGGCTGTAATTTCGGTGTTGCCGAATCGGGCTCGATCACGCTTGTATCCAATGAAGGGAACGGACGGATGGTCAGCACGATCCCGCAATCCCATGTTGTGATCATGGGGATGGAACGGCTCGTTCCGACCTTCGACGACCTGGAGGTCGTGCTCAACCTCCTGGCGCGGAGCGCGACCGGACAGAAGCTGACGACGTACACGTCGATGATTACGGGACCGCGCCGCGAGGGTGAGCTCGACGGACCGGAGGAGCTGCACTTGATCGTCCTGGACAACGGACGCTCGGCGCAGCTCGGCGATCCGGTGTTCCAGGAGGTGCTGCACTGCATCCGCTGTGCAGCGTGCCTGAACGTGTGCCCCGTGTACCGCCACGTGGGCGGGCACACCTACGGCAGCGTGTACAGCGGCCCCATCGGGGCCGTCTTGACGCCGCTGCTGCAGCAGGACATGAAGGAAGCTGGCCAGCTGGCCTATGCTTCCAGCCTGTGCGGGGCATGCTATGAGGCATGCCCGGTGAAGATCCCGCTGCACGATATGCTCGTGCAGCTGCGCGCCCGCAAGGTCAAGATGGGGCTGACCCCACTTGCCGAGCGCGCTGCCTTCAAGACGTTCCAAACGGCGTTTGGGAACGTCACGCTCTACAAAGTGGCGACGAAGTCCGCCTACTATTTGCAGAAGCCTTTCATCAGCAAAGGCTTCATCAAGAATGGACCTGGCCCCATGTCCGGTTGGACGCAGTCGCGCTTCTTCCCTATGAAGCCGAAGCAATCCTTCCGCGACCGCTGGTCAGCGCTGCAGCAGGAGCTGGCAGACGGGGCAAAAGGAAAGTCGGCGCCTACAGGGTCCGCGGCTGATAAAAGAGGTGACAACCAATGAGTGCAAACATAGGTAACATAGGTAACATAACCGGGCGCGAGGCGTTTATCGGCAATATTTCTTCGAGGCTGGGCCGTAAAGCTCCAGCTGCGGCGGCTCCCGAGCATCCGTTTCGTGGAGCTCCCGATTTCTATAAGGAAATCGAGCGCACAACGGATGAAAAGATTCAATTATTCACGGATAATTGGACTGCGTTGACGGGAAAGGTGCTTGTCGTCGATGAGGCTGAAGCGAATGAGAAGATTGGGGCTTGGCTTCAGGAGGTAGCTGCTGAGCTTAAGGTAACTCAGGTTTCCCGTTGGGAAAATGAGGGACTCATCGGACTTGGCCTGGATGAGGCGCTGTCCGCCGCCGGCATCGCTGTGGTGCCGTGGAAGCAGGCTGCTGCTGCAGCCGAGACGGCTCTGCCGCTGGACGAAGTCGATGACGCGGAGTCCAGCTCGAACTGGTCCAAGCGCAGCGAGCTGCTGCAGCGGACGGAACGATGCCAGATGGGGATCATCTGGCCGGACTATGCTGTCGCCAACACGAGTACACTCGTGCTGCAGTGCTCGCCGGAGCATGGCCGTTCGGTCAGCCTGCTCACGGATATTTTGTTCGCCGTCTTCAGGGCGGACCAGCTGGTTACCCGCATGGGCGAAGCCTTCGGCCATGTTACGAAAGGCAAATCCGATGCGCGGCAGTATCCGTCATCGCTAAACCTGATAACCGGCCCAAGCCGCAGTGCCGATATTGAGAATGATCTGACTATCGGGATTCATGGTCCCGGTAAGGTGTATGCTGTAATAATTAAGTAATGACTCCTTTCACAAGATGGATAGGAGCTGTCCCAAAAGTCATTTTATGATTTTTCAACCCCCACTTTATGCTAGATTTATTATGTGAAAATGACCTTCAACCTCCACTTTATAGGTGGAATTGGAGGTCATTTTGCATAAGATTTGGGACTTGCTTACTCATACGAAAACTTTTGGGACAGCCCCATTTATATATTTTTGGGTATGGAGTGAGCTATGCTTACCCTAATTTAAATAGTTCATCGTCTTCGAAATGCTCCGTATTTATCTCAATTATGAGCAAAAGAGGTTAACTCCCGAACAACTGAGCGTGGTTAGCCCCCAATTGAAAGGATTGAGGAACGAGGGTACGCTATTTTATTGTGTGCACACGTGAACATTCATGTGAAACGGAAGTACGATCCCTTATTTGCTTGAAATGTAGGCAATTTGGTCGTTTGGAGACGAAATAGCGGATCGTAGTTCCGTGAAATCATGAATTGGATAGGATACAAGACAAATAACGGCGTGACGTTCCGTAAGAGTAAGAGTAAGAGTAAGAGTAAGCTAGAGGGAGCGATTCCCAAGCTCTAAAGCCGAAAGCTGTGGGGTTCGACCGACCACCATGCAACGCCACAACGCGCACGGATCCCGAGCGCGCGTTGGAAAGAAAAGGGTAGTTGATATCCCCTCCTCACAGTAGAAGCAGCCACGACATGGAGTCTTGTAGTAAAGCGAATGTTTTGATTAGGCTTAATAAGCAAGGAAGCAGCGCCAAGCAAAGAGTAGAACAAAAGAGGGCATGGGTATGGGGCGCAATTCCTGAGGGAAACGGCTCCGCCTACTCGAATGGGGAGGAGTGATAGCCTCCGCGCTGGTCGTCACCTTCGGTGACTGCTCGGGTATGCAGCTGCAACCTACCTTTGAAGATCGTGTTCCAACAGCGGCCGAAATCCCACATCCATCCCTCCAATGCACAAACGTAAATTGTACACCAAGGACGCCGTAAGGCGTTTTTCCTTTACAGCAATCCGCCTACTCCGCATGACTATCCGCTTCATTAGCATACATTTCCCGGTATTTGCCGGGAGTTATCCCAACCATTTTACGGAAATAACGGATGAAGTTCTGCGGATTATGGTAACGTAGCTTTTCTGCTATTGCTGAAATTTTCATACTTCCTTCCTCCAGCAGCTCCTTGGCCACGTTCAGTCTGTACTGCGACAAATATTCACTGAAATTAACCCCCAATTCATTTTTAAGCACGCGGCTTATATAGCTGGAATGATAATTCAGTCTGGATGCGCAAATTTCAAGCGTAAGGTCAGTATCGTATTCCTCTTGTACCATACGAATAATTTCCCTGGAAATATTCTGGAATTTATTGCTTCTTCTTTCCTCAAACAAGGGGAGAAGGGGCTGAATCATTTGATGCTTAAACCAGACTTGAATTTCAGATTTTGTCTTTAATTCCAACAATTCCTCGAAGGATGGCTTATCATTTTCGAACACGCTATGGAATGCAGTCCCTGAATCCTGAATAAGCCGGGTTACATCAACAAAGAATCGGACCAGAGATACTTGGTACTCGCTGTAGGTAGTACAATAATGGGCGATTTCATCGAGAAAACGATCCAGCAGCACATCGATGTTATCTGCATCGGCATATTTAATAGCTTGAATTAACGCCTTCTCCGTTTCGTCAGGAAAGTGTCCTAGCTCGATTTTCCCTGTCTGCTGAAGGTCATAATACAAAATAGTATTTTGTCCTGTGAACGGCCTGTTTTTCAAAGCCTTCAAGCTTTCATCATAGGCATGTGGCGCATCTTTAATATCCTTATACGGTCTGCTGATTCCTATGCTGATAGGAATGCCCAAGTAGCGGCCGATTTCCAATTTGATTTTTTCTACCATAGCGTAGGTAAAATCTTTGAATTGCTCTGCTGAATGATGATTGGTGTAGACGATTGTAACTTGATATTTGTGGATGGTGATGGGAAGAAGGCGCTGCTTGTAAGGGATAATATCATTGATCATATTGTTGATGGCGAACAATAGCAGCTCCCGGTCCCTTTCCTTGAAACGGCTTCCCTCCAGCGTATCGATTTGCAAGGCAAACACGACCAACCAATCTAATTGATAGGGAGGAGCGCTCATTAATATGGGCAGCTTCTCTTTAATTTCTGAAGGTTTAAGTTCCCCTTGCAGCAATTTTAGAACGAACAGCTCCTGAAGCTGCTTAACCTGTCCGTTGATTTGCTGTGACATTTGATTGTGCAGCGTTTGCATATGCGAAATGCTCTTGTTGATCATATCGAATTCATTGTCTTGCTTGTCGGGGAGTTCGTCCCCGCTTGCATGAATGGAACCAGAAGGCATCTTGAAGGATTCCTGCAGCCTGCGGATCGGCGTATACAGTTTCCTGGAGACCAGCAAGGAGATGAGAATGCTTAATAGCAGCAGAAGCAGGCAGGAGATAAGCACAATCCACCCCGTTTTACGGGATTCCTTGTATATTTCCTCCAGAGGGATGATCGACAAATAACCCCATTGGTTATAAGTAGATTGCTGATGCACGATGCCTACTTCATTTCCATTGAGAGAGGTTACCAAATTTCCGGGCAATAGCTTTGAACCCGACAGCTGATCGTAAAGCGATTGTATATCCGAGTTTTGACCGCTGAAATTCTCGTTTTGCATCGCTAAAATATGGTTGGTCCGGTCGAAAATGATAACCTCGCCAAGCGAATTGTTTTTACTGATTAAATTGGATAGCTCCCGGCTGGAGATTTCAGCAATGAGCATGGCTGAGGGATGATCTGAATTGGCCGGTATTTTCTTCACAAGACTTATTACTCGGTTGGAGCCTGAACGGTTGTCCTTGGTTAAGCCGCTCTGCTCACTAGTCCAAAACTTGGATTCCGTCATATTGACGTACTGATTGAAGCGCTCCTTATAATTGATTTCATCAAAGCTGTAAAAGCCGCTGTTATTAATGATCCATCCTTTTTGCAAATTGATTAAATGTACATCCTGCACACCTACATCAAAAGTTTGCACCCGGTACATGGCTTGGGTTAGCTCGCCGAATAGCTGAAATTTGGTGGGAGTTATATAGGTGTCGAGCGATTCTACCACACTGCTGCTATCCGCCAATCTTTCCAGCGAACGTTCTACGGTTTGTAATACTTGCTCTACACGCAGGCGTGTTAGCTCCAGAATGTGCACATTTCCTTCATTAACTTTTTCTTGAATGGAATTTGTTGCACGGTTATAGAAGATGCTTCCGAGTAAAATAACAGGAACCGTGCTCAAGCAAAGGCTAAATATAAGCAGCTTTGTCAAATATTTATTCAAGCGGAACATGGGGCACCCCTATTTTCTGATTGATTTGAATGCGCTTACTTTATTATATGCATACTTGCTTTTTTAATAAAGAATTTAATGATGTCACCTAAGGATTAATTGGTCTTGTAATAGATAAGTATTTGTCTCTTTAAGGATTATGCGCTGACATGCTATGGATTATTTCAAGGCGGCATGGCTGCTTGTGTAAGGGTTTTCAAAAGGTTCTCTAATGATTCTATCAAGTCATTCAAGCTCATGTTAAGGTCAGTTTATAAACCGATTCGAACCGCCGAAACCGAATAGAAATCTACACAATAGAACAGAACAGGAGGGGTCTTGTCTTGAATATTAGTTTAACCAAAGGGTTGAGCCAAGCCCGAACTTTACGCACGCCATGGATAAAAAGGGTCATCAAAAATCGGTGGTTGTACTTCATGCTTTTTCCAGGTGTCCTATATTTCATTCTTTTTAAATATTTGCCGATGTGGGGTGTGTTAATTGCTTTTCAGGATTATTCGCCTTTTTCAGGCTTTTGGGATAGCAGCTGGGTCGGCATGAAGCATTTTCAAACAATTTTTGACAATGAGTCTACCATTCAAATTTTTAAGAACACCATTATTTTGGCTGTGTACAACCTGTTCTTCTTTTTTCCATTGCCCATCATGATTGCTCTGTTGTTGAATGAAATGCGCAAGGAATTGTTCAAAAGGTTCATTCAGACTCTGATTTATATTCCCCACTTTATATCCTGGGTAGTTGTAGTAGGGATTGCCTACATCTTGTTTACTACAGAAGACGGAATTGTGAACAATATGCTTGTTTATTTTGGCGGAGATAAAATCAATTTCCTGCTAAGTAAGGAATGGTTTAGAAGCATGATAATCAGCGAGGTCATCTGGAAGGAAACCGGATGGGGGACAATCCTGTTTTTTGCTGCCTTGGCAGGCATAGATCCTCAACAATATGAAGCTGCGCGAATTGACGGGGCAAATCGTTGGCATCAGCTTCTGCATGTGACACTTCCGGCGATTAAAAGTACGATCGTCATTCTTTTAATACTAAGATTAGGCAACTTTCTGGACTCGGGCTTTGAACAAATTTTTCTTATGCTGAATCCGATGAATACGGAGGTTGGGGAAGTATTCGATACCTATGTATATAGAAAAGGAATTGAAGGCGGCGATTTCAGCTATGCGACGGCTGTTAACTTGTTCAAATCTATAGTTGGCATAATTTTAGTGCTGCTCGCTAATTTCTTGGCTAAAAAAGCCGGTGAAGAGGGAATCTACTAAGCCCGCTCGCCAGTCAATAGGAGATTATACAAAAAGAAAGAAAGGTGTGCAGGCTGATGGTAGAAGACCGCTCGTGGGGCAGCAGGTTGTTTGATGCGTTTAATTATGTATTTTTATCCTTATTTGCTTTAGTTACAATCCTGCCTTTTATTTATGTATTAGCCGGTTCCTTAACGGCCCCGGAAGAAATGATCATGAAGAAATTCGTCTTGTTTCCAACTCAATTCTCTTTGGAGGGATATCGGTATATTTTCTCTTCGAATGTGATTTTGAAAAGTCTGGGTGTGACGGTTTTCATAACGATAGCCGGGACATTGATTAATCTGTTATTCACCTGCCTTATGGCCTATCCGTTGTCCAGAAAGGATTTGGACGGGCGGAAGCCGCTCATGCTGATGGTTATTTTCTCGATGCTTTTCAGCGGGGGGATGATCCCGACCTTCCTGGTAGTCAAAACCTTGGGTCTTCTGGACAGCTATTGGGCGCTATTATTGCCGGGAGCCATAAGTGCTTTTAATTTAATCGTCTTGAAAAACTTTTTTCAACAGATGCCCGAGGGCATGGAGGAAGCGGCTAAAATAGACGGCTGTAACGATTTGCGGATACTGTGGCAGATTGTCATTCCACTTTCTTTGCCGGCGATTGCTACGTTCTCTTTGTTCTATGCAGTTGGACACTGGAATTCCTTCTTCTCGGCAGTGCTTTATATCAATGATAACGGCATGTGGCCTGTACAGGTATGGCTGCGGCAAATCGTTATTTTAGCGCAAGGAGGAATTGGAGATTCTACTGCATTTGATCAAAATTATATCGTTCCTCCTGCTCAAATCATCAAGATGGCCGTCATCGTTATTTCCACTCTCCCTATTCTTTGTGTGTATCCGTTTCTTCAGAAGCATTTTGCCAAGGGGGCAATGATTGGTTCCGTAAAAGGCTAGCCTACACCAACCAAGCTCACATTTATTTCACAGACGAAGGTGATGAGAGATGAAAGCAGCCAGCTCAATGGTGAGAGTCCGGCCGCCCTAGAATTTGGAAGGAAGCTTAAATAGCGGTCGAAATACAAAAATGGATCAGAGGAGTGATTTCATTGTCAGAACACGTAACACATACAGCGGTGCTGGAGGATTGTTTTAATCTTATGTATGCGTCGGAAAATATCCATGCTTCATTCAAGGAGGTTGGTAAAAAATTTCCACAGTTTGCTCAATTCGGGAGTGTGACACGGTCTGGCGATAAGTTCACTGTAAATTTATTGAAGGATTACCGGTCGAGGTGGGAAACGAGAACAGCAGAGGACCGATTGGATTACAAGCTGGCTTTTATATTGGGATGGCTCTCCCACAGAGCAGCGGATCGGCAGATGAAGCCGGTATTCAGAGAGCATGAACCGGAATCTACGGAATTTCCGACCGATTGCAGTATTTACCATGATGCCTTCATTTTTAGCGAGCTCTATGCCAAGAGGCGCAATACTCCTTTTCATTTTGAAATGGCGAGCTTCGAGAAAGGGATAGAGAGCTTGCCGATTACTGCCGAATTTAACATAACCGCATTGACGGATTTTTATCGGATTCTTCATCAAAGAGCGCTAATTGAAATGCACACCTTCATTCCGGATACCGAAAATATCGAAGGCTGGATGGATAAGCTGTACGCGCGTCATCAGGAGCAAATTATTCATATGGACCGTTATGCCAATGCGATAGTGACTCCTGACCCTGCTAAAGTCAAAAGATTTGTTATTGAACCGAATTTTTATGATCGGAATGAGCCGATTTTGCAGCTGACAGCAGCTCTCCGAAATGGCGCTGAGGTGTCACAGCAGGAATTGGCGGCAGTTGTTGGTACAGAGCCTAGAAGCCATTATGCTATCGCGATCAAGACCGGGTTTCATTATATTTATAATGCGAGCCAGTTTTTCTCCGGTAACTTGGAAGAAGAAGCACTTAGAGACAAGCTGGATATTGGTAAAAAAGGCCGTGATGGCATTTCGGTTTAAGCTGGAGCAAGGGCTGGCTTTATAGAGATCGCAGCTTTAATAAATCAACTAAGGGGTGATCAAGTATGTTGAAATCTAAAAATCAATTGCGCAATCTATCGTTAATAAGCTTAGTTACAGCCTTCAGTGTAAGCGTTATTGGCTGCAGCGCAGGAAGTAGTGGAAGTACGGCTCCTCAAGGAGACAAGCAGCCGACGGCAACGAGTAATGAACCCTTTCGCATTACGATGATGAACCAGAGTGTATTGGCCGAGCCGCCACGCCCTGATGATCCGATCATTAAAGCAATTGAGAAGCATACCAACACGAAGCTGGAAATTCAATGGGTACCCGGCTCCACCTATGATGAGAAACTGAATGCAACGGTCGCCTCGGGCGGGCTTCCTATGGTGATCCTTGTCAATAATAAGCCAATGCCTATCATCAATGCGATTCGTGCGGGCCACTTCTGGGAAATTGGATCGTATCTGAAGGATTATCCGAATCTGGAAAGAGCGATGAATAAGGATGTTCTGAGGAACACGGCCGTGGATGGTAAAAATTATTATATGTTCCGAAGCAGATCCTTGGTAGGAGACGGGATGATTTACCGGACGGACTGGCTGGATGCCTTAGGCTTAAAGCCGCCAACTACAGTTGATGAGCTTTACAATGTTATCAAAGCTTATACCTTGAACGATCCGGATAAAAACGGTAAAAATGATACTTTAGGTATGGGCGAGGAAATGTCGATTCGCGGCTTCAAGTTTATTATGGCGGCATATGGCGGCGGGAATGAGTATGATATTAAGGACGGCAAGCTGATTCCAACCGCATTCAGCAAGGAATACATGGATACTATGAATTTTTATCGCAAGCTTTATCAGGAGAAGCTGATCAATCTTGACTTTGCCATCACAACGAGAGTGAAAAATATTGATAATGTTAACAAAGGTTTATATGGCCTTCGCTTGGGTGATCCCGACTTTATTACAAGACATTCGGAGCTGTTCAAAATTAACCCTAAAGCGGAGCTGGATGTTTCGAGTACATTGAATGGTCCGAAGGGGACTAAGGTGCTTATGGATAATGGCTGGTCCGGGGCATTCCTGATTCCAAAGCAAAGTGTGAAAACAGAGGCTGAGCTTCGTAAAATTTTGGCTTATTTCGATAAGCTGTCTGATGAGACCGGTCAAAATATTTTTGAATGGGGCATTCAGGGTGTTCATTATTCGGTAGATAACGGTAAGGCGAAGCGCACGCCGGAGCAGGATACGAAATATGCTTCGGAGGTCATCCATCTTCAGCAGGCATTACAGGTAGCGGATGGGTCGCGTGCGATGCCAGGAGAATTCGACAAGTATACGACTAAATATAAAGCAGCCAAAAAGGCTGTAGAGAAGAACCTTGTGATCAACCCCGCTGCTGCTTACATTACCCCTACCTTGGTCAGCAAAGGGTCCGAATTAAACAAAATTATTACAGATGGCCGCGTTAAATACATCATGGGCGAGCTGGACGAGAAGGGCTGGAAGGATGTATTGGATAAGTGGACTAAAGCTGGCGGAGATAAGGTGATTGAGGAGCTTAGTCAGGAATATGCGAAAGATCCCAATAAAAAGTAACCATTGCAGCTGTTTAACCAAGTGCTGATATGGGTCTGGAGGAGCGAGGAATGAAGGTCACTAATGTAGTTTCCTATGTGGGGATTGAACAAAGAATGTTCTACGTAAAAGTGGAGACGGACGAAGGGATTACAGGGTATGGCGAATGTAGTCCCATGCAGGTCGACTCGGTCTTGCAAATCATTGAGAGCGTTATTAAGCCGCAGCTGATTGGAATGGACCCTTTTGATATCGAAAGAATTGAAGAAAAGATTATGAGAAAGCATTATAAAATATCCGGACAATTGCTGGCAGCAGCTTATAGCGGTGTAGAGATTGCATTATGGGATGCAAAAGCCAAATTTCTGGGTCAGCCCTTGTATAATCTGCTCGGCGGGAAGTATAGAGCAACGATTCCTTTATACGGCTCAAGCATGAGCAGAGATCTGAGTAACGATCAGGAGACAGGCAAGCTGCGTGAAGGATTGGACAGATTTCAGTTTAAGGCTGTTAAAATCAAGGTAGGTCCGCGGTTCGGCACGGGTCTGCCGGTTGATCTGAATGAAGATGCCGAGAAAGTGCGGAGGGTCAGAGAGGAAATTGGACCCGATTGCAAGCTGATGGTTGATGGCAACAGCTCCTACACGTACATTCAGGCTGTACAGCTCTTTGATAAGATCAAGCAGTATGATATTCATCATTATGAAGAGCCATGCCCTTATTACGATGTGGATACCTATGTGCGGCTGTGCAGCACGCTGCCCGTTCCGATCCATGTTGGCGAGCAGGACTGGAATATTTTCACCTTCCGCGATTTCATTGCCAAAGGCGCATGCCATCTGTATGCCGCTGATCCGATCAAATGCGGTGGGATATTGAGCGCGAAGCGGGCTGCTACGTTATGCCGTGCGTTTAATATTCATTACGTACCGCATAATACAACCCGTGGCGTGGGCTTTGCCGCTGCCCTCCATCTGGCCTCGAGCACGCCGGAATGTACCAGCTATTATGAATATTCCATTGAGAAAGAAAGCATCAGAGAGCAATTTTTAACCAAGCAATTTGTCATCAAGGATGGTTTCATTCACGTTCCGGATGGACCTGGACTTGGAATAGATTTGGATGAAGAGAAGATGGAAAGTGTACTGCATGTAGTCAAATAAGGTGAAATAGGGATAACAATTAATAGGATAACGGATTTTTTGAGAGGGGCACTTCAGACCACTGAACAGGTGGAGGGGGTGCCCGTTTTGCTGATCTAATGATGATTAGAATGATTGAAAACTATGTTGTTTGAAAAAGGTTAAAACCAGTTGACACCGTTTTTTATCGGTGGTACGATCTAGTTGTAGATTATACAAAACTAAGGTTTATTATAGTAAACCGTAATTGTCTTTCAGCTTGGGAGGACGCAATGGAAAAGAAATATTGGGTTCCGGCTTTGGAAAAGGCCAACGATGTACTGCAGATGATCTCGGAACAGCCTTCGAAGCTTAGACTTATTGATTTATCGAACAATCTCGGCATTAACAAAAGCTCGATGTTCTCTTTGTTGAACACCATGGAGACTTTGGAATGGGTAGTGCGGGAGTCGGAAGGAACTTACTCGTTAGGAGCTAAGCTGGGATTCATTGGAAACGCTTTTTTCAAGCAGTTCAGCTTGATTGATCGTTTCCGTAAGGAAGCTGCTGTGACGAAGCACACGATTCAAGAGACGATCCAACTGGCTAAGCTGGAGCAGCACGAGGTGCTTTATTTAGCCAAGGAGGAGATGCCGTCTCCCGTACGCTTGGCCTCGGAGCCGGGCATGAAGCTGCCGGCGCATGTTACAGCGCTGGGTAAAGCGATGCTCGCATCGTTGGATATGTCAACGCTGGAGCAGTTGTTTCCGCAAGAGCAGCTGGAGCCTTGCCCGACGGCGCATACGATAAATCGGCGCAGCGAATTATTGACTCAGCTGGAAATTGTACGCGCGGATGGTTATGCTTTTGACCTGCAAGAAGCGGTCATGGGCTTTTGCTGTGTCGCAGCGCCTGTGCATGATGCTGAAGGGAAGGCAATCGCTGCGATAAGCTGCTCCATGTTCCAGCATGAGTGGGAACAGAAGCGAGAGCTGGCACAACGTGAGATATGTGCATTGGCAGCAAGATTATCGCAGAGTACGTCATAATTCAATCTATTATGAAGGATGTGCAGTTATGAGATTGCAGGATAAAATCACTTTAATTACTGGCTCAGGCTCGGGAATCGGACAGAGCTCAGCCCTTTTGTTCGCTAAGGAAGGCGCTACAGTTATCGTCAATGATTTAATGGAGGAAAAAGGCCGGGAGACGGTTGAGCTAATCAAACAGGCTGGCGGCAATGCTATCTTTATCCAAGCCGATGTTACGGATCCCGAATCCGTTAAGGCGATGGTTGATCAAGTGATCGCAGCTTATGGCCGTATCGACGTATTGTTCAATAACGCAGGCGTTAGCGGTGTAGGTGCGATCCATGAGGTGGAGCCCGACGCATGGGACCGTGTTATTAATATCAATATCCGAGGTGTGTACTTGCCAAGCAAGTATGTGATTCCTCATATGATGGAACGCCGTGAAGGATCTGTCATTAATATGTCCTCATGTATTGCTGAGATCGGCTTGGCTCGCCGCGCTTCTTATTCGGCAACCAAGGGCGCTGTGCTTGCTTTGACCAAATCGATGCAGGTTGATTATGCACCTTACCAAATTCGTGTCAATGCGCTGCTGCCTGGAACCATCTTAACTCCTTTTGTAGAAAATTATTTGCGCACCTCGTACGATGATCCTGAGGAAGCTATCGCAGGGTTGAAGAAACGTCAATTAAGCGGAGATCTGGGCAGACCTGAGGATGTTGCTAAAGCGGCCTTGTTCCTGGCTTCAGACGAATCGCGTTTCATGATGGGCTCTCCGTTGTACATTGACGGTGGTGTAGTTTTTGGCAAGGATGCTTAGAATTTAATCATTTAACTAATGGAGGAATGAAGAGGATGAAACTGCTAACTTTTATCGAAAATGGTCAACAAAAGCTGGGCGTTAAAACCGAACAAGGCGTTGTACATATTTCCGCTGCATTGCAAAAGGTTCCTGCTGCAGCCGGCCAATCCGTAGCACAAACGGTGCATGAAGTCATCGATGGCGGAGCAGCAGCCGTAGCATCTCTTCAATCCTATGTAAACCAAGCTCTATCAGCAGCAGGTGCTGAATCCGGCTATGTCCTAAATGAATCGGATCTGACTCTTGGACCTTGCGTTACGCATCCTAACAAAATCATTTGTGTAGGTCTTAACTACCGTAAGCATGCTGAAGAAACGGGAGCAGCGATTCCGAAATACCCGATTTTATTCAATAAATTTAATAACACTTTAACCGGTCATGGCGCAGACGTTCCGCTTCCTGTAAAAGTATCCAGCAAAGTCGACTATGAGGCGGAGCTTGTAATCGTTATTGGCAAGAAAGCGAAGTATGTGTCCAAAGAGGACGCTTTGAGCCATGTATTCGGATACTGTAATGTTAATGACTTGTCAGCCCGTGATCTTCAACTGCGCACGCAGCAATGGCTGCTTGGCAAAAGCTGCGACGGCTTCAGCCCATTAGGTCCTTATCTTGTAACAGCAGATGAAGTAGGCAATCCGAACGACTTGGGTATCCGTTGTATCGTCAATGGAGAAGTTCGCCAAAACTCCAATACATCCGACATGATTTTCCATTGTGATGAAATCGTCAGCTACATTTCCCAGCACATGACTTTGGTTCCGGGCGATGTGATTTTGACAGGTACTCCTGAGGGCGTAGTACTGGGCTTGCCAGAGTCCCAACAGGTATACCTGAAAGACGGCGATGTTGTGACCATTGAAATCGACAAACTGGGTTCTCTGACCAACCGTTTGGTAGATGAGCAAAAGCTTGCAAAGTAAGTTTCGCTAGGCGAAACACGAAGGAGTGTAATAAACATGGCAGGTCATCATATCGAGGCGGGCGCTGATGCATTGGTAATGGATGCGCGCGATCACGTAGCTACGGCAATTAAGGATTTGCAGCAAGGGCAGAAAATAATATACCGCGTTCAGGATCAAGTAAGAGAGCTGACGCTAATTGATCCGATTCCTTTCGGTCATAAATTTGCAATAGAGGATGCTGCGGAAGGAACGGATATCCGTAAATATGGGGAAGTCATCGGTCGAACGACAGTTGGCATACAGGCCGGACAGCATGTACATGTGCACAACGTTGAAGGTATACGCGGCCGGGGAGACCAGGCTGTAAGGGTTTAGATAATCATACTTAGAACATGCTAACGAAAGTCAGTTTCGCTCAAGCGAAGCTCATAGGAGGACAACAAAATGGATCATATGATGGGATATAGAAGACCTGATGGCACGGTAGGAATCCGCAATCATTTGCTCATTATTCCGACAGTCATTTGTGCTAATCAAGTGTGCAGCCGTATTTCCCAGATGGTACCTGAAACCGTCGCAATTCCCCATCAGCATGGATGCAGCCAGATTGGTGCGGATAAAGAGCGCACATTCGATGTGTTGGCAGGGACCGGGAGAAATCCGAATGTTGGCGGAGTTATCATTATCAGCTTGGGCTGTGAGGTTATAGATCCTAATGAGCTTGCAGATGCAATCCGGCCTACAGGCAAGCTGGTAGAAGTATTCGATATTCAATCTGTCGGCGGCTCGGTTAAGGCGATTCAGCACGGTGTCGAGATTGCCAAGAAGATGCAGGCGCAATTGAATGCCATGCAGCCTGAGCCGGTTCCATTCAGCGAGCTTATCATTGGTGTGAAATGCGGCGGTTCTGATGCTACCTCAGGATTAGCGTCGAACCCGGCTTTAGGTGCTGCTGCCGATTCGCTTATTCAATTGGGCGGCGGCGTTGTCATCGGTGAAACGACTGAAATCATCGGTGCGGAGCATGTTCTGGCATCCCGCTGTGCGACAGAGGAAGTTGCTGGAGAGCTGTATCATATCGTTAACCGATTTGAGAAAGAAGTAGAGCGGATGGGTGCCGATATGCGTGGAGGCAACCCAAGTCCTGGTAATATTGCAGGCGGCTTGACGACAATCGAGGAGAAGTCCCTTGGCTGTATTAGTAAATGCGGCAATGCACCTATTCAGGGCATTGTAGAGTATGCCGAGACTATCCCGAAAAATGGTTTATACTTTATGGATTCGCCCGGCAACGATATTGAGTGCGTTTCGGGAATGGCCGCAGGTGGAGCTCATCTGGTTTGTTTCACAACCGGACGCGGTACGCCGACAGGCTCAGCGGTTATTCCTGTTATTAAAATCACAGGAAACACACGGATGTTCGAGCGGATGAGCGATAACATGGATGTTAATGTAGGCGACATGCTGGCTGGCACAATAAGCCTGGAGGATGCCGGAGAGCTGATCTGGAATGAAATCAAAGAGGTGGCAAACGGTAAACTGACTAAGGCAGAAATTCTCGGCCATACGGAGTTCAGCATTAACCGAATTGGACCTAGTCTTTAATATAAATAGTACGTTCGATGCTAGTTTTGCTAACGCAAAATTAATAGGAGGAAATCAGCAATGGCCAGATTAAGTGGTAAGGTAGCTCTAGTAACGGGCGGGAGCCGGGGGATTGGTGAAGCAATCGTAATTAGGTTGGCTGAAGAGGGAGCCCTTGTTGCGATTAACTATACGTCCGACCGTTCCCGTTCTTTAGCGGAAAATGTGAAGGAGCAGGTTGAAGCGCTGGGTAGTAAAGCAATTGTTGTTCAGGCGGATGTGGGCAATAAGGAGCAGGTGGAGGCCATGTTCCAGAAGGTTCAGCAGGAGCTTGGGGATATCGAAATTTTGGTTAATAATGCTGGTATTGCTCCTTTTGAACCTTTTATGAAGGTTACCGAGGAGACTTGGGACCGGACTTACAACACCAATGTAAAGTCCATCTTCATGTGCTCACAGCTTGCTGCCAAATCTATGATTGAGAAGCGTTACGGCAAAATTATCAATGTGCTGTCGACAGCAAGCCTTGTCGTTACAAGCCCGGTTATCCCGCATTATCAATCCTCCAAAGCGGCGGCTAATATGCTTACCAAGGGAATGGCTATTGAGCTTGGTAAATATAACATTAACGTAAATGCTGTAGGACCAAGCACGGTCGATACGGATATGTGCACAGACTTCTTGGCAGATCCGCGTATTCGTGCCCAAGAAGTGGAGGCTAATCCGATGAAACGGCTTGGAACAGCCAGGCAGATCGGTGACGCAGTTGTATTCCTGGCATCAGATGAGGCCATGCAGATTAATGGACATTTGCTGATGGTAGACGGAGGCTTGACTGTTAAGGCAGCGCAGCCTGAAGACCATATGGAGCATTAATATAGTTCATTTACAAAGGGGCAGCCACTTAATAGCTTAAGCTATTAGGCGGCTGCCCCTTGTGGATGCTGCTTAAGGTGATGGCGAGAGAACCGATGTTCGAAGGTTGATTTCGAGGAGACTAGGATTTTCGGGCGGCTGCCGAAAGAAAGACAATAGATGGAAATCCTCATGTTAATTCAGCCTGGATATCGTTTGAAATCAATCTAACTGGAAAAACTCAAGCTAATATAGACGCTATGGATGATATGAGCCAAAATACGTAGAATTAGCATGAGAAATTCCAGCTATAGGGCTTGGAACGCTATTTATCGGATCAATTAACCTGACATTTTCAGGCTGTCGAGAAAGTCTCGGCAGTCTTTTTTTTCTTTAATACAATTCACCAATTCACCGCGTTAATTTGATATAATATAGTAAATAATTTGGAAAGTGGTGATGTCTATGTTTCGCTCTAATCAAAGAGATCCTCAGCTAGACTATG